>NC_019978.1:331156-662313 GCF_000328625.1 Halobacteroides halobius DSM 5150 | reverse complement strand
TATCCATAAATCTATAAAATTTAACCCCCTCAGATAAAGAGGGGGATATTAAAGGTTATACACTCATAATTGCTGATTTTTTCTTATCTAATAATGTATCAACTTTATTAATATATTCGTCAGTTATTTGTTGAACATTATCTAACCCACGATGGTAATTATCTTCAGAGATTTCCCCACTAGACTCTAGATCTTCTAGTTCATTGTTAGCTTCTCGTCTAACTTCTCTAATAGCTATCCTTCCTTCTTCAGCTTTTTCATCAGCTAATTTAGCTAATTTTTTTCTTCTTTCCTCAGTTAATTCAGGAATATTAATTCTAATTAAATCACCATCAGTATTAGGTGTTAAATCTAAATCAGACTTTAAAATTGCTTTTTCAATATCTTCAAGAGCATTATTATCATAAGGATTAATAACTAGTTGACGAGCCTCAGGAACAGAAATTTGAGCCATTTGATTAAGTGGTGTTACCTGGCCATAATACTCTGCTTTGATATCTTCTACTAAAGAAGGTCTAGCTCTTCCAGTCCTAATTTTAGCAAAGTTTCCTTCAATACTTTCAAGTACTTCTTCCATCTTTTTACGTGTATCATTCATTACACCTTTAATCATCTTTATACCTCCTTTTTAAATTCTATTTAACAAAAGTACCTACTTTTTCACCTAGTACAGCTCTTTTAATGTTTCCATCCTTTGATAAGCCAAAAACAACTAAAGGAATACTATTATCCATACATAAAGATACAGCAGTAGAATCCATAACTCCTAAACCACGATTTAAAACATCAATATAATCTAATTCTTTAAATTTAACTGCATTGGGATTCTGTTCAGGATCAGAATCATAAATACCATCTACATCTTTAGCCATCAAAATAGCATCTGCATCAATCTCAGCTGCTCTTAAAGCTGCTGTTGTATCAGTAGAAAAGAAAGGGTTACCAGTTCCAGCTGCAAAGATAACTACTCTCCCTTTTTCTAAATGACGAATAGCTCTACGCCTAATATATGGTTCAGCTACTTCTCTCATAGCAATTGCAGTCTGTACTCTAGTAGATAATCCTAGTGTCTCCAAAGAATCTTGTAAAGCTAGAGAATTCATTACAGTAGCTAACATTCCCATATAATCAGCTGTAGCACGATCCATACCTTGAGCACTACCAGCTATCCCTCTGAAAATATTTCCTCCGCCAACTACGATGGCTATTTCTACTCCTGTTGCTATTGCATCTTTGATTTCTTGTGCAATAGACTCAATAAATTGAGGGTCAATACCATAATCCTGATTTCCACTTAAAGCAGCTCCACTTAATTTAATAATTACCCTTGAATATTCTGTTTCTGACATCAATTTAACCCCCAGTTCCCTTTGAAATTTAAAAAAGAGAACACAGCTGTGTTCTCTTTTTCGTACTATTTCTACTTGTTAACCTCATTAACTTCACTCATAACTTCTTCAGCAAAATCTTCTTCCTCAACTTCAATTCCTTCTCCAACTTCATAACGAACAGACTCTTTAATTGTAGCATCAGCTTCAGATAATAAATCTCCTACTGTTTTATCAGTGTCTCTAATATATTCTTGTTCTACTAAACAATTTTGATTATAAAACTTATTTAACCTACCTTTAACAATCTGTTCTACAATATGTTCTGGCTTTCCTTCATTTTCAGCTTGCTCTTGTAATACCTGCTTTTCTTTTTCTACATCTTCTGCTGGAACATCATCTCTAGATAAGTAATCTGGATTAGCAGCAGCAATATGCATAGCTACATTCCGGGCCAAGTCCTCATCTCCACCTTCAAGTAAAGTTAAAACTCCAATATTACCACCCATATGAATATATGTACCAAATACCTCATCAGCTGCTCTTTCGATCAATTTAAAACGACGGAAAGAAAGATTTTCTCCAATTTGAGAAATAGCTTCATTAAAGTATTCTTCAACTGTCTTATCTGAACCAACTAGAGTTTGATTTAATGCTTCATCTACATCAGCTGGCTGCTTAGTTAATAGATGAGTAGTCATCTGATCAACAACTTCTTGAAATTTATCATTTTTAGCAGCAAAGTCAGTCTCAGAATTAATCTCAGCAATTACTGCTTGATTTCCTTCAGCTTTAACAGATGCTAAACCTTCAGAAGCAGTTCGACCAGCCTTCTTTTCTGCAGAAGCAATACCTTGCTTTCTTAAATAATCAACTGCCTCATCTAAATCTCCATCATTTTCTTCTAATGCTTTCTTACAATCTAACATTCCTGCTCCAGTTTGTTCTCTTAATTCTTTAATATCTGCTGTAGAAATTCCCATAATTAAATCCTCCTTATGTAGTTAAAAGGCGCTTCATAAGGACGAGTTACGCCTTATTCCACGCCCTTAAATTTATTCTTCAGTATCTTCTTCACTAGTAGCTTCAGCTTCAACTTCAGCTTCTTCTACATTACCTTGTTTACCTTCTAATACTGCATCTGCCATTATGCCAGTTAATAGTTTAACCGCTCTAATAGCATCATCATTACCTGGAATTACATAGTCAATTAAATCAGGATCACAATTAGTATCCACAATAGCTACTACTGGAATACCTAATTTATTAGCTTCTGCTACCGCGATCTCCTCTTGACGAGGGTCAGCTAAAAAGATAGCATCAGGTAGTCCGTCCATATGACGAACACCACCTAAGAACCGCTCTAATTTATCTCTTTCTCTCTCTAATTCGATAACTTCTTTATTAGGTAAAACTTCAAATAATCCATCTTCTTCCATTTGCTCTATCTCTTCTAATCTTCTGATTCGTTTACTAATAGTTTGGTAGTTAGTTAACATACCACCAAGCCATCTTTCACTAACATATGGCATACCGCATTTTTCAGCTTCTTGCTTAATTGTTTGCTTAGCTTGTTTTTTAGTTCCAACAAATAAAATTTCTTTTCCTTCACTTGCTAAATCTCTTATAAAATCATAAGCTACCTCAGTTAACTTAACTGTTTGTTCAAGATCTACTATATAGATCCCATTTCTTTCTGTAAAAATATATGGATCCATCTTTGGATTCCAACGTCTAGTTCGATGTCCAAAATGAACACCTGTTTCTAATAGTTGCTTCATAGTAACTACTGACATATTATTACTGCACCTCCATGGTTTTTAGTCCTCCATCCCTTTCTACCTTTAATAAGACCCTAAGGGCACCTTTATTAAAGTCCAGAGATGTGCGTGCTATCTTCATTTTTTACACACTGTTATGTAGTATACCACACCATAATAACAATATCAACATTTATCGCTATTTTTTTAAGCCTTATATTAGCCTATTTTATATCCTCCTTAGGAGCAATTAATACCAATAATATCTCTATAAAGGAAGCTTGGCTAGAAAAAGTATATCTCCCCGCCATAATTTTATTTTCTATATTGAATTTATTTAATGTTTTTATAAATTTAGTCTTATTTTTCAAAAGACCTTTACTTACTAACAAACCTGCTACTTGTCTACCATTCATTCCTTGTGGAATATTAATTATGATTTCTCGCAAATGATCCTTAACACTATTTGATTGCTTAGATTTTTCTTTTGCTAATGAACTAATAACCTTTTCTAAATCTATATTCTGCTCTAAAGAGATTCCTGATTGATAATTTTCACCAGGAAAAGCCATCCCTAGTTTTCTGGCTTCCTTAATTATAGTTTGCCGCTTATTATTAATTCTATTCTTAGAATTATCAAAAGAAGGTTGAGCTACATTAACCCCCATTAAAACTAAAGCTACCACAATTAATGTAATCCCAACCCCCAATAATATATGTCGCAACATTATTTTGACCCCCGTGAATTGAACTTCCAAATTAGTCTTACTTCTCTATTACCCATATCTAACTTCTGAGCTACTTCAGCTAGAGTATAACCTTCATCAACTAATTTCTTAATCTTTTTGTACTCTTTAGATTTTACAGAGTCATTTTCTTGGCTTGGCTTAGTTGAAAACTTTTTCTGGAAACTATTATCAAATCGTCCTTCTAATCTATCTAATTTATTAGCTATTTTTTCTACCTTCTGGTCTAGATCTTTAGCTAATCTTTTTAGTGAAGTGACTTCTTGATTAAACTTATTAGGTTTAATCTCCTCATCTAATACTTCTTTAAATTCTTTATTAGCTAAACTCTCCTCTATATCTTCTTTTACTTCCCTAATTTTTGATAATAATTCTGATTCAATATAATATTCATCATTATCACTATCAACTCTATAAGTTAAAAATAAAGAAATAAATATTATTATAATTCCTATTCCAAATAGTATATAATCGATATTACTAATTATATATTCCATCCTATCAACTCCGTTTTAGAGATTTTAATCATCACTAAACTTTAATATCAATATGCCTGCCAAGAGTTTCTTGGTCTAAATCTTCTTTCTCTTTTGTATCATCTTGCTTTTCTTGGTCTTTTTTATCCTTTTTCTCTTTTTTATTTTCTTCATCACGTACCCGTTTAGATTCAGTTTCTTCTAACTGATTAACTCTTTGTTGTTGGTTTTTATGCTGTTTTTTTAAATCTTGTGCTACTTGTTCATACTGTACATTCATCGTCTGTTCTTGATTACTAACTTCTAATGACCGAGGAACAAATGCTTTAGGATTGATTGGGCCAACCAACCTTAACACCTCCTTGCCAAGAATAAACTTGACTATTTAATAAGAAGCAGACTTAATCTCTTCATCACCAGCATAATACTGCACATGCGTATTTTTCTTCTTTATCTTTTTATACTGATTTCCAATCATAATATTAACTCCAGAGTAAATAGTCTTCTTGACTTTCACCCTTGCATTTACATCTTCTTCTAATCTATTTGTTAATTCTTTTTGTTCAGTCTTTAATCGCTTAACTTTCCTGGAAAGAATATTTCTTTGGTTAGTTAATTGCTGTAGTAGCTGCTCTTTTTTTCCCTCTAGTCTGCCCTTAGCCTCCTGTTTATTTAATAAGTTTATATTCTTTATTGTCTCCTCTAACTTTTCTTTTTTCGTTTCTAATTTACTTTTAACCTTATTATACTCATCTCTCAACTGAGGAGTGACACCAACCCCAATTTCAGTTGGAGTAGCTAAATTAGACCCTATTTCTTTAGCACTAATCTCAATTCCAGCTCTAATCTCTCCCCCGACTATTAACCCCTTACCTTCTTCAACTATTACTTTCTTCCTAGCATTAGCTTGACTATGCATAATCGCCTGTTTAACTATTAAGCTACCTTTAGTTTCTACTATTCCATTCTCGACAAATTTAACCTCAATATCACCTTCAGCTTTTAAATAACCTTTATCTCCAGCAATAAAACCTTTATTTATTGTGATTTGGCCCCCAGATTCCACCTGAGCATTATAAACACAACCTTTAACATGAATATTTCCTGTAGCTTTAACTTCCATTCCATCTTCTATATTTCCATTAATTATTACACTACCATTAAAATCAATATTTCCTGTTTCTAAATTTACATTACCATTTACTTTATGAATCTTAGTCACACTAACAACTTGATTAGTATAAACAACCTGCCCTTCCATTTCTGCCTCTAAAAATAATCCATCATCACTTAAGCTTACATTTTCTCCAACAGGTATTTCTGCTTCTTCAACTGGTTTAGGTGGCATTTCTTGGCCCTTGACTGAAGTTCCAGCTTTCCCCTCTACAGGTGGAATTTTTTCTACTAACAAATCACCAGATTCAACATTAACAATACGATTCAAATTATAAAAATCTGCTGTTCCGTCTTCTTTTAAATTGACCTTTTGCTCTTGACGGTCTAAGTCAAATTTAAAATCAAGCTGGCCATCTTCACCAGGAGTGGGCTCTTCTCCTTGGGCTATTAAAAAGCTCTCTAATTCCTTATCTTGATTAAATTTGGCCCTAAACTCCTCTTCTCTAAGACCAAATATAACGCCCCTTTCTTTGACCTGATCTATAATTTCATCTGCTGTCAATTTCTTACCACCTAATGCTGGAATATAATCTAAATAAGCCTTTAATTGATCATCACTAATCTCTAGATTTATTTCTGCATCACGATCTAACTCTGGCTTTCTTTCAGCAATCTTTATCTTTTCTTGACCAAGGGTTAATGCTTCACTAACTGCTTCTTGATCAACTTCAATAATCTCTTTTTCTGTTATTTGCTCTTCTATTGCAGCCAAGCTAACTCCAGCTCCATCGCCTTGAGGCTGTATTACCTCTAAAAAAATGCCCTCTTCTTTTATTAAGATATTAAAATCACCATCAATATCAGTTTCTTCCCTTAGCTTTAATACAGCTTGATAGACCTTCTTAGTTCCCATTAACCCCCATAGTCTCTTCTCTTCTTTTACAAGATTTAAAGAAATATTACTTTTATCAAATTCCTTATCTACTTGCTGTTGAATTAATTGATAGGCTTTTGTTAGTGCTTCTTCTTTAGTATCCCCCTCAACCCTTACCTTTTGATTAATCAATTTATAGCCCCCCTCTTTATAACACCTTAACCATTTATTTCTATTATATCATATAATAAAAATAAAAAAAGTTCTCCAGAACACTAAATTAAATTTTAGCCTAATAATAAATCTTTCTTTCTACTTAAATGCCCCCTTAATCTAAAAATAGCTTTCGTATGTAATTGAGAGATTCTAGCTGTTGTTAGCTCCATAACCTCACCTATTTCTTGTAATGTTAGATCATCATGATAGTAAAGACTAATTACTAATTTCTCTTTATCTGGTAACTTATCAATTGCTTCTCCTAGAATTCTTTTTGTCTCATTATAACTAAATATCTGGTCAGGTTCCTCTTGAGAGACACTCTTAATTATATCTTTAATCTTTAGTCCATTTTTCTGTTGGGTAATAACTTTATCTAAAGATATATTGTCAGAAATATTAATCCGGGCTAGCAGTTTGTTATATTCATTATTGGTTAGATTTAATTCTTCTTTCAATTCCTCATCAGTAGGAGAGCGGCCTAACTTATTCTCTAATCTGCCTAAAACTTCAGCAAATTCCTTTGCTTGCCTTCTGATACTAGTTGGAACCCAATCTAATCTTCTTAACTCATCATAAATAGCACCCTTAATCCTTGGTAGCGCATAAGTAGAAAACTTTATTCCCCGTTGATAATCAAAACGCTTCATTGCATCAATTAAACCTAAGACACCATAGTTGACCAAGTCATCAAAAGTATATTCATCTGGAATAGTGACCATAATTTTACCTACAATATGTTTAATTAGAGGTATATATCTTAAAATTAATTCTTCTTTAGCTGCTTGTGAATCATTTTGCTTATATTTTTTCCATAATTTATCTTCAGACAATTTATTAATCCCCGCCATTCAAACTGCCTCCTTACTAGTCTTGATCACTCATATTACTAACTAAGTCAGCCATCTTAGCTGGGTCTTCTTGAGCCATATTGACTACATTTTCTTCTGTTTGATCTACAGTATCAAATTCAAGTGATTCCATCTTAGATTTTTGCTCATTCTTATCTGCTGTATCTGCTTGACTAGCTGCTACTTCTTCTCTAGGTTTAGAATTTTCATCAATTCCAAAGTTATCTAAATTATAAGCTACTAATTGACCAATTACGCCCCCTAATAAACTAAATAATAAACCACCGATTAAATCCCTTTTTAAAATAGTGATCCAATTTAAACTACTACCTATTCCGACTAATGAAATTACACTTATAGCAATCACAAAAAATAATAGGGCCAATTTCTTAGCTAACAACTTCAAGCTTAACACTCCCCTACTCTTTATAGCTTTTGAAACTATAATATTATATCATCATGCTTAACCGTTTTTATCTTTGCCTCACCTGTCTTTGTATAAAACTCCATTGTTCTACCATAGTTTTCTCCTACTTCTGATCCTAATAAAGGGATTTTATAATTATTTAACTCTTCTTTTACAGCCTCGATATTCCTCGCTCCTATCCTCATTTTACTATTGGTATTAACTAAATTAAACATCTGTGCTCCCCCAGCCATCTTTGCTTCTAATCGTCGTTTATTAATTCCTTTAGATTCTAACTGTTCAAGTAACATCTCTATTGCTGTATCAGCATACTTAGCTGGATTCCCTTTCTTTTTATTAGCAGGAAATTTAGGTAGCATAATATGGGCCATCCCTCCAACTTTAGTTCTAGAATCATATAAGGTAAGTCCAATACAGGAACCCAATCCGGAAGTGATAATAATATCATCTGCTTGACCTACCTTTATATCAGCCATTCTAACTCTTATTCTCTTAGACATCTGATACACCAAGTTTATTTAAGATAACTTGTAAAGAGTCCGGATTAGGAATTAAAAAGAAGTTTCCATTAATATCTTCTTCTAGGTCACTTAAAAAATCTGTCTCAATTACTAAAGCGTAATCACCAACTTGACCTAATTCTATAAAACAAACTTCTAAAATCGCTCCTGACATATCATAAGCTAAAGCAGGAACTTGGGGTTTGATTTTAATATTTAACATTTTGGAAAAAGCATTAAGGTTGGCCCCGGTTAAGATATTACCTATTTCTTTTAGAGCTGAAGCTTCTAATTCTCCCATCTCCTCTTCAATATTAATATCCATCCCAGTTAATAACTCAATTAATAAATTAGCACTTGCTGTATCTAAAGTAAATAAAACCCCACCATTTATCTCACCTTCTATTCTAACTAAAACAGCTGCTATTAATTTCTCTGCTCCACCAATTATCTCAGGTACATCAGCGACTGGTAAAATATCAACTTTAGGAACACTCATTTCTATCTTACTATCAATCATCCTAGATAAAGAGGTAGCAGCATTTCCGGCCCCAATACTTGCTACCTCTTTTAATGCATCTAATTCTAACGGATTTAAATCAGATAGTTCATCATCCAATGGCATTTTAATCACCTCTTACTATATTGTAATCTAAAGAAGTCCTTTTTGTCTTAATTCTCTCTGTTTATCAAATAACCATTTAGTAATTTGGTCTCTTTGTCTTCGGCGACATTCAATAAATTCTATCCCTACCTCATAGATTTCTTCTGTCTCTGCATCCTGTTTATCTACCCTGACTACTTCTCCACACACTGTATTAAAAGAAGCATTAATAAAATTAATCTCAATCTCTATTATTTGATTTAGCCCTAACCTTTCAGCAGTAAATAATTTCAAACCACCAGCACTCATATCCCTTACCTTTCCTTCTTTATCAAATGCAGGTAATTCATTAACCTCCCCTGCAATAATTTCATCTATACCTCCTTTAGCTTCTAAATCCTCTTGATTATTAGCTATTAACCTATAATTTAAATTCTTATAGACCTCTAGTCTAAAAAACTGGCGTTCCTGAATTTTAGTAACCGGTTCTCGTAACTTTACAGATAATAATTCTGTAGCATCAAACTGCCTACCAGTTACCTTGACTGGCAATATATAAATCCCATTATCATCCTTTAACTTAATGTTAAATCTTGTATTAACGGCTAATTTAATTGGATGTCCTTTAATATAAGGAGCATTAACTATAAAATTTTGATCATCACTTATATCAGCTACTTTAATAGAGTATTCTCCTTCATACTTACCACCTAACAATTCACACTCTACTTGCTGGTTAACCTCTAACTTTTTACTCACATCAAATTTTTTAATAACTCTACCTTCTCTCATGGCACCCCTCCTTTAATTAAAACTTAATAAATCACTAAAAAATCCAGTAATCCCTTGAGATTTCTTGGGTTCTTTATCTAGTAATTCTAATACTATTTGATTAATGCTCTTTGCAATCTTAGCATGGGGGTATTCTAAAAGAAATGGCCTTCGTTTCTTAACTGCTTTAACTACTGCCTTATCTGTCGGTAATTCACCCAAAAAATCAATCTCTTGATTTAAAAATTCTTTGGCTGTATTAGATAACCGTCTTCCAATTCGTTCTCCTTCATTGCGACTATCTACCTGATTAATAACTAATTTTATTTTAGCATCTGCATCATGGGTATTAATTACTTTTATAACTCCATAAGCATCTGTAACTGATGTGGGCTCAGGTGTTGAAATAACAATTACTTCATCAGCAGCTAAGACAAAATCAAGTACACTATTAGATAAACCTGCTCCTGTATCAATTAATATTATATCATATTTATTTTCTATTTTATGCCAATGATCTATTAAATTATTTATTTGATATTGGGATAAATTAGCTAAGTCTTCAATGCCAGAACCACCAGGAATTAAAGCTAACCCTTCTGGACCTGCTATAATAATTTCTTCTAAACTCTTTGTTCCACTTATAACATGATTTAGATTATAATTAGGAGTAACTCCTAAAATAACATCCAGATTAGCTAATCCTAAATCAGCATCAAAGACTATCACCTTTTTTCCTTCCTGTTGTAACCCTAGGGCCAAGTTAGCTACAAAATTAGACTTTCCCACTCCACCTTTACCACTTGTCACAGCATAGATAGAAGCTGAATTCCGATCCCTAGTCTCTTTTTTAACTTGCTTTTCTTTTTTTTCCTTCTGTTTCTTACTCTTAACTAAATTTCTTAGCTTTTCTGCTTGATCTTTCATAAGTCTAACCCCTCTAAGATATCATCAATTAATTCTTTAGACTCAGGTAACTTAATATCTTCTGGAACGTCTTGGCCTACAGTTACATAAGAAAGAGGTTTATTAGCTTCTAAAGCAGCTTCAAAGACAATGCCTAAGGAATCAGTTTCATCTAATTTGGTTAAAATCAATTTATTAATCTCTAACTCTGTATACACCTTAATAATCTTCTTTAAATCACTAGTTTTAGTGGTTGCACTTAAAACTAAATAAACTTCATCTATTTCACTCTTTTTAATAAAACTCTTTAATTCTGAAATATGCATTTGATTATTTTGGCTCCTACCTGCTGTATCAACTAATACTAAATCATAACCTTGATACTTATCAATAGCTGTTGTTAGTTCTTGGGGGGTAAAAGCAACTTCTAAAGGTAAATCGATAATCTCACTATATGTCTTTAGTTGATCTACAGCAGCAATCCGATAAGTATCTGCTGTAACTAAACCTACTTTCTTTCCTTCCAATAAAGAAAAATTGGCAGCTAATTTAGCTAGAGTTGTAGTCTTTCCTACACCAGTTGGCCCTACCATAGCTACTACCTTAGTTTTATCATCTTCTAATTTAATAGGTTCAATATCATTAATTACATTTTCAAATTCAGCCTTTAATATTTGCTGTAATTTTTCTGCATCATCTACCTGACCCTGAGTCTTTTTGACAATCTTACGGGCCAAATCTTGAGCAGTAGAATAATCAATCCCTAAATTTAAAAGAGCCTCTACAACCTTTTGTAAAATGGGATTTCCTGTAACAGCAAGAGATTCTTCCTTACTCTTTTGAATCTCCCCCATTAAATTATTCATCATCCCCTTCATTTGATCTAATTCACCTTTTAACTCCTTGCTATCTTTAGAATCAGTTGCAGGCTCTGGCTCTACAGTAGCTACAACTTCAACCTTTTTTTTAGCAAAAAAACCAAAAAAACCACCCTTTTTAAACTTACGACTATGTAAAATAATAGCATCAGATCCTAAGTCTGATTTAACCTTTAACATGGCCTCCTGCATATTATCAGCTTGGTATTTTTTTACTTTCATTATATTGTCACCGCCCCTAGATTTTGCACATTAACATCAGATTCTAGTTCATTAAAGGATAGAACAGTTAAGTTAGGTACCACTTGTTCAGTTAACTCTTTAAAATGAAATCTTAAAATTGGAGATGTAAGTACTATTGGGTCATAGCCTTGGTTTACCATTTGCTCTACCATCTGGGCTAAACTATTATAAATCTGTTGAGCTAAGTTAGGATCTAAAGCAATATAACTGCCTTGTTCAGTCTGCTCGATTGAATTAGAAATAGTTTCTTCAACCTGAGAATCTAAAGTTAATACATGTAAATTACCTTGTTCATCTTTGTATTTTTTAGAGATTTGTCGTGATAAAGCATCTTGCCTTACATATTCAGTTAGAATATCTGTATCTTGAGTATTGTGTGCCTGGTCTGCTAAAACCTCTAAGATAGAGACTAAATCACGAACAGAGACCCTCTCTTTTAATAAATTCTGTAACACTTTTTGTACTTGACCAATTGATAATAAATCGGGAATTAATTCATCAACCACTGCTGGGTAGTCTTCTTTTACATTATCAATTAACTCTTTAACCTCTTGTCTACCTAATAATTCATAAGCATGGTCTTTAACTAATTCAGTCAAATGAGTAGCCATCACTGATGGAGGATCGACTACTGTATAACCAGACATTTCTGCTCTTTCTTTCTGCTCTTCATCAATCCATAAAGCTGGTAAATCAAAAGCAGGTTCTGTAGTCTCTATCCCTTGGATTTCCTCAGTAGCCATCCCAGAATCCATAGCCATATACTTATCTACCTTAATTTCATGACTGGCTATCTGAATCCCTCTTAAATTCACTTGGTAATAATCTGGTTCAAGTTGCATATTATCTCTAATTCTAATAGGAGGAATTACAATTCCTAACTCCAAAGCACACTGACGTCTAATCATTGATACCCGATCTAATAAATCCCCTCCTTGTTCAGGCACTACTAAGGGAATCAAATTATAACCGACTTCTAGCTCCATTGGATCAACCTGTAATAAATCAGCAATACTTTCTTCTTCTCGATATTCTTCAGCCTCTTGGTCTTCTTCTTTAAATTCTTCCTCTAATTGAGCTGTTTGTTGATTTTCGTATAATAAATAACTTAATCCAGCAAATAATAAAGCTAATCCTACAAAAGGTATTGTAGGTAGTGGCGTTAAAATACCTAAGATAGATAATACACCTGCAACTAACCATAAAGCCTTAGGTTGAGCAAATAACTGCTTAGTAAAATCAGATCCTAAATTACCTTCTGAAGCAGCACGAGTTACTACAATACCAGTCGCAGTAGAGATTAATAAAGCTGGGATTTGACTGACTAGTCCATCACCTACTGTTAATAAAGTATATGTTTGTAAAGCATCTGTAATAGGCATTCCTTGTTGAATAACACCAATAGTCAAACCACCTAAAATATTAATTAAGGTAATGACAATTCCAGCAATAGCATCTCCTTTAACAAATTTACTGGCACCATCCATAGCACCATAAAAATCTGCTTCTTGTCTGATTTTTTCTCGTTTGGCCCTTGCTTCCGCTTCTGTGATTAAACCAGAACTTAAATCGGCATCAATACTCATTTGCTTTCCAGGCATAGCATCTAAAGTAAATCTAGCTGTAACCTCTGATACACGCTCCGATCCTTTAGTAATTACCATAAATTGAATAACTACTAAAATAATAAAGATAACTACCCCAACGATGTAATTACCACCTAATACAAAGCTACCAAAAGCTTCTATTACCTGTCCTGCACTCCCTTGACTTAAGATTAATCTAGTGGTTGATACATTCAAGCCTAGGCGAAAAAGAGTAGCAATTAATAGTAATGAGGGAAAGACAGATAACTCTAAAGGATCAGATAAATACATAGCTACTAATAATATAGTCAATGCTAAACTAATATTTAAAGTTAATAATATATCTAATAAAATAGTTGGTAAAGGAATAATAAACATTACTACAATCATAATTACTGCTATAGCAAAAATTAAATCATTATACTCACTTATACTCCCTACTAAACCTTGTGAAGTTGAAGCCAAATCTTAAAACCTCCTTTCTTTCCTCACACTCATTTTTCACACTTTTCTATCTAACTTATAGACATAAGCTAATATTCCAGCTACTGCCTGATATAACTCGGCAGGAATTTGATCTCCAATATCTACCATCTTATATAAAGCTCTAGCTAATGGTTTCTCTTCGACTATTTCAATTTCATATTCTTTGGCAACTTCTTTTATCTTGCGAGCTACTTCATCTTGGCCCATAGCTACTACTACAGGAGCCTCCATTGTCTCTATATCAAACTTAAGAGCTACTGCTATATGAGTAGGGTTAGTAATTACTACATCAGCATCAGGCACATCTTGCATCATCCTACTTTGGGCCATCTCTTGTTGTCTCTTCTGACGCTCAGACTTAACTTCTGGATTTCCGTCTTGTTCTTTTTGTTCATCTTCTACTTCCTTTTTACTCATCTTCAGCTGTTGTGTATGCTCCCACTTTTGATAAAATAAATCAGCTATCCCTAATATTATAAAAGCAGCACTAACCCTCATTCCTAGAGAATAAGCAGTATCTGCTAATAAATTCAAAGCTATCTCAACTCCACCTTGAGTTAATAAAACTAATTCAGGGACTATTCCAGCTATAGTTATATAACATATATAACCTATAACTCCTATTTTAAATAATGATTTAATTAATTCAACTACAGATCGTTTAGAAAATAATTGTTTAAAGCCTTCGATTGGATTCAGTTTACTAAAACTAGGTTTTAATGGTTTAGTCGTAAATAAAAAACCAATCTGCAAGTAAATAGCTAAAACCCCAATTGCAGCTACACCAATCATAATTGGAGCTACCAACTTTAAAATAAAGAACATTATTTCAATAAATAAAGTATGAAAATTATGAGCAGATAATTGCATAGTAAAATATTGAGTATATACTTTAGTTAAAAATTCAATTATTTCTTTTATCATTTTAGACATTGTAAAATAAAAGATTATAAAACTAAATAATAAAGTTAAAGCACTATTTAACTCTTTACTTTGAGCTACTTGTCCTTCTTTTCTTGCTTCTTGCCTTCGTTTGGGGGTGGGGTCCTCCGTTTTCTCTTCATCAGGCATACTTATCCCCCCTTATCCTATTAATTTTAATACAGCATAGATATTCTTAAATACATTTTTAAAAGTAGTCTCCAAAAAACTGATATAATTAGGTAAAGTAATAGTTAATATTATTAATCCTACCAAAAGCTTTAAAGGTAATCCTAGCATGAAAACATTTAATTGTGGTACAGTTCTAGCTACCAAACCAAAAGATAAATCCACAATAAATAATGTTGCTAAAATTGGTAAAGCAATTTTAAATGCCATAGGAAACAAATCTCCATTTAATCGTAATAATAAGGCAAATAAATCAGATGAAGTATTAAATTGGCCTAAGTTTATTAAATCAAAGCTGGTTACTAAAAGTCTCAAAATTTGATGATGGCCATTAAGAGTTAGAAATACAAGAATAGCTATTATGTTTTGTAACTGTCCTATTACCGCTACTCGAGTTCCACTTTGGGGATTTAAAATATTGGCCATAGCTAATCCCATTCTGCGGGCAATTAACTGTCCAGCTAATTGCACTGCCACAAAAACTAATAATAAAATAAACCCCATTATTAAGCCAATAGTAAACTCAGTTAGTAATTGTAAAACTAATAGACCTAATTGAGGAACCTTAACTTCTGGTAAAGAAATCACACCCATTAAAATAATAGTTATAATTATAGCCAACCCAATCTTAAATCGCTTAGGAATTGCTTTACTACCAAAAATAGGAACTAATACAAATAATCCAACTATCCTAGTTAAAATTAAGCTAAAGTAATAAACTTGTAATAATAAATCTTCTTCAGTCATTAAATTTACTCCTATTAACCAATGTAATTGGGGATATTGGTAAGTAAGTTATTCATATAATCAAGTAAAGTACTTAACATCCACGGGCCAAAAATCATAATAGCAATCATCACAGCTACAATCTTAGGAATAAAAGCTAAGGTCTGCTCCTGAATTTGAGTTGTAGCTTGAAAAATACTAACAGCTAATCCAGCTGCCATTCCTAAACCTAACATAGGCGCAACTACTTTAAGAACTGTTAATAAGCTTTTTCGACCTAATTCAATCGCTAATAATTGATCCATCACTTCTCCTCCTATATTTTATTTAAAAGTTTCAACCAATGATTTTATGACTAAGTACCAGCCATCTACTAATACAAATAATAAAATCTTAAAAGGTAAAGAAATCATAACTGGAGGCAACATCATCATTCCCATAGACATTAAAGTACTAGCTACAATCATATCAATTACCACAAACGGTAAGTAAATCATAAACCCAATTTGAAATGCAGTTTTTAATTCACTAATTATAAAAGCAGGAATTAGAACATAAGTTGATAGTTCTTTAGGCCCCTTAGGACGCTTAGAATTTGATAAATTAACAAATAAAGCAATATCTTTCTCTCTAGTTTGCTTAAACATAAATCTACGTAATGGTTTTATTGTCCGATCAAAAGCCGTTCCTCGGTCTATCTTTTCAGCCAAATAAGGCTGTAAAGCATTTTGATTAATATCTTGGCCCACAGGTGCCATAATATAAATCGTTAAAAAAATTGCTAAACCAATCAAAACTTGGTTTGGGGGCATCCTTTGTGTGGCTAAAGCCCGACGTAAAAAAGATAAGACGACAATAATTCTAGTAAATGAAGTTAATAATATTAAAATAGCAGGAGCTAATGTTAAAATAGTTAGCAACAATAATATCTTTAGTGATAGTGCTAACTCCTGTGGTTGAGAACCATCATCTCCTACCTGAAGTTTTATACTGGGAATTTCAAATCGGGGCGCTGCTATAGCACTTGCCTGTACTACCAATAAAATAACTATAATTAGTATCCCGGTTAACTGATATTTAGCTTTCATCAGTTTTACCCTTACCTTTCTGCCAAAAGTTTAATAATTGCTGATTAGATTGAAGGTCTAATTCTTTAGTATCTAATTCAATTTGTTGAATAAATTCCATTTTATCCTTAGTAGCTGAAACCAACCAAATATTATCAGCTACCTTTATTAGATAAAGGACTTGGTTAGTATCTAAATAACATCTTTCTAGAACTTGTATTTGGTTAGTCTGATTAAGAAACTGATTTCTCTTAAATAACCTTACTACTAAATAAAACAATCCTAATACTCCTGCTAAAGCTCCAATAACTTTTATAAAATTTACAACATAATTCATAAAATCAATCCCTATCTATAATCTCTTTAACCGCTCTTCTGAACTAACAATATCTGTAACTCTAAAACCAAAGTTTTCATCAATTACAACAACTTCACCTTGAGCAATCAATTTACCATTAACTAACAAATCAACTGCTTCCCCAGCTAACCGGTCTAATTCAATCACAGAGCCAGGCCCTAAATCTAAAATCTCCTTAATAGACATCTCAGCCTTACCTAACCTAACTGTTAACTCTAAATCAACATCATAGATTAGACTAATATCATTTCTTCCATCTCTATCTTGTTCATTTCCTAAATCATTAAACTCAACCCCTTGGACTTCAACATTACGTTGTTGAGATTGAGGTTGTCGTCTCTGTTGTTGAGACTGTGGTCTTGGTTGCTGTCGCTGTTGTGTTTGTTGATTAACTGCTTGTTGCTCTGGTTGCTTTTGAGTCTCTTTTTGACTCTGATTACTTTCCTCTTCAGTTTGAGTAGGATTCATTAAATTCTCTGCTAACTCTTCAGCAAAATCAATAGTCATAACCTGAACAATTTGACTATCTATTAAATCTCCAATCTTCATATCAAAAATTATCTGTACTACTTTATCCTCTGGTGAAATATTATTTAAACTAAAAGTTTCTTCATTTACCTCTAATAACTCGGCTTCTGGAGGAGAAATATTAACCTTATTTCCTGCAAAAAAATCAGACATTGAAGTAGAAGCAGAGCCCATCATTTGATTCATAGCTTCTCCTACCGCACTAAGATGCATCTCATCTAATCCTTCTGGAGGCTCTGTACCATCTCCTCCCATCATTAAATCAGTAATGATAGCTGCATCTTTAACTTCTAATATCATCTGATTACTACCTTCTAAACCTTCTATATACTGTACATCAACTAAAACACAAGGCCTATTATAACTATCAATTAATTCATTTAAAGTACTAACTTCTACCTCAGGGGCTGTAATCTCTACTTTTTTATCTAATAAACCATACAAAGCTGTTGCCGCTGATCCCATAGATATATTACCTATTTCACCTAGAGCATCCCTAGCTAAATCTGATAATAATTGTGATTTTTCTCCGTTATTTGTTGTATCTTCATCATCTAATAGTGCATTAATTTCATCTTGAGATAATACATCATTATCCATTACTTTCTCCCTCCCACTCCTCTTCAGAAATAGCATTAATAATCTCTGCTGCTAATTTACTTCCTAGTTTTCCTGGTTTCCCTGTGAATTTTTGTCTGTCATTTACTTTGATTACTAAATCTTCATCTGCTTTAGTATCTAATCTTAAAACATCACCTTCATTTAATTCTAATAACTCTGCTACTTTAATATTGGTTCTTCCTAATTCAACTTCAATAGGTAAATGAGCCTTACCTAATCCTTTTTTTAATTGATCTAGGCTCTCTTCATTTGACTCGTTTCTAGCAGCAGAAAACCAATACTGGGCACTTAACTTAGAAACGATTGGTTCTAAAACAATATATGGAATACAAATATTAATTAAACCTTCTGTTGAACCTATATGAGTATTAAAAGTTGCTAAAATAACCATATCATTTCCTGGTACAATCTGTGTGAACTGAGGATTTGATTCTAATTCTTTTAACCTAGGCCTTAAATCTGCAACATTCTCCCAAGCTTCACTAAGGCTCTCTAAAAACCGTTTGGTTATTTTTTTTAGTACTACCTCTTCAATATCAGTAAATTCTCTAATAGCACCATCTGCTAAATTACCTGCTCCACCAAAGGTCCGTTCTACTATTGCAAAGGCTACCCTAGGATTCATTTCAATAATAAATTCTCCATGAAACGGGTTAAAATCACAGATAGACATTACTGTAGGCTGAGGTAAAGAACGAATAAATTCATCATATGATAACTGTTCTATTGAAGCAAGCTCAATCTTACCCATTGTTCGTAATTGAGTCGAGATAGCAGTACTAACTAAACGGCCAAAACCTTCATAAATCATCCTTAACGTTCTTAACTGATCTTTAGATAGCTTGTTAGGATGCTTAAAATCATATACTTCAACATTATGTTCTTCTTTTTCTTTTAACTCATTTGTTTCTACTTCCCCCGAAGACACAGCCTCTAATAAATCATCTATTTCATCTTGGGTCAAAACTCGATCTGATGACATACAGCTACCCCCTACTTGGTAAACCAATAAATTTATATTCTTAAACTTAATAATTATAAATTTTATTAATACACATATTATAATTATAATTTATAAGATATTATTGTACAACAAATTCAGTAAAGAAAACATTAGTAATTTTACCCTTCAGTAATAATTTATTAATATCATTCATAATTTCAGTTCTTAATTTTCTAGTTCCTCTAGTAGAAGTTATCTCTTTATATGATTTAGTTCTTAGTATTGATATAATAGCATCCCTAATCTGTGGATTACGATCTTTAATCTCTTTAATTGTTGCTTTATTACTAACTTCAAAGACAACATTTATTTTAATAAACCGATTACCATTAGATAAATTAACTAAGAATTGATTTAATTTGGTAGTTGGCCCTAACTTTTTAGCCGTAGTTTTAGCTGTTTTTTCTTGTTGACCATCATTTAATCCACCAAATTTAAGCAGCATAAAATAAGAGCCTCCCATAGCTAATCCTACTGCTAAAATGACTATTAAAGCTATTACAATATAATTAACTCCACCGTTATTTTCATTATCACTCATTAATTACTTCCTCCTTCTTCTTATCCTCTTCCATCCTTAAGATAACTACATCAACCCTCCGATTCATAGCTCTATTACGAGGGCTATTATTAGGTCTTATAGGCTTATATTTTGAATAACCTGCAGCAGCTAATCTGCTAGGAGTAATACTGTTTTGTTCTATAAAATATTTAATCACATTAGTAGCTCTAGTAGTAGATAACTCCCAATTAGAAGCAAAATCAGAATTACTAATTGGTAAACTATCAGTATGCCCCTCAATTACTACATCATTAGGTACACTCTTAATAAAAGCAGCTATTTGACTTAAAGTATCCTTTGAACCTGATTTAATCTTAGCCTCTCCTAATTCAAATAATACTTGACCTGTAAATCTGATTGTTAACCCTCTTTCATCTACCTTTAAATTAATATCTTTTTCCAAATTATTTTCTTTGATATATTTAGATACTTGACGGTATAAATTACTTAGTTCATTACTAATTCTAGGTGAATTCAAACCTGCATTAATCATTTTAGATTCTGAAATAGTCTTACCACCTTCTAAGACACCCAATTTCCCTTGTAAACCTTCTATCATCATTTTAAACTTTTGAGCATTAATAGAAGAAAAAGAATAGAGTAATACAAAAAAGGCCAGTAATAAAGTAACCATATCTGCATAAGTAGTCATCCAATCTGCTCCATTATCATCTTTATCCCGCGGCATTTACATTCACCGCCTCTTCTTCTTCAATATCTGTTCTAGTAGTTGGAGCTAGAAAGGCTTTTAACTTTTCTTCTACAATTCGTGGGTTTTCTCCAGCTTGAATTGATAGAATCCCCTCAATCATCACTTCTTTAACCAAAATCTCTTCTTCACTCTTTACGGCTAGTTTTTCAGCTATAGGAACAAAAAAGACATTAGCTAATACTGAACCATAGAAAGTAGTAATTAAAGCTACAGCCATCCCTCCACCTAATTGACTAGGATTTTCTAGTTGGCTTAACATCCCTATCAAACCAATTAAAGTACCAATCATTCCAAAAGCAGGGGCCAACTCAGCTGCTGTACTAAAGACTCCTGAATTAATACCATGCCGTTCTTCCATAAAATCAAGCTCTGTCTTTAGAATACTCTTAACTAATTCAGGATCAGTTCCATCTACTACTAACTGAATTCCCTTTTTTAAAAATTCATCATCTATTTGATTGCTCTCTTCTTCTAAAGCTAATAAACCCTCTCTTCTAGCTTTTTCAGCAAAACTAACTAAGATAGATATGATTTCACTTGCTTCATACTCTTGACTAGAAAAAGCAATTTTTAAAGCAGCAAAAGCATCTTTTAAATGCTTAAAAGAATAAGCTAGTACCACTCCTCCTAAAGTTCCTCCTATAACAATCAGAGCTGAACTGGCACTAACATATATTATCATTTGTCCCTGTAAGAACATACCTAATAAAACTAATCCAACTCCTAAAATCAAACCTATAATCGATGCCAAATCCAAGTCCATACTTTCACCCCATTTCTATTCTACCTTAAAGTGAATCCGTTGTTTAAAATTAATTACTTTATCAATTATCTGATCTACATCTTCTTTAACAATCAAACGATGATCTGTTGTTAAAGTAATTACTGTATCAGGTGTAGCTTCAATTGTCTTAATTAACTCAGCATTAACTACTATTTGAGAGTCATTTAGTCTGGTTAATTTAATCATTAGCTCTCACCCCTTGTGGCATATAAACAAGGAAAGAGGAATTCCCCTTTCCCTGTATTAATTACCTTTTAAGATTAACCAATTCCTGTAGTATTTGATCAGAAGTTGAAATCACTTTAGAATTAGCCTGAAAACCACGTTGAGCAGTAATCATTTCAGTAAACTGACGAGACAAATCAACATTAGACATCTCTAAAGTACCAGCACTTAAAGCACCAAATCCACCACTATTAGCTTCACCAATTTTGGCTGCTCCAGAGTTATTAGAAGGTCTAAACATTGTATCCCCTTCTTGACTTAATCCAGCTGGGTTATTAAAATTAGCTAAAGCCAATTTACCAATTCTTTGTCGTTGTCCATTATCATAGAAACCAGTAATTACACCTGATTGACCAATCGTAAAGTCTTCTAAAGAGCCAGCTTGCGAACCATTAACTGTATCTACATCAGCAGTCATCTCTCCTGCAAATTGATTTATCTGAGAAAAATCTAAGTTAATCGTCTGACCAGCAGCTGCTCCATTATTAGGTGTAATCTCTAAATCAGGATTAATAAAAGCTGCAGCAGTAGTATCTAAATTACCACTAGCATCAAAAGTCAAAGTTCCCGTATTCCCAGCATCAATTGTAGCACCTGAAACACTTGTTACTGTATAATCCCACTCATTAGCAGTTGCTGTCTTTTCAAACTCTACTTCAACTGTATGTTTACTTCCTTGAGAATCATAAACTGGAATGGTGGTAGTTCTTGTGGTTCCATTAGCTGCACTAGCATTTAAGTTACCACTATAAGTTATTTTATCTGTTGCTGTAGCAGGAATAGATGGCTTTAAAGTTAAATCCTCTAACTCCCCTTTGGTACTAATCTGACCTTGCTTGTTGGCCATCCAACCTTGCACTCGATAACCATTGACTGTATTAACTAAATAACCTTCTTTATCTCTACTCATAGCTCCCGCTCTGGTATAAAGGTCACTTGCCCCATCACTAAGCACAAAGAATCCATTACCTTGAATAGCAAAATCCAAACTGCGTCCTGTTGATTTTAGGTTACCCTGACTCATATTCTTATCAATACTACCTAAAGAAACACCTAACCCCACCTGCATTGGGTTGGTACCTCCCCGACCGTTTTGAGGAGCAGAAGCTCCTTGAATTGTCTGACTTAGCATTGACTTAAAAGTAGCCCTACTACCTTTATAACCAGTTGTATTTACATTAGCAATATTATTACCGATAATATCCATCTTACTCATATGAGCCTTTAATCCTGAAACACCTGAATACATAGAACGTAACATGATATAACCTCCTTGTTAATTTACAATTGTTCTTCTAGCTGCTTCTTTCAGTCCACAGCCGATGACTTCCCAAACTGGGTCCAGTCACTTCATCATAATTGCACTATCAATATTCGTTACTATATTTTCTTTCATATCTTCCTTACCTAAAGCTGTAATTACTGTATCATTTTCGATGCTCACAATATAAGCATTATCACTAACTAACACTAAAGATTCTTGAGCTCCTTTTTCTTTAGCTTTATCTACTGCTTCTTCTAGCTTAGATAAATCATTTTGTTTAAGATTTAATTCTCTACTTTGCAATCTCATCTTAGCATGTTTAGAAAATTGTAATTTATTATCTTTCTTATTAGACAATATTTCCTTAAAACTTTTTTGCGAGTCAACATCTGACTGCTTATATTTTAATGTTGAAGAGACTAATGGTTGATTAGAATAAATCTTAGTCACACTAAATCACTCCTTTGCTAATACCTCCTGAATACTATTCATTGAGTAGCGCTTACCATTAACAGTAATTTGAGGGTCACTATCAGTTACATTTACCTTCTTGACTTCTCCAGTAATAGTCTGTCCTGTTTGGCTATCAAGAACCTTTACTTTCTTCCCTACTAAATTTCCGGCCTGGGATAACTGTTGATAATTTATAAATTTAGACATGGTAGTATTTAAACTCTGCATCTGCTGTAAAGAGTTAAATTGTGCCATTTGGCCCATAAATTCTTTATTTTTCATTGGATTCATAGGATTTTGATTCTGAAGCTGGGTTACTAATAATTTTAAAAATTCATCTTTCCCTAAATCTGACTGTTGTAAAGTAGACTGTTGAGTTAAAGTAGTACTTTGCGTCGCCTGAATTGAATCCATCTTATCCCTCCTTTAAACCATATAATCAACTGTATCATCATTAATTGTTTCTTCCTTATTATCTTCTCCCTCAATCTCGTCTGATTTTTCTAAGGATAAATTAAACTCTTCTCTTTCTTCCTCTTGCTGAAACTCAAATTCTTGGTCACTGCTTCCAAATTGGCCCTGACCTAAATCTTCCCCTTCTTGGTCTATTAAAACATTAAAATCATCTACCTGCATATTTCTTTGTTCTAAAGCAGACTTTAGTTTAGCTAAATTAGCATCTAACAATTCTTTTACATTACTATTTTCAGCTAATATTCTAGCAGTCATAGCTCCATCTTTATAGCCTAATTTTATCTGCAATCTACCTAAAGATTCTGGCTTTAGTTGTAAAGTAATTTTTTCTCCTTGCTTATTAGCAAAAATATTAGTCTTCTCTGTTATCTGTTTCAAAATATTATTAAAGTTTGTTCCTTTGCTCGTTGAAGTCTTAGAACTACTTTGCAAAGATTGAGTTTTATTTAGCTTAGGATTAGTAGCAAACTCTACATTAGCTTGATTATCAGATTGTCCTTTAGCAGACTCCACATTAATTTGACCCTTATTAGTTATATTTACATTATTATCTTGTAGCTTAAGAGATTGTTTTTGCTTACTATTAACAGATAATTTAGAGTTATTTGATTGGGACTTACTATTTTGAGCTCCTCGTTGCTTATTTTGTTTTACTTTATTATCTTGTCTATTTTGATACTTAACCTTAGCTAACTTAATATCATCACCTAAAGAAGTTTGGCTTACATTAGATTGTTTCTTTAAACTATCGTCTCTTATTTGACCAGCCAATTTAGTTAGTAGCTTCTTTATTTTTACAACTTCATGCTTAGAATTAGCATTTAATTTAAACTTTTGGTCAACTTCTTCCATTCCTTTTAGTAATGATTTTAATTGAGGTTGTAATTTATTAAATCCACTTTTAGAAGCTGAGTTGTTTAATAATGATTTTATCTGTTTTGTTAAATTCTTTATTAAGTTTTCGTCTGCTGAACCCTTCACTAGTTGCTGCTTTAATTTAGGAGATAAATTTTGTAATAAGCTTAATAGTCCTTCTAAGCCTTCCAGACTTGTCTTCTCCTTTTTTTCTTCTCCTTTTAAGGCTAATTTTAGCTTATCTTCTAAAGAGGAAGAAAAAATATCTTTAAGTTTACTTTCACCTTTTTGGACTGTTGACTTAGATTTTATTTGACTATTAGCGCTAGAATTCGATAAATTAACCACTTGACTTGTTGCCATACTTTATATCTCACCTCCTTTCAATCAGATAATTGACTTGAAATACTAACAGCAATATCTGTTGGCATCGCCCCTAGAATCTCAGCTGCTATTTCTTGGTCTATCTGCTTTAAAATATCAACAGTGACTGTAGTCTTTAGTTTAGGTAGTATATCAGCAGCTTTACTAGGTTCCATTTCACTATAGATTCCTACTAATCTTTCAATCTTTTTAGTATATTCTTCTTGCTGTTGTTTAACTGACCTAAGTCTTTTTTCTAATTCTTTAATTTGGCCCTGCAATTGCTTAATATCTTGTTCCTTATTTTGTAATTGGTTTAATAATTGTTTATTTTTTTCTTTCATTTCACTTAATTTTATTCTAACTTTCTCTAAATTGTCCTGCAATTCATTATTTTTCTTCTTAGAAACCATATATTCTTTAACTGCAGGGATTTTTTCTAATTGTTCTAAACTCTCTTGCTGTAACTGGGCAAAAGTAAACACTTTGAAAAAATCTAATAAGTATAATGTTAAACCTGCTAATACAATTAATATTATAAGTGCGAAAAAAATCTTCTTCATTTCAGCCCTCCTGCTGTTCTAGCTAGAAACTACTTTGATGATTAAAATTATTATTAGCTATTTCATCATTTATCTTCTGCCTTTTTTGTAGAAGCTCTTGCCAGTGTTTTTCATACTCTTTCTCTTTTAATTTGGATACTGTCTTTCTTTCCTTCACTTTATCTAATAACTTCTGTTGGCACTCATCTAACTTTTGAGACCAATGATCAAGTTGAAGCTCTAGTTCTTCAATTTCTGATTCTAAATATTCGATATAATTTCGATATCTAAGTAAATTTTGTGCTCTAACCCCTTGTTGAGTTTTAACTTCTATTTTTTCTTGCCACTCTTTTTTATTATCTGCTAACCTTTTAATCTCTTCTTTTACTTGATTATACTTCTGTTTTATTTCAAATAATTTTTTTTGGAGAAGCTGTTCCTCTTGCTCTCTTAAATCTAACAAAGATTGTAGCCTAAATTCAAACTCCTTCACTCATATCACTCTCCAGCAAAAATTTTAGTTAGCCAATTTACTGTCTCTTGGTAACTATTTGTCTCCTTAACTCCTTGCTGTAAAAAATTATTAACTGCTTCTAATTTATCTAAAGCATAATCTAATTGAGGGTCACTTCCTGCCTCATAAACACCAAGATTAACTAAATCTTTAGACTCTTCATAGGTAGCTAATACTTCTCTTAATTTTCCAGCTGCTTCTTTATGTTCTGCACTTGCAATCTCATCCATTACCCTGCTTACACTCTCTAAAATATCTATTGCTGGATAATGATTTTGGGCTGCTAAATCCCTAGATAATACAATATGTCCATCTAAAATTCCTCGCACAGCATCAGCAATTGGTTCATTCATATCATCACCTTCTACTAACACAGTATATAAGCCCGTGATTGTTCCTACTTCTCCTGCCCCTGATCTTTCCAATAATTTAGGTAATAAAGCAAATACAGAAGGAGTATATCCTCTAGTAGCAGGTGGCTCACCAACTGCTAAACCTACTTCTCGTTGAGCCATTGCAAAACGTGTTACAGAATCCATCATTAACATTACATCATTACCTTGATCACGAAAATATTCAGCTATACTAGTTGCTACCATAGCACCTTTTAAACGTACTAAAGCTGGCTGGTCAGAAGTTGCTACTATTACTACAGATTTCTTTAAACCTTCTGGGCCAAGGCTTTCTTCAATAAACTCTCGTACCTCTCTACCTCGCTCACCTATCAGAGCAATTACATTAATATCAGCATCAGTATTACGAGCTATCATACCTAATAAAGTACTCTTACCAACACCACTTCCAGCAAAAATACCCATTCTTTGGCCTTTGCCACAAGTTAATAATCCATCTAAACTTCTTACTCCTAAGGATAATGGTTCGCTAATTCTTTGTCTTGCTAAAGGATCAGGCGGATCATTATCGACAGGATACTTCTCTCCTGTAACATCTAACTTCTCTTCTGAAACAGGGTGGCCTAAACCATCTAATACTGTCCCTAATAATTCATCACTGACCTCAATCTGTAATGATTCACCAGTAGCAAAGACTTTACAACCAGGGCCAATTCCTTTCATATCTCCTAAAGGCATTAATAATACACTAGTATCCTTAAAACCTACAACTTCAGCTTTAATCATTTCTGAATTAGAATTAGTTTCGATCAAACATAATTCACCTAATTGTACTGTTGGCCCTTGTGACTCAATAGTTAAGCCTACTACCTGCTTAACCTTACCAAATCTTTTGATTAAAGATGTTTGCTCTACTGTATCTAATAAATTATCAATATTCCATAATTTAGTCACTTTCTCCCACTTCCAATAACTTATTTTCAATCTCTGCTAACTGTGAAGAAATAGTAGCATCAATCCCACCAAAATCTGTCTCTATAATACAGCCTCCTAATTCAATACTTTGATCAGCAACTAACTGGATCGTATCTAGCCGTCCATTAGCAACTACTAACTCTTCTTGAGCACCATCTAAAACCTCTAAATCACTAGGGTTAACCCTCACTTTTATTCCTGTATCATCATCTATTAAACTAAGAGTATCTTCTACTATAGCCTTGACTGCTTTAGAATTTAAAGTAAGCTCCTGTCTAATAACTCGCTTACTAATAGCTATTGCTAGTTGAATCATCTCTACTTTATAAGTAGATAATTCTTTGTCTAATAATTTAGAAACTTTATTAACCTCTGCATTTATATTATCTATAAGGTGATTAACTCTATCAGTCACCTCATCTTGGGCCTTAGCTTGGCCCTGGTTAAATCCTGCTTGATATCCCTCTTCTTTAGCATCAGCTACAGCAGCTTCTACTTTAGCTTCAACTTCTTGCTTAGCCTGCTGCTTAATTTGTCTAGCTTCTTCTTTAGCATCATCAATTATTTGTTCAGCTTCTTTCTTAGCTTCAATTACTATTTGCTCAGCTTGCATTTTTGATTCATTAGCTAAAGATTCATTTTGAGATTGCTCTCGTTGAGGAGCTTTAGTAAAATTAAATTTCTTGCCAGACTTAACTTGATTAGATTTAATAACATTACTCAATTACCTCATCTCCCCCTCCGCGGTCAATTACAATCTCACCTTCTTCTTCTAGTCTTCTAATTTCATTAACAATTTTTTGTTGTGCTTCTTCTACATCACTAATTCTAACTGGACCTAAGTAGTCAATATTTTCTCTTAGCATTTCTGCTGCTCGCTTAGATTGATTACTAAAGATCTTATCAGCTACTTCATCACTAGCTGCTTTTAAGGCTAACGCTAAATCATCATTCTCAACTTCCCGTAACATTCTTTGAATATCACGATCAGTAAGTAAAGTAACATCCTCAAAAACAAACATCTTTTGTTTAATTTCATCTGCTAATTCAGGATCATCACTACCTAATTGCTCTAAAATTGTTTTTTCTGTTCCTCGATCAGATAAATTCAAGATCTCTACAATAGAATCAATCCCTCCAGCTTGAGAATATTCATTAGTCATTAGAGAAGATAACTTCTGTTCTAAAACCCGCTCTACTTCTCTAATTACATCTGGAGAAGTGCGTTCCATTAAAGCAATTCTCTTAGCAACTTGAGTCTGCTTATCTTGTGCTAACCCAGACATAACACTCGCTGCTTGTTCTGAATCTAAATAAGCTAAAATTAAAGCAATAGTCTGTGGGTGTTCATTTTGAATAAAGTTTAAAATCTGATCAGGATCAGTCTTTCTTAATTGATCAAAAGGTCTTACTTGTAAAGAAGCAGTTAAACGATCAATTACATTATTAGCTTCTGACTCTCCTAAAGCCTTCTCTAATACTTCTTTAGCATAATCCATACCACCATGACTAATATAATCATATGCTACACACATTTGATGAAATTCCCCTAGTATTTCTTCTTTAACATCAGCTGGTACCTTATTTAAATTAGCAATCTCTAAGGTCAATTCTTCAATTTCATCATCATTTAAATGCTTAAAAACCTCTGCCGAAGCATCTTGACCTAAAGAAATCATTAAGATAGCAGCCTTTTGTTTACCTGATAGTTCTCCCTGCATCCATTTTCCTCCTTTATCATTTACTCTTCTAGCCAACCTTTTAATAATTCTGCTATCTCCTCAGGCTGATCAACTGCTAACTCACGTATTTCTTGCTGTAACTTTCTTATTTCTTGTTCTTGTGGATCTAATTCTTCAGAAGCAGCAGTTTCATTGACTTCATCTCCTGCAACATAATCAACCTCTTGACCTGGTGTGATATCTTGCTCATCATCTTGACCTCTTCTATATATTAAAAATAATACAATTAAAATTAAAGCACCTACTATAATTGCTAAAGTCATCAATAAAGTCTCTCGTTGAGAATTTTGAGCATTGATCTGTTGATTCATTTGCTGCTCTAAGCTATTATCAAATTTCATTCCCACAACTTTAATCTCATCCCCACGTTGCTTATTATAGCCTACTGCAGCTGAAATAGCTTCAGTAATCATATTCTTTCTTTGTTGATTTAATTTTTGGTTAACAATCACTGAAACAGATAATCGTTCTAAGTCACCAGGAGATTGAACATATTTTTCTATCTTTTTATTAATTTCATAATTTATTATTTCTTCTGAACTCTCTCGACTTTGTTGCTCCTGGTCAGTTACTTTATATTGTGGCAAATTAGAGGTAGTACCTGGAACTCCTTCTGGACTACTACTAATTCCCTTTTCACTTTCCTCTTTTGTTTGCTTACTACGAACAATTCCCCTGTCATCTACAACAGGAGAGTACTTAGTACTTTTAAAACTACGTTGGCTAAAATTCAGGTTAGCATTAACTCGTACTACAAAATTATTCATTCCTAAAACTTTAGTTAACATTATATTTAAATCTTTTTCTATTTCGCCCTCAAATTGACTTTGTAGTTCTAGTTGATTATAAGTTGTTGCACTACCTTTTTTAGATTCTAATTTAGCTGATAATAAGTTTCCAGCTGTATCAACTATAGTTACTTTATTAGGCTGCAATCCTTTTACACTACCAGCTACTAAGTTAGCAATAGATTTTACTTGTTTAGTTGATAACTGTTGATATCCATCCAATTTTAGAAGCACTGACGCCTTAGCTGGTTGTACTCTTTCTGTATAAATACTATTTTTAGCTGGAGTGATCTTTACTTTAGCATAACTAATATTATTAAATTGTCTAATAGTTCTAGATAATTCACCAGATAAAGCTCTCATATAATTGACCTTTTGAGCAAAATCAGTAGTTCCTATTTGAGTCTGGTCAAATAACTCAAATCCAGTAACTCCACCAGAAGGCAAACCATTACTAGCTAACTCTAATCTAAGTTGATAAACTCGCTGTTGAGGAACTAAAATAGCTGCTCCTTGATTCTCTAGTTTATATGGAACTTGTTTTTCTTTCAACTTATTAATTATTGCTCCTGCATCTTTACTTGCTAGATTATTAAATAAAACTTTATATGCTGGTTGCCCTGCCCAACCTACTAAACCTATTATTCCTATCATAGTAGCTAATACTGAAATACCTATTATTATTTTAGTTTTTTTATCCATTTTTACCCATAGCTGTTGTAGCTGTTCTTTTATCTCCGAAAGACTCTCAACCATATTTCCACCTCAATCCTACTAATATCCCTTCCATCAGACTTGTATCCTCATAATCTCCTTATAGGCATCAACTACTTTATTTCTCACACTAGTTGTTAAACTTAAAGATAATTTAGCTTTCTGGGCTGCTATCATTACATTATGTATATTATCTGTTTTTCCTAAAGCTAAATCTTTACTAGCTTGATTAGCTTGATGTTGTAGCTTATTAACATCTTGTAATGATTTTTGTAGTACATTTGAAAAAGATGAATCCTTTTTCTGATTATCAGTTTTTAAATCTTTATTATTAATAATATTTAATTTATGATTGGAAACATTATTAATATCCATCTAGTCCCCCTCCTCTTTAACCTAATTTTAAAGCACTTTTTGCCATCTGCTTGGCTGAATTTAAAGCAGTTACATTTGCTTCATACGATCTAGTAGCCGATATCATATCTGTCATTTCGGAGACAATATTTATATTAGGCATTTTCACATAACCAGCTTCATTAGCATCTGGATGTTGAGGATTATAAACTAACTTAGGAGCCTTTTTACTCTCTTTAATCTCTTCAACCACCACTCCAGTTCCTGTTGGCCCATCCTCTTTTAACATTCCCATTTCATCTTCTAATCGAGATTTGAAAACTGGCATTTTCCGTTGATAAGGCCCACCTTCTTCTGTTCGAGTAGTATTAACATTAGCAATATTACTAGAAACAATATTCATTCTTAATCTCTGAGCTGTTAAACCGGAAGCACTAATATTAATTCCTCTAAACAAACTCACTATTATTTACCTCCTTTTTTTATCACAAGATTCAATCGACCAAATTGATTAGATAGTTGTTTAATTGTAGCCTGATACTCTAATGTATTCTTAGCTAAATTAGCCATTTCAGCATCTATACTAACATTATTGCCATCACTTCTTATTTTAGTATCCTCTTCAATACTAACTTTAGGCTCTACAGAACTTATGCTTCTACTATTTAAAGATATATGACTTTTATCTGTTATTGCTAAATTATTATTACCATCTAATGCTTTAGTTAATTGTTCTTTAAAGTTAACTTTTCTTCTTTTATAACCTGGTGTATCTACATTAGCAATATTACTAGAGATTGCTTTATGACGAGTAGATAAGCCATCTAATGACTTCTGTAATAAATCAAAGTTCTGTCCAAAAAGATCCATCTAGTCCCCTCCTTTTAATCAAAGTACCTTCATTTAAAAATTCGACATTCTTATTTAAAATTCCTGCAAAAAATATAATCTAAAATTCAAGAGTTATTATTGTATATGAAATAAAAGCAATTAATATCATAAATCCGTTTACTACATAAATGTTTCTTTTTTACTATATAGAAATTAATTAACAAAATTCAAAAACAAACATAAAAATAGGGCGTGGCTTCCCACACCCTAAATCAACTAATTTAAATCGTCAAGCTCTTCTAATAAATAATCATTTAAAATCTTAATGTGCGTGCCTTTCATTCCTAAAGATTTAGATTCAATTACTCCTGCACTTTCAAATTTTCGTAAAGCATTAACAATTACTGAACGAGTGATTCCTACTCTATCAGCAATCTTACTAGCTACTAATAAACCTTCTGTACCATCAAGTTCTGCAAAGATATGTTCAACAGCTTCTAATTCAGAATAAGATAAAGTATCTAATGCTATCTGAACTGCTGCTTTCTTTCGGGCTGCTTTCTCTCTTTTATCACTCTTTAATCTTAAAATTTCCATACCTACTACAGTAGCTCCATATTCAGCCAATAATAAATCACTTGACTCAAATTCTTTATCAAATCTAGCTAAAATTAAAGTCCCTAATCGTTCTCCTCCACCATTAATTGGCACAATAGTAGTTAATTTTTGCTTGAAAAGACAATCTTTATCATCAGTAAAGACACAAGCACCATGCTTTTGTTCATAGTTAGATTGAGTATGATAAATACCAAGTAACCAGTCATTATATTCACTAGGAAAATGATTTTGATTAATTACTTCTTGTAACATTATATCACATTCAAATTCATCAACTAAGCTATGACCTAATATCCTACCCTGCTCATCAACCAAATAAACATTTGCAGTTATAGATTCTCTTAGTACATTAGCCATTTCTTCAAAATCTACTGATTTTCCTGCAGAGGATTGGATTAATCTATTTATCTTTCGGGTTTTAGTAAGTAATCTATCCATCAATAAGTCCCCCTTAATAACATCTTCTCTATCACATCTGGTATCTAAATTATACACAAACTTGTTTTTTATTTCAAATAAAATTACTTTAAAGTATATACTTACTTAAATCCTTATCTTCTACTACATCATCTAACTTATCTTTAACATACTCTCGATCGATCTCAATTATATCTTGCTCAAGTTCTGGTGCTGTAAAAGATAATTCTTCTAATAACTTTTCTACAATAGTATGTAATCTTCGAGCTCCTATATTTTCAGTTTGTTCATTTACCCTAAAAGCAATCTCTGCTAATTCATCAATTGCTCCTTCAGTAAATTCAATATCTAAATCCTCTGTAGCTAACAAAGCTTTATATTGTTTAGTTAGTGCATTCTCTGGTGCAACTAAAATTTCTTTAAAGTTATCTTTTGATAAACTATTTAATTCTACTCTAATTGGGAATCTTCCCTGTAATTCAGGAATCAAATCAGTTGGATTAGCAACATGAAATGCTCCAGCAGCAATAAATAAAATATGATCTGTCTTTACTGAACCATATTTAGTATTAACCGTTGAACCTTCTACAATAGGTAGAATATCACGTTGGACTCCTTCCCGGGATACGTCAGGATTAGAACCAGATTCTTTACCAGCTATTTTATCAATCTCATCTAAGAATATAATCCCCGCTTGTTCTACCCTTTCTATAGCCTCTTGACTAACTTTATCCATATCTATTAACTTTTTTGCTTCCTTTTCTTTTAGTATTTCTCTTGCTTCTTTAACGGATACTTTCTTTGTCTCCTTTTGATTAGGTAACATACCACCAAAGATATCCTGAAAGTTAAATCCTAATTCCTCTACCCCAGCTCCAGAAAAAACCTCAACCATTTGTGAGTTGCTTTGTTCTACTTCGATCTCAATCATCCGTTCCTCTAACTCACCTGATCTTAACTTCTTTAGTAGCTTATTACGACTACGCTTAATTCTTTCGTCTGGCTCATCATTTTGGGTATCATTATCTTGAAACTCACCAAATAGATTTTGCAATGGATTATTATCCTGTTTATTAGGCATAGGTAATAGTGCATCAAGAATTCTTTCTTCTGCTAACTTGACTGCTTTTTCTTCTACATTTTTCATTTTTTCTTGCTGGATCATCCGCATAGCAGTCCGCACTAAATCCCTAACCATTGATTCTACATCGCGGCCCATATAACCTACTTCTGTAAATTTACTCACTTCTACTTTAATAAATGGAGCTTGAGCTAATTTAGCTAATCTACGAGCTATTTCTGTCTTTCCAACTCCAGTTGGGCCAATCATTAAAATATTTTTAGGGATTACTTCCTCTCTTAAATCAACTGTTAATTTCTTACGCCGATATCTATTTCTTAATGCAATTGCAACTGACTTTTTTGCTTCATTTTGTCCAACAATGTATTTATCCAATTTCTTAACTATCTCACGTGGAGTTAAATCTTCCATTTTTAAGCCCCCTTATATTTCTTCTACCGTAATATTATCATTAGTATAAATACATATATCTGATGCAATCTCTAATGATTTTTTAGCTATCTGTGAAGCTGTCAAATCAGATGATTGAATAAAAGCACGAGCAGCAGCTAACGCATAAGAACCTCCTGAACCAATTGCTGTTACACCATCATCAGGCTCAATTACATCCCCTGTTCCTGACACAACTAATAATGATTCTTCATTAGCAACAATTAATAAAGCTTCTAGCTTTCTTAACATTTTATCTGTTCTCCACTCTTTAGCCAATTCAACTGCAGCGCGTCTTAAATTACCATGGAATTCCTCTAACTTCCCTTCAAATTTTTCAAATAAAGTAAATGCATCAGCTGCTGTACCAGCAAATCCTGCTAATACTTCTTCATTATGAAGACGCCTAATCTTATTAGCTCCATGCTTCATAACAGTATGTTTCATTGTAACTTGACCATCACCCGCTAGAGCTACTTGATCATCATCCTTAACAGCAATTACTGTTGTTGCTTCCATCATCTTAAATCCCTCCTATGCTTATTCTTCATAATCACAATCTGAATTAATACAATACCGCTTAGTTTCTTTCTTGGTTCGTTTTTCTACTAAAAATTTTCCACATTCAGGACATTTCTTTTCTACAGGTTGATGCCATGTCATAAACTCACAATCTGGATAATTACTACATCCATAAAAAGTTCTACCCTTTTTGCTCTTTCTTTTTACTACATCTCCATCTTTACACTCAGGACACTTTACTCCTACTTTATCTAATAAAGGTTTTGTATTCTTACAATCAGGAAAACCAGGGCAAGCTAAAAACTTACCATAGCGACCATGTTTGATCACCATATTATTACCACATTTTTCACAAATAACATCTGTTTCCTTTTCTTCTAATTGTACTTGTTCCATATTCTCCTTAGCTTCTTCTAGACGATCAGAAAAAGGACTATAAAAGCTTTTTAATACCTCAATCCAATCATTTTTACCTGCTTCAATTCTATCTAAATCAGCTTCTAATTGAGCAGTAAACTTAACATTAGTTACATTAGGGAAATGTTCTACTAATAATCCATTAACTATCTCTCCTAATTCAGTAGGTTTAAAACGCTTATTTTCTTTCGTTACATAACCTCTCTTTTCTATTGTCCCAACTATAGCCGCATAAGTACTAGGACGCCCAATTCCCTTTTTTTCTAAAGTTTTAACTAATTTAGCTTCACTATATCTAGCAGGAGGTTTAGTAAAGTGTTGGTCAGGGAGTAGTTCAACTATATCAATCTTCGCTCCTTCTTCAAGACTAGGTAGCTCTTTATCTTTCTTTTGCTGTTTACTCGTATCAACTTTTAAAAAGCCAGGGAAAACTTGTTGAGAGCCATTGGCCCTTAACCAGTATTTTTCTCCTTTAATATTAACTCGTAAGGTTTTATATACAGCAGGTTTCATTTGACTAGCAACAAACCGCTCCCAAATTAACTTATACAATTTATATTGCTGTTTACCTAAATACTGTTTCACTTTTTGGGGAGTTTTAAATACAGATGTTGGTCTAATTGCCTCGTGAGCATCTTGTGCTCCAGATTTAGCCTTATACTTTTTAGGAGTATCAGGCAGATATTTATCTCCTAAATTATCAGCTATATAATCTCTAGTATTGGCTTGAGCTTCCTTAGAAATTCTAGTAGAATCAGTTCGCATATAGGTGATTAAACCTACTGTTCCTTCAGCGCCTAAATCAATTCCTTCATAAAGTTGTTGAGCTAAATACATTGTCTTTTTTGTACTAAAGTGTAGATAATTAGAGGCTTGTTGCTGAAGACTACTAGTAGTAAATGGAGGTGATGGGTTCCTTCTTCTCTTCCCTTCCTTAATCTTAGAAACTTTTAAATCTTCTTCTTTTAGTTCTGAAATCACCTGGTCTGTCTCTTGTTTACTACCTAATGCAAATTTTTTATTATTAATTCTATATAATTTAGCTTTAAATTGACCTTTGTTCTTATCTTTAAGTTTAGTATCTAAAGTCCAATATTCTTGTGGTTCAAATGCTTTAATTTCTTCTTCTCTCTCACAAATAATTCTAACAGCAACAGATTGAACTCGACCAGCACTTAAACCCTTCTTTACTTTCTTCCATAATAAAGGACTTAATTTATATCCCACTAACCTATCTAAAACCCTTCTTGCTTGTTGAGCATCTACCCTATCTTGATCAATCCTTCGTGGTTCTTCTAAAGCATCTTGTACTGCTGATTTAGTAATCTCATTAAATTCTATGCGACAATCACTCTCTTCATCCATCTTTAAAGCACGGGCCAAATGCCAAGAAATAGCCTCCCCTTCTCGATCAGGGTCAGTTGCTAATAATACTTCCTTACTCTTTTTAGCTTTTCTCTTTAATTTTTGTAATGTTTTCCCTTTTCCTCGAATAGTAATATATTTAGGCTCAAAATTATTTTCTACATCAACACCTAATTGACTTTTGGGTAAGTCTATGACATGCCCCATTGATGCTTCTACAGTAAAATCTGAACCCAAAAATTTGCTAATTGTTTTTGCTTTAGCAGGTGATTCTACAATCACTAGATTCTTATCTTTAGCCAATTTCCACCCCTCCATCTTTAAATCACTTTATTTAATGAACATATTCTTGATTTCCAGCATTTATGATCTTAAACTCAGGAATTTTTTCAACTAATGTAGCTAATCTAAATTCATCATCAATTATTTCTTCTAAAATCTCCCAAAAATCTAATACATCTAACCTGATTTTGTGGTGAGAAACTGATTTAGTTATAATTGTTTCTAATTCTTCATTAGAAAGCAGGTCTAAAGAATTAAGTTTAATTATAATTCCTTGTACATTTAAATTAAATTTAAATCTTTCTCTAAAATCAAGTATTCTTTGTTTATGTTCTTTATCCTTAGATATATCTATTATGTCTGAAGAAGAAAAAATAAATTCAAAAGCCTGGTTTATATCTTCTAACTTATATCCTTCTTCTTGTAAAGTACTAATTAATCTCTCTTCATCTGTAATTTCTTGCTCTTTATTTAACATTTTTCTCACTAATTGACTAATTATTTCGTATACATTAGAGTTCATTTGATATTAAATACTCCTTTCCTTGTGATACTTATTCAATTTGAACTTTCTACCAGGTAATTGCTCTACTAACCCTTTAACTTCAAGCTCTAACAAAACTGAATTTAATTGACCAGAATTTAAATTGAGTTTAGCTACTATAGACTCAAACTGCTGAGGATTAATAGAAAGCTGTTGGTATACTTGTTTCTCTTGCGGAGCTAAGGACTTTAAAGTCTTCTCATTTATAATTTGCGAATTATTTTTTGGTCTATTACTTGTAAAATTTATTTTGAAAGATAACTCGTCTAAAATATCTTCTAAACTTTGTACTAACTTTGCTCCACTCTTAATTAAATTATTAGTACCTTTACTCTGAGATTTAGTAATATCACCAGGAATAGCAAATACTTCTCTCCCTTGCTCTAAAGCTAAGTTAGCTGTAATTAAAGATCCACTCTTTTGAGCAGCTTCAACTACTATTGTTCCTAATGACAAACCACTAATGATCCGGTTTCTAACCGGAAAATTACCTGCTTGGGGTTTAGTCCCTAAAGAAAAAGGTGTTAATAGACTACCATTATTCATTATTTTCTTTGCCAATCCTCTATTTTCAGGTGGATACATGTTATCTAAACCTGAACCTAATATAGCAACTGTACTACCTGTTCTTACAGCCCCTTGATGACTAGCAGTATCTATTCCTCGGGCCAAACCACTAGTAACTGAAACCCCAATTTCAGCTAACCTTTGCCCTAGTCTATTGGCTATTCTTTGACCATAAGATGTACACTTGCGGGAACCTACAATAGAAATACAAGGTTTTTCTAAACTAGAAATATCTCCCTTATAATACAATACAGGAGGTGGGTCATAGATTTCCTTTAATAATTTAGGATAACATTTATCGCTTAAGGTTACAACCTTTACTTTAAATTTCTTTAACTGTTGCAATTCTCTTTTAAAATTAAATCTAGCTTTAGATTCTATAATCTTTATACTAGTAGAACTACCAATACCTTTTACACTATTAAGGTCTTCTCTACCAGCATTCCAAATTCCTTTAGCATCTTTAAAATAATCTACTAACTTTTTTATTCTTCTAGGTCCTAATCCTGGGATTTTAGTTAGCCAAACCCAATATAATTTCTCCTCCATAATTAAACCCTCCTATTTTAATGACCTATTAATCTACCTTTAAAACTAATTCTACCTCTATTTAAATTAACTAAAAAAGTATCACCGATTAATACTTTTAATTAACTTTTTATCTTTTGTATCCATTTTAATCCCTTATTTTATCGTTATATACCTTTAGTATTAGTTGGTAATAGAGTAAATATGTATTTAAATAATTTGTCCTTATAAACGATTTACTTCATTGAGTTCTTTTTCCAGTATTATCTCTAAGTTATATTCAAATACTAATTTATAGAATACTAAGAAGGAGTTGAAATTATGTTTAGTCACAATAAAAAATTATTACATGAAGTTAAAGTTGATCAAGCAAATCCCGCTTATGCCTCTATGTTACAAGAACAACTTGGCGGAGGTAATGGAGAGTTAAAAGCTGGTTTACAGTACTTTGCACAAAGCTTTCGGATTCAGGACCCGGAAATTAAAGACCTTTTTTTAGATATCGCCGCTGAAGAATTTAGTCATGCAGAAATGGTCGCCCAAACTATTAATATGTTAAATGGACATGAAATGACTAATACTAAAGATAATGTCGGACAAATAGAGGGCCAAGTTCTAGGAGGTCTATCTCCTATGTTAGCTAATGCTTCTGGCTCTCCTTTTACTGGAAACTTCGTTAATGTTACAGGAGATATTGCAGCAGATATCCTCTCTAATATTGCAGCAGAACAAAGAGCAAAAGTTGTCTATGAGTATTTACACCGTCAAATCGATGATCAAGGTGTTAGAGATACTATTGATTTTTTATTGAATAGAGAAGAAGCTCATAATGCTTTATTTAGGGAAGCTTTAAATAAAGTACAAAATAATCAAAGGTCATCTAATGATGATTTCGGGGTTACAGAAGACTCTAAGTTATACTTTGATCTATCGACTCCGGGCAAGTACTTTGATAATCCTAATCCTACTGCCCCTAGTTTTGAGAGCCCACGTCAAAAACAAGAGACTACACCAGTTCAATAAACTTGACCTTAAAGGAGGAAACAAATTGAAAAAAGAAGTAAATATCGCACCAAAGCCAATTCACACTGGAGATATAGTAACAGTTAGCTATAATGGCAAATTAGCTAAAAATGGTGCAGAAAAACTTTACATTCATGCTGGTACTAGCTCTAGTGCAAACTGGCAGAATATAACTGATATAGAGATGCAACCAGGCAGTAATGGTTATTGGACTGCTCAATTAGAAGTACAGAATGGAGAACAATTTAACTTCTGTTTTAAAGATTCTGCAAATAATTGGGATAATAATAATCACCAAGATTGGAGTTATGATATCTACTAAGGTCTAAAGATCCCTCGGTTTAAACGGGGGATCTTTTTTTGGCTTATATTATATTTTTTTACATTTCAAATTATTTTTAACAAAAAATCTACTACCTGCATAGAATATACCAGAAATTGATAAGGAGGTGCTTAGAAAATTTAATAAACTAATATTATTTCTTAGCCCTTATCTTATCAATCTTAAATCGTATTAAACAGTTTGATTTAAATAGTATCCAGTTAGGAGGTGTACTCTATGGGAGGTTATGAAGAAGCTGGACTTGGTGAAGATTATGGTGGCATTTTATTTATAATCGTTATTTTGTTAGTCTTAGGTGTTATTTAAGTTATATAACTTAATATAAAATTAAGGAGGTGAAAAAGATGGGTGACTACAATGGTGGCGATGGACCTTACGTTACTTTCTTAATTCTTATCTTATTAATTTTAGGCGGTGGCTGGCAATAATTATTGACTATTAATCTTAGACCAGAAGGCTTTATCTGCTGGAACCTTCTGGTCTTTTCCAATACTATAAAATAGTCTATCCCTCTTAAGATACCATATTTTTTATCGTATAAAAAGATCAAATTACTATTATTTGGGAGGTGTGTTTAATGGGAGACTATGAAAATGGTGGCTTTGGTGAAGATTATGGTGGCATTTTATTTATAATTGTTATTTTGTTAGTCTTAGGTGTTATTTAAGTTATATAACTTAATATAAGGGGGGTGGAAAAAGATGGGTGACTACAATGGTGGAGATGGACCTTATGTGACTTTCTTAATTCTTGTTTTATTAATTTTGGGTGGCATTAATTGATAATCTTTAGAAGGTTCCTTGCAAGGAGCCTTCTTACTTAATTGATTTTATTTTTCCTATACTAAAGACCAGTACTATATTTACGATCTAGATTTCGATACTGAATTGCCTCAGCAATATGATTAGAATTTATTTCTTCTTCAGCTGCTAGATCAGCTATTGTCCTTGCTAACTTTAAGATTCGATCATAAGCTCTAGCACTTAAATTTAATCTAGAAATGGCATCCTTTAACAATACAGTAGCTGATCCACTTAAATTACAGTATTCTTTTAGTAAAGAACTATTTATTTGAGCATTATGAGTAATTCTTTCTTCCTTAAAACGCTTCAATTGTTTCCTTCTTGCTTTAACTACTCTTTCTTTTATTTTAGATGAACTTTCCTTAGCTTTATTTTCAATTAATTCATCTACTTTTAACCTTGGTAATTCTAAATGAATATCTATTCTATCCATTAATGGACCAGAGACTTTATTTAAATATCTCCTTATCTCAGTAGATGTACAAGTGCACTCTTTAGTTGGATCACCATAATAACCACACTTACAAGGATTCATGGCAGCTATTAACATAAACTGAGCTGGATATTCTAAAGTGGTTAATGATCTTGAAATAGTTACTTCACCTTCTTCTAAAGGCTGGCGTAACACTTCTAATACACTCTTTTTAAATTCAGGTAATTCATCTAAAAATAATACCCCCTGATGGGCCAAGCTTACCTCCCCAGGCTTTGGAATTCTACCTCCACCAATTAACCCTGCATCTGAAATAGTATGGTGAGGGCTCCTAAAGGGACGTTTAGTGATTAATGGCCGTGATAACTTACCTATAACACTAAAAACTTTAGTTACTTCAATAGCTTCTTGTCTACTTAAAGGCGGCAAAATAGTTGGTAACCTTTTAGCTAACATGCTCTTTCCAGAACCTGGTGGCCCTACCATCAATACATTATGTCCTCCCGCTGCAGCCACTTCTAAAGCTCTTTTAGCATGCTCTTGGCCTTTAACATCACTAAAATCAAGTGGATGGCTAGATTGCTTGCTGGTAAATAAATCAATTTTCACTTGATCTACGTCTAACTGACCATTTAAGTAGCGTACTGTTTGCTTTAAATTATTAATAGGAATAATCTCTAAACCATCAACTACTGAGGCTTCAGCAGCATTTTCTTTTGCTAGTATAACCCCTTTTTTCCCTGCTCTCTTGGCCGATAAAACCATAGGTAAGATCCCTTGGCCACTTCTTATCCGACCATCTAAAGATAATTCACCTATTAGAGCATAATCACTCAATCTCTCTTGTGACACCCTGCCTACAGCTGCTAATAGCCCCACAGCAATTGGTAAATCAAAGGCTGGACCCTGTTTTTTTATATCTGCTGGAGCCAAATTAACTGTAATCCTTTTAACCGGAAACTCAAAACCTGAATTTTTAATAGCCGCTTTAACCCTCTCCTTAGCTTCTCTAACTGCAGTGTCTGGTAGACCAACAATATTAAATGCTGGCAAACCTTGTGATAAATCTACTTCAACCTCTACTAAATATCCTTCTATCCCTAATACAGCATTACTAGCTGTTTTGGCTAACACACTACCCCTCCTAAACTAAAAAAGCATTCCTAATCAATTCAATTTCTTGTTGCTCCTCATTTTGCAGTATAGCTACTACATCAAACCGACAATCTTTTTCTATTTGTTGAGTAACTAAATAATAATTGGCTACTCTTTTTAAATGTTGTTGTTTATAATATGTGATCTGCTCTTGGGGTCTAACATAAGATGTTTGATGCGAGAATTTGACCTCTACAAATACCAAGTAATCATCATCTTCTGCTATAATATCTATTTCACCATAACGAGACCAAAAATTTTCCTCTTTTATTTTATAACCCTGCTTTTGTAAGAATTCTTTTGCTATTATTTCCCCTTTACTCCCTAAAGTACGCTTGTTCATACTTAATCCCCCGAAATATTTTATATAACATAATTTACCCATTATAGTAATAAATATACATGAAACAGTAGTAATTATTAAAGGAAAATATCCTCTTATCATGAATATTAATAATAAGAGATTAAAATTAATTTTAATCCGACTATAATTGGAGGGTGAAATCTATGAAGCATAAACTAATTGGTTTACTACTAATCAGTTTATTAATTACCGGATTTACTGTTTGGGCCCAAGAATACTTAATTATTAAAGATAAAGAGGTTAAACTTAGAACTGAACCAGAAGGATTAGTCATTACCACATTACCACAAAAAAGTAAATTAAAAGTAGTTAACCAAGTAGGAAATTGGATTAAAGTAAAAGGTAAAGTAGAAGTTGAAGGCTGGATCCCAGAGAATACAACTAGCTCAGCTACTAACAAAGAATCAATTGCTACTAGAATAGATGGTGGCTTTATCTGTAATAAGATCAATTTTATAAATTCTAATGGATTGATTAAAGTTACAGGAAGTATGACTAACCAATCAGGAGAGGGCTATCATATTGCTACATTTATAGTCACCGTTTATAATGAAGCAGGAGAACAATTTGGAAAGGGCTATATCAACATCGGAAACTTTGCTAAACAAGAAACAGAACGATTTAGTAGTATATTAAGTGGCCGATTTGAAAAAGTAGGTAGTTATCAAATTCGCTTACAAGAAAAATAATTGAAATATTTGCTTTCTGATAATTAAATACTATAAAATTGCATATAATATGGATAGAAGGTAGTCTTAGACTATCTTTTAATATAGATCTCTTATAGATCGCCCCTCCAGCAATGGAGGGGTATTAAACTCTAAAATCTATCAAACCAGAATCATCTTTTCTCTTTAGTACCTTAAGTACTAATTGTCCATTATAAAAGCCTTTAACTTTAACCTTTACTCTCTCCCCTACCTTTAAATCAACTAGCACTTTAGCCTCAATGGCTTTGTTACCAAATTTAATCACTGCGGTCTTCTCTTTAACTTCTAATACAATACCTTCTAAGACATCACCAGCCTCAACCATTCTTTTCAACTCCTAAGTTGATTTTTTAACTACTTTAAAAGAATGACGATGAATAGGACTTGGCCCTTGTTCTCTTAAAGCAGTGATATGTTCTGCTGTACCATAACCTTTATTACTAGCAAAATTATAGTGGGGATATTCTTTATCATACTCCACTAACTTTCTATCTCTAGTTACTTTAGCAATTATCGAAGCAGCAGCTATTGATATACTTTTACTATCTCCTCTAGTAATCCCTTGCTGAGGAATGTTAACATCTGATAACTCTTCAGCATCTATTAATAAATAATCAGGATTAGTTTCTAAATCTTTAATCGCTTTTTTCATAGCTTCATAAGTAGCATTTAATATATTAATCTCATCAATTCGTTGATTATCAACTACTCCTACCCCTATATCTATTGCTTGGTTATAAATAATATCAAACAATTCTTCTCTCTTTTTTTCATTTAATTTTTTAGAATCATCAAGTCCTAAAATAAACTTATCAGTTGGTAATATTACAGCTGCAGCTACTACTGGACCTGCTAGTGGCCCTCTTCCTGCTTCATCAATCCCAGCAATCAATCTATAATTTTGTTGGTGTAATTTTTTCTCATACTGGCTCATCTCTTTAAACTTTTGTTTTGCTTCTTTCTTTCTTTCTTCTTTTCTTCTTAACTTCTGAGCAATTTTGTGAACTCCAGTTCTACTATCAGCTTCTAATTTAACAATTAACTCTTCTGAAACTTGGTCCTTTTTTTCTATTTTTTCTTTCAGTTCTTTAATTGTTAGCTTAGATACTTTCATTTGTTAGCCTCCTTTGGTGGACGTTCTAAAGTCAATCGTCCTAGTTTTCCTTCCTTAAATTCTCGTAAGATTATATTAGAGACCCTGTCTCTATCAATTCTTCCTCCGGATTGTAAACAACCTCTTTTTCTTCCAATATCAGCAACTAATTGATAAGTATCAGAAGTTAAATAATCAAGCTTAAAGCGTTCTTTAAGCTTATCAGGTGCTATATCCTGTAACATTTCTACTAACTTATACGCTAGAAGTTCACTATCAAAATTCCCCTCTTTAATAGCTCCACAAATAGCTAGCTTAACTCCTACCTCTTGTTCTTCAAACTTAGGCCATAATACTCCTGGTGTATCTAATAATTCAAAGCCTTCTTTTAATTTAATCCACTGCTGAGCTTTAGTAACACCTGGTTTATTACCAGTTCTAGTAGCACCTTTTTGACTTAACTGATTAATCAGCTGGGACTTTCCTACATTAGGAATACCAACAATCATTAGTCTAATATCCTTTCTTTTTCTCCCCTGTGCTGCTAACTCTTTTTGTTTATCTACCATCAGCTGATTAGCTAATGCAAATAACTTCTTAACCCCTTTTCCATTCAAGGAATTCATCGCTGCTACAGAAATACCTTGGTTAGAAAAATACTCTTGCCATTGATTTGTCAAACCCTGATTAGCTAAATCTTTCTTATTAAGAGCAATGATTCTTCTTTTATCTTCTAGCAATTGGTCTAAGTCTGGATTTCTACTACTTATAGGAATTCGTGCATCTAATAATTCAATTACTACATCAATTAAATCTAATCGGTTCTTCACTTTTTTCATTGCTTTAGCCATATGTCCTGGATACCACTGAATAGTCATTATTAATCCCTCCAATAAAATTAATCCTATTTAAAGGCCAAAAAATAACTGTTGCTTTCCCTATTATATTTTCACGAGGAACAAAACCCCAAAATCTACTATCCTTACTATTATTTCGATTATCCCCTAACACAAAATAGTTATTAGCAGGAATTTTAATTGCTGGATAATCAGTATACGATTTTTCTAAAGTATAATCCTCTTCTAAAGGTTTACCATTAACATACACTCTACCATCAACAATCTTAATTGTATCACCAGGTAGTCCTATTACACGCTTTATAAACTTTCGGTTAGGATTAACTGGATACTTAAATACGATTACTTCTCCTCGTTTTGGATCTCTAAATCTATAAATTAATTTATTAACAAGAATTCTATCTCCTGGCTGTAAAGTAGGACGCATAGAACCAGAGGGAATATAAAAGGCCTGTACTACAAAAACAATTAAAAATATTGATATTATAATCGCCCAGAATATAGACTCTAGATATTCTTTTATCATTTTATCCCTCACTTTTAATATCAAGCATAGGTCATTTAAAATTAAAACAACTATATTACTATTTATGAACCTAATAATTATTTTTATACATTTAAAATAAAACTGCTAATTATGTAAAAAAGGGACAGGCCTTTAAGACCAGTCCCTTTCTTAAGTAAGATATATTATCTTCGGTTTCTTCTTTTTGCTTTAACTCGAGCTGCTTTACCTTTTCGTTCTCTAAGGTAATATAGTTTAGCTCGATTAACATCTCCTTCTCTAACAAGCTCAATTTTATCAACTTTTGGAGAATGTAATGGGAATATACGCTCAACACCAACACCAAATGATGTCTTTCTTACAGTAAATGTTTCACGAATTCCTCCACCTTGACGCTTGATTACAACACCTTCAAAAATCTGAATTCTTTCTTTCCCGCCTTCTTCTACCTTATAGTGTACTTTTACGGTATCTCCAGGATTAAATTCTGTTACATCCTCTTTCATCTGTTCTTGTTCAACTACATCAACTAAATTCATTTCTATTTCCTCCCTTTTCGAAACGTTCTTATCTAATAAGAGTTAACCTATTAAACAGAGGACCGCCCGTTTTTTTACACGAAAATAATTATAACACATAAATATATCTTTGACAAGAGAATAAAAAGAGACTACCGTGAACCTAACAATCTATCAAGCATAATAGAAGCTGCACTTCTAACTGATAAGTGATTATAATCTCCTACACCAGATATTGGTTCTAAAATATAATCAGCTGAATTCATCACTTCTTTAGTTAAGCCCCAACCAGTCCCTAACATCAAAAGATAAGGGCTTTCTTCCTTTTGGATATCAGTTTTTAATTTAGAAAAGCTTATTGTATTAGGATAAGTTCGAGCATCAGTACTAATTACTATTGGTTCTTGGCCCTCTCTTGCTTTAATATCTGCAATTACATCATCAAGTTCACTTTCAACTTGAATTACATTAAATGCCTCTTTACGGTCAGGATTATATTCTGCCCCAAAATCACTAGACCAATACTCATTCATTCGATTTACCATTTTCTGTTGGGATTCTAAAGGATTAACAACATAATACTGTTTTAAATTATAAGTTCTACTAGCCCGAGCAATATCATGTAAATCAAGGTTAGTAACAGTTGTAGTAATCACTTCCATATTCTTATTATAAACTGGGTAATGTAACAAGGCTAAGTATAAATTAGATTGGCCCATCTTGACACTCCTTTCCCAGCTCTTTTTTAATTTCTTCTAAGAGATTTTTATCTTTATTTGATAATTCTTCTTCTTTTAATAAATCAGGTCGTTTAACTAAGGTCTTTTCCAAAGCTTTCTTTCTTCTCCAACGATCAATTTTAGCATGATTTCCACTTAATAATACCTGAGGCACCTCTAAACTATTATACTCTTGAGGCCTAGTATACTGAGGATAATCTAATAATCCTTGGTAAAAAGAATCTTGGATTACAGATTTTGAACTACCTACTACTCCCGGAACTAATCTAGAAATAGCATCTACTAATACCATAGCTGGTAATTCTCCTCCTGTTAAAACATAATCACCAATAGATACCTCATGTGTTACTAGCTCATCTCTTACCCGTTGGTCAACTCCTTCGTAATGACCACATAATAAAACTAGGCGATCTTTTTTTACTAAGTCTTTAGCTAATGATTGATCAAACGTCTTCCCTTGAGGAGTTAAAAAAACTACTGGGGTCTGTGAATCTGCTAATTGAAGATCATTAACGGCCTTAAAAATTGGCTCTGGTTTAAGTACCATTCCTACTCCCCCACCATAAGGATAATCATCAGCTTGATTATGTTTATCTTCACAATAATTACGAATATCTGTAATATTAAAATTAATCAGTCCTTCTTTTTGAGCTCGTTTTAAAATACTAGAATTTAAAACCCCATCAAACATATCTGGAAATAAAGTCAAGATATCAAATTTCATATTAGCCCCCTATCTTAGACCTGCTGGTAGCTCAACTTCCATTTTATTATTGTCTAGATCTATTTCTTTTATCACATCCTTCAGTGCAGGTATCAATAATTCTTCTTCTTTATTATTAACTATATAAACATCATTAGCTCCGGTTTCTAAAATATCTTCCACCTTGCCTAAATAATCATTATCATTAGTATATACCTCTAATCCTATGACTTGATATAAATAATAACTACCTTCTTCTAAATCTTTAGTATCACTTTCAAAAATTTTAATATCATAATCTTTATACTCAATAGCCTTTCCTATATCATCAAAATTAATAAATTTTAAAATCACAAATCCTTTATGATATCTAACATTCTCTATTTCAACCTTGACCTTATTATTTCTTTTAACTAAATAAACTTCTTTCAACTCTTTAAAGTGCTCAGGAAAATCAGTCAACGCTTTAACTCTAACTTCACCTTTATTCCCTTGATGCCGGGTTATTTTCCCAATTGTAATTAATTTTTCTGCCATCTAACTTCACCTCTAAATAACTTTAGAATTATTATAATTAACAAAAGGCTAGAGTTTGCACTCTAGCCTTCTAATTAATTATTGTATGATTTCTACAATAACCCTTTTCTTCTTTTTAGTTACTGCTGCTTTAACTACAGTTCGAATTGCTTTAGCAATTCTCCCTTTTTTACCTATAACTTTTCCCATATCTTCATCAGCAACTTCTAATTCTAAAATAACTGATTGAGAACCTTCAACCTTAGTTACTTTAACTTCACTAGGGTTATCTACAATATTTTTAGCTATTAGCTCTAATAGATCTTTCAAATAGAGCACCTCCATGCTCTAATTTATTTCTTTAATTCATCAAATTTCTTCATAATTCCTTCCCCACTAAACAGATTACGAACAGTATCAGAAGGCTTAGCACCATTCTGTAGCCATTCTAAAGCCTTTTCTTCCTTAATCTTTATAGTTTCAGGCTCAGTAGTAGGATCATAAGAACCTATTTCTTCAATAAATCTCCCATCACGAGGATTTCTAGAATCAGTAACTACTAATCTATAAGCAGCATTTCTATTTGAACCAATTCTTTTTAATCTAATCTTAACTGCCATTTTTGTCACCTCCTTTGTTTGATAACGTTTAATTTATCTAAAAGAAAGGCAAGTTCATCTTTCCTTTCAATTTACCTGCCATTCCTTTTTGAGCATCTCCTAGCTGGTCCATCATTTTTTTCGTCTGTTTAAATTGCTTTAATAAGCGATTAACTTGTTGCACTGAAGTTCCACTACCTGCAGCAATTCTACGTCGCCGACTTCCATTAATTATCTCTGGATTACGACGTTCCTCTATTGTCATAGAATTAATTATTGCTTCAATGTAATCTAATTGTTTTTCATCCATATTAAGATTTTTTAGCTGTTTTCCTGCACCAGGAATCATACCTAATATTTCATCAAGTGGTCCCATATTTCGAACCTGTTCTAACTGGTCTAAAAAATCTTCTAGAGTGAACTTTTTCTCACGTAGTTTTTGTTCTAATTCTTTGGCCCTTTCCTCATCCATCTGTTCTTCGGCCTTTTCAATTAAGCTTAAAACATCTCCCATACCTAAGATACGAGAAGACATTCTATCTGGATGGAAAGGTTCTAGATTATCCAGCTTTTCTCCGGTACCAACAAATTTAATTGGTTTGCCAGTTACTGAACTAATAGATAAAGCTGCACCACCACGAGCATCACCATCTAGCTTAGTTAAAACAACACCATCTACTCCTAGGGCATCATCAAATTCTTCTGCTACATTCACAGCATCTTGACCAGTCATAGCATCAACAACTAATAAAATCTCATGTGGAATTACTTCACTTTTAATTTGCTTAAGCTCATCCATTAACTCTTCATCAATATGCAATCGACCAGCAGTATCTATAATTACTACATCATGACCATTTGACTCTGCATTATTAATAGCAGCTTTAGCAATATCAACAGGACTTTGTTTATCACCCATACTAAATACGGGTTGATCTAACCGATCACCTAATACCTGTAATTGCTTAATAGCAGCCGGCCTATAAATATCTCCAGCTACTAATAAAGGGTTCTTCCCTTGGTTCTTAAGCTGTTTAGCCAATTTACCAACAGTAGTCGTTTTACCAGCACCTTGTAATCCTGCCATCATTATTACTGTAGGCGGATTAGAAGCAAAACTGATTTTACTTTGCGTTCCTCCCATTAAATCTGTTAATTCTTCATTAACTATCTTAATAACTTGTTGAGCAGGGGTTAGACTATCTAATACTTCATGACCAACTGCCCGCTCTTCAATTTTACTAATAAAACCCTTAACAACTTTATAATTTACATCTGCCTCTAATAAAGCTAACTTTACTTCTCTTAAAGCAGCTTTAACATCATCTTCGGATAACTTACCTTTTCCTTTTAATTTATCAAAAGCATTTTGTAATTTTTCAGATAACCCTTCAAAGATCATTCTAACTCCCCCTCTTGATAAGTCTCTAATCGAACCAAAATATCTTCTAATTTCTTTATCTCTTTTGCATCTAGCTTGGGGCGAATCTGATCTATAACACTAGCTAATTTATCTGTTTCATTTTCCAATGCATCATAATAAGTAGTTAACTGTAATTTCTTATCATATTTTTTTAAAGCTTCTTCAGCACGCTTTAGATTATCATAAACTGCCTGACGAGTAATATCTTGTTGCTGAGCAATCTCTCCTAAGGATAAATCTTGATAATAATAAAGTTTTACTAATTTTTGTTGTTTATCAGTTAATAGAGGACCATATAGACTAAATAATCTCCCCACTGTAACTACTCTATCTAAATCTAACACCAAATCACCTACAATTATCAACTTAACCGTTAAGTATTTTAACTTAACACCGAAGAATAATATAACACACTTTCTTTTCTATGTCAAGCAGTTAACGCTCTTTCATCAAATAAAGCTGCAATAAAAGAATCTACCTCAAAATCCTGTAAATCTGCTACATCTTCTCCTACTCCAATTAATTTAATTGGAATATCTAACTCCTCTGTAACTGAAATAACTACTCCACCCTTAGCAGTCCCATCTAATTTAGTTAAAGCAATCCCATCTACATCAACAGCTTGGTCAAACTTTTTAGCTTGGGAGACTGCATTTTGACCTGTGGTAGCATCTAATACTAACAATACTTCTACCCGCATCTCATCTCCTGCTTCTCTAGTGATTACTTTTTTAACCTTTTTTAGCTCTTCCATTAAATTTTCTTGAGTATGAAGTCGACCAGCTGTATCAACAATCAATAAATCATTGTCTCTTGATTTTGCAGCTTGAACAGCATCATAAGCTACAGCCGCTGCATCTGCTCCTTCTTGATGGGATATAAGCTCTGTTCCTACCTCAGCAGCCCAGGCTTGTAATTGTTCAATAGCTGCCGCTCGGAATGTATCTCCTGCTGCTAACAATACCTTTTTATTTGCATTTTTGGCCCGTTTAGCTATTTTACCAATGGTAGTTGTTTTACCAACACCATTAACACCTACAACCATCAACACAGTTGGTTTATCCTGAGTTTCAATTCCCCCTTCAGCATTTAATAATTCTGTTAGTTCATCTTTTAGTAATCCCATCAATTGAGAAGGATCTTTAATCTTTTCTTCATCGGCCCTTTCTTTTAAATTCTCTACTAATTTCATTGTAGTATGAACCCCGACATCAGCTTGAATTAAAATTTCTTCTAAATCCTCAAATAATTCCTCATTAATACTAGAGTAACCTTTAAACAAACCCTGAATTTGAGAGACAAATCCTCTTCTTGTCTTACTTAAACCTTTCTTTAATCTACCAAATAATCCTGCTTCTTCTTCAGAAGATTCTTCATTGTTAGCTACTTCTTTGGGCTGGTCTTCCTCTTCTTTATCTTTACCAAAATTAAAAATCTTTTTTAGCATAGTATCCCCCCTATATAATCTCAATTGGCTTACATAAATCTGTATATTCTTGAGCGATTCCAAACCTTCTTTTTCTAATCTTAGCTTCTTCAGTTGGAGTTTCTGCCTGATAAAACCTTTGGCCTACCTCTTCATATTCATCTGCTAACTCTGCTATCTTAGGAGCTAATTCAAGTGTAGTAGCTCCTTTAATCTCCCCTTCTTTATCATGTCCAATAGCTATTATAGGGCGTCCCCAAGTTCCAGGGCCAGCCATAGCATCTCCCATGTGCATCACACCTGTTGCTCCTGGATGAGTATGAACAATTACTACATCATGTGGAATTTTTGTCTGATAAGCTTCACGCAAAGAAATCCCAGATATATCAGTATAACTAGATGCTAACATTCGAGAAGGGACATAACCCATTCCTCCTACTACAATCTCACCCTGTTGTAGAACATGTCCATCTTTAATTTTTCCAATAGCTGCAACTTCACGTCCGCGCTCTACTTCAAGAGATTTCTCCACTAGACTCTTAGCAAAATCCTCATCTAAAGAATTAACTTCAACACGTGGTATTTGCCACTCTTTCGTAGGTGGTACTTTAAATTTATAATCTCTTTTCTCTAAATCAACTATTTCTAATTCTTCACAAATTTCTAGGTACTTTAGCTTTCTTTGGGACATTTTTCTTAATATTTCCCGTTCTTCTTCCATAGTTTTAGCTGTTAAACGCTTTATCTGAATCTTTTCTGCTTGAGTAGCTAATTTAAAATAATCTTCCTTAGGATAAATTGCTCCTACTCCAGCAGGTTGGCCCATTTTAACTCCAATCTTAACAATAGGACAACCAAAAATATTAATCCCACCAGTATCAACAATAATTCCTGTTTTACCAGGGTTAGTAATAATGATTACTATATTATCTGGTAGTTGATTAAGTGCTTCTAATAATGATTTTCCTTCTGTTTTAACTAATCTAGATAACATCATTCTTTGGGGTAGCCCTGAAATACCTCCATCCACCAACTCACTAATAGCATCTATATAGCCCTGCTCATTAATAAAACCAAGAGCTCCTACAGGACGCCCTTGACTTAAATGATTGCCTCGTTTAACCATATCTTCTACTATAAAATCAGCTATTCCTTTTATTCTCATTATTTCACCTTCTTTACTATTTTATTTTCTCAAATACAATAAATTATATACCTTAATAATCCTTTAGATCATTTAACTTTAAAGAAACAAGCTTAGAAACTCCTGATTCCTCCATAGTTACTCCATATAAAGCATCTAATACCTTCATTGTTCCTTTTCTATGGGTAATTATAATAAACTGGGCTTTATCTGATAACTCCTGCAAGTAACTAGCAAATCTATTAACATTAGCATCATCTAATGGAGCATCTAATTCATCTAAAATATAAAAAGGGCTTGGATTAATCTTTAATAAAGCAAAAATTAAAGCAGTAGCAGTTAATGCTTTTTCTCCCCCTGACATTAAAGACAACTTCTGGAGTTTCTTCCCCGGTGGTTGAGCATTAATTTCTATCTCAGTTTCTAATAGGTTATCTCGATCAGTCAAAATTAATTCAGCTTCTCCCCCTTCGAATAAATCTACGAAGATGGTTTCAAACTCCTTTTTAACATCTTTAAAAGTAGCAAAAAACTTTTCTTCCATTTCTTGATCAATCTCAGCAATAACTTGCTGTAGTGACTCTTTAGCTTTTATTAGATCTTGATGTTGCTCTTGTAAAAAGTCATATCTTTTGTTTAAGTTTTTATATTCTGTTATAGCTGCTAAATTAACAGGTTCTAAACTTTTCATTTTTTTCTTTAATTTTTTTATCTTTTCTTCAACTTGATTATAATTTTCAATCACTACTCTATTATCTAATTTATCATAAATATCTAATTCATACTCAGTTTCTAATTTATCTTCGATATTGCCTAATTTTACTTTAAGCTGGCCTAAATCTACTTTAACTTGATTAAATTCTTCTTGTATCTTTTCTAGTTTTTCTCTAACTGCCTTGGATTCTTTTTGAGCTTGTCTAATTTTTTGTTTAATCACTTTCTTTTCATCTTGGAGTTTACTTAAGTTATCCCCTATCTTAGTTACTTGTTCCGTTTTTTTCTGCTTTTGAGATGATAGCTTTGTCCTTTTATTTGCTAATTGATTAATTTTCTCTTTTATTCTTTTAATAACAGACTCTTTTTCTTTAATTTCACCTTTATATTGATTAATTAACTGTTCTTGGTTAGCAATATCTTCCTTAATTTGATTTTGCTGTTGCTCTAAAGAGGCAATCTCTACTTTAAGATTAGTAATTTGACCATTCATCTTTTCTTTATCCTCTTCTAATAATTCAATTTCTTTTTCTAATTTAGTCATTACAGTTTCTAGATTATCTGTTATATTTGATTGGTTTAAATTCTTTACTAACTTATCTTTTTTAGTTTCTAAAGCAGATATTTCTTTTTTAAATTGATTAATTTTACTTACTTTGACTGATAATCTATCTTGTAGGCGATTAACTTGTTCACTGATTTGTTGATAGTCTTTATTAGTAGTTGTTTGTTTTATTTCTAATTGATGTATTTTTTCTGATACTTGGGCCAAGCTTTTTTCAGTCTCGACTAGTTTATCTTTTTTCTTTATTCCTAAATCTCCAACTTGCTTTAATTGAGCAGTTAATTTTTTTATTTCTTGCTCTAATTGCTCAATTTCTCGAGAACGACCTAATAAATTATTATTTTTATTATAACTTCCACCTGTCATTGCTCCACCAGGACGAACAACTTCTCCATCTAAAGTAACAACCTTAACTCTTTGTTTAGCAGCTTTAGAAACTTTAACGGCTTGACTAATATTTTGAGCAATAATTACTCGGCCTAATAAGTTCTTAATAGCAGGCTTATATTTTGTCTGATAATCAATTAATTCAGTAGCTACTCCAATTGCTCCTTCTATCTTTAAAGCCTTTTTTTCTTTCTCTCTTAAACTACGAGCATTAACTAAATTTAGTGGTAATAAAGTTGCTCTACCTTTTCTTTCCTTCTTTAAATAATTAATTGCTTCTTCTCCTACATTATTATTTTCTACTATTATATTTTGTAAAGCACTACCTAAAGCTATCTCAACAGCTGTTTCATACTTTTTAGGCACATCTATTAATTCCGCTACAACCCCACAAATACCTGCTAATTTTTTATTATCCGCTGCCTGTAAAAGACTTTTTACTCCTTTATAATATCCAGAATAATTTTCTGCTAAACCTTGTAAAGCCTCTAACCTTGATTTTTTATTATCAACTTTTTTCTTTAATTTTGTATGTTTTTGATCTAATTCTTTAAATTTAGTCTTTAGCTCTTCTTTTAAATCCTCTTTTTCTTTGAATTCTTTGTGATACTGGTCTAATTTATTATTAATTTCCGTTAACTGGCTTTCTTCTGTTTGTTTTTCAGTTTTAAGCTTTTGTATTTTTGCATCTAACTCTGTTTTTTCTTTTCTTAAACCAGTAATCTGTTGTTGATAACGATTAAGTTCTTTCTTTACTGTTTCTAATTGATACTGTTGCTTTTTAATCTGATCAGCTTGTTGGATATGATTGTCTCTAGTCTCTTCTTTAGTAATTAATTTATCATCTAACTTTGCCGCAAGTTTGTCCTTTACTTCTTCTTTAGCCTCTAAAGAAGTCTTCTTTTTAGTTAATAATTGAGTTGTTTCTTGCTGTTGCTTTTCTTTCTTTTCTATCTTTTCCTTAGCTAAATCAATTTTTTCTGTTGCTGATTTAATTTCATTCTTTAATTTATCTTCTCGCTGCTCTAAATCTGCTTTTCTTTCTATAGCTAATTCTAATTTATTTTTTAAACTCTCTACTTTACTTTTTAATCCAAATAATTGATTTCTATCTTCTTCAATCTCAATATTTAATTTCTCAACTTGATCATTATAATTATTAATTTTTAAATCATATTCACTAACCTCTGCTTTAATATTGGTTAATTTATAGGATAACTGTTGTTTTAAAGCAATCTTTTCATCCAACTTCTCTTCTAAATTAGCATATTTATTTAGTAACAAATTTACTTCTTTCTCTTCTAATTCTGCTTCAAATTCTTTATACTTTTTAGCATCTTTAGCGTCTTTTTCTAAAGGGCCAAGTTGTCGCTCAATCTCACTAACTATATCCTCAATCCGTTGTAGATTTTGTTTTGTATTATCTAATTTATCAACAGCTTTTTCTTTACGTTGCTTATGCTTACTAATTCCTGCTGCCTCTTCAAATAATCCTCGCCGGTCAGTAGCTTGTCCATTCAAAATAGTCTCTACTTTTCCTTGCCCAATAATAGAATAAGCGTCCTTGCCCATTCCAGTATCTAACAAAAGTCTTTTGATATCTTTTAAACGGCATCTATTATTATTAATTAAGTAGTCACTTCTACCATCCTTACTCACTCTACGAGTAATAGTAACTGTATTATAATCAATATCTAACTCTCCATCACTATTATCAAAGGTTAAAGAAACTTCGGCCTTTTTTAAAGGTCTTCTTTGCTCACTACCTGCAAAGATTATATCCTTCATTTTACTACCCCGTAAGGCTTTAGCACTCTGTTCACCTAACACCCATCTAATCGCATCAGCAATATTACTCTTTCCACTGCCATTAGGGCCAATCACCCCTGTAGTAGCTGGTTCAAAATCTAACTTTACTTGGTTGGCAAATGATTTAAACCCTTTCATCTTTATATTTTTAAGTAACATTAGCTTCCTCCTTTTACACATTAACATTCTAATTGTAGCATAAATTTAAAGAAAATAAAAACCTATCTACATAATAGTAGATAGGTACCTGTATTTAGCCATTATTTTTAAATTTAACGTTGTTCTATAATAAATTTAATAGCAGTCCGTTCTTCTCCACCAATCTCAATTTCAACAAAAGCCGGGATAGTAATTAAATCCATACCATTTGGTGCTACAAAACCACGCACAATAGCAATTGCCTTTACTGCTTGATTGACTGCTCCTGCCCCAACACTTTGTAATTCAGCACTACCTTCTTCTCTTAATACTGCTGCTAAAGCTCCAGCTACAGATTTAGGATTTGAATTTGCTGATACTTTCAACATTTCCATATTTAATCCTCCTTTAAGTACTTTATTTATCACCTTCACCTAATTTATAATCAAGTACTTAAAGGATTATGCATAAAATTAAAATTTATTCTGTTAGAACTTTAATTTCCCCTCGCGCTAAAGCTCTACTTGCTTCAATATTAATCTGCTTTAGATCATAATTCTCTTTTAAATAGATTAAGTTTTTATTTTTTTGGCCCCTTAGGTTAGATTCATCCTTAGGATTAATTATTACAGTTATTTTTTCAAGCTTTTGCGCTTTAATTTGCTTTATTACTTTATCTAACATTAATTTAGAATCAACTAGTTGTCTAAAGGAAGAATGAAATGGTCCAGCTATAACTTCATCTTTATTTACCCCTTCAGATGGTTGAAGACCAACTCTAATCACAGGAATAGCAGCTTTTCTAAATTTAACTACTAGCCTAGCTACTAAATCAACTGCTTGGGATAACACAAGTGGCTGGTAATCTCCTTGTTGATATAAACCTTCTAATTTAGTACCTTTAATTACTAAAGTAGGATAGATTCTTACAAAGTCAGGTGTTAAAGCAATTATTTCTCTACCAGTTCTTAAATCAGATTCTACAGTACTTTGGGGAAGACCAGGCATCATCTGTAATCCTAATGCAAAAGAATATTCTTTAATTAAACTTACTGCTTTTTGGACATCTAGTCTCGTATGACCTCTACCAGCTGCCTTTAAAACCTGGTTATCTAATGACTGAACTCCTAATTCAATAGTTGTTACTCCAAACTCCTGCAGATACTTCAATATTTCTGAAGTTATATAGTCAGGACGAGTAGATAAACGAACTCCTGTTAGATCATCTTGCTCTAATCTTTGCTGGGCTACTGTTAATAATTGTTGTTGATATTCTTGTTCTATTGCTGTAAAACTCCCTCCATAAAATGCTACTTCAATTCGATTAGCACTTTTAGGAATAGTAGCTAAATAATCATTAATCTGCTCATTAACTTCTTGAGGATTAATTCGCTTTTTAATTCCTGTAATCTCTTCTTGATTACAAAAAACACAATCATGAGGACAGCCCAAATGAGGTACAAAAACAGGAATTATATAATTCCTGTTACTCATTCTCCTTAACCTGCTTAACTATCTCTTGTAGTTTAGCTACTTCTTCAGCAGTCAAGTGTCTATACTCTCCCGGCTTTAGCTCTTCATCTAAATTTAATGGGCCAACCTTAATTCGCTTCAATTCCTTAACTGGATGACCTACTTTCTCACACATCCTCTTTACTTGGTGCTTCCTTCCCTCATGAACTTCTAACGAAAGAATTGACTGAGTTCCCATCTCCACTACTAAATCAGCTTGAGCAGGAGCTGTTAAGCCATCAGCTAATTCAACTCCTGCTTCTAACCTTTCTAAAGCATTTTCACTAGGAGTACCTTCAACTGTAGCTATGTATTTCTTTCCTACTTGGTGACTTGGATGGGTTAAAGCATAAGTTACATCACCATCATTAGTCAACAATAATAATCCTTCTGTATCATAATCTAATCTTCCCACTGGATAAATTCGCTGCTTAACATCTATCATATCTACTACTGTCTTTCTTCCTTGCGGGTCATCTACTGTTGTAATTACATCTTTTGGTTTATTTAATAAAATATATACCGCCTTTTCTAATTCCAACTCTTCTCCATCAACCTTAATTTTATCCTGGCTAGGGTCAACCTTGGCCCCTAATTGAGTTACTACTTCTCCGTTAACTTCTACTCTACCTTCTTTAATAATTTCCTCTGACTTTCTTCTTGATGCTACACCTGCTTGTGCCATTATTTTCTGTAATCTTTCCATCAACTATCACCTCATCTACATACCTTCACTAAAAGTAAGTCTGAATCCTGCTAGTAATTTCACTAAAAATTTGCTGAAAATTAGAAAGAACTACATCTTTAGTAGCTAATAACTCTACCTTACCTAACAATTTATCTGCTTGATTATAAAATGCCATAGTACCTAATTTATCATCTTTGCGGATAGGTAAGCTAATATTATCTGCCATATCAATAACTTTTTTTACCTTTATTGTCTTATGATTAGGGATTACTACTTTAAAATCCTTAGCTGATTTTAGTTTTAAATTAACTTCATCCTGTAACTCAATTTTATGTACAATTTCACCTTTTTTAATTACGGGTACTGTCTGATAATTATTAAATCCATAATTTAACAAACGCAAAGACTCATTCCACATACTACCACTTTTTAAAACAACACTAATTAGTTGTTGACCATCTTTAGTAGCAGAAGCTACTAAACACCTTCCCGCTGCCCTAGTATAACCAGTTTTGACTCCATCTACTATTTTAGACCGTTTTAATAATTTATTAGTATTCGTTAAGATTCGGTCCCAGCTATGTTGAGGCCAAGATATCCTCTTTTTACGAGTAGATACCACCTGAGCAAAAAAATCATTTTTTAGCGCATAACGAGCTATTTGGGCCAAATCATAAGCTGTAGTTAAATGCTCTTTATTCGGCAAGCCATTAGGGTTTTGAAAAGTTGTATTTAAAGCACCAATTTCTTTAGCTTTACGATTCATCATTTCAGCAAATTTCTCTACTGTTCCACCAATATATTCTGCAATAGCTATAGCAGCATCATTACCTGACTTAACTAATAAACCATAAATTAATTCTCTTAGCTTTAGTGTTTCACCAGGAGTCAAATAAATGGAAGAACCTCCTTCATAAGCAGCCCGCTTACTAGCTGTTACTTCATCATTTAATTCTCCTTCTTCAATAGCCAATATCCCCGTCATAATCTTAGTTGTACTAGCTGGTGCTCGTTGTTGGTGAATATTCTTTCTATATAAGATCTTACCTGTTTCTCCATCAATTAAAATAGCTGCCCTAGCTGTAATATTAGGTACTGCTAAAGAAGATTGACTAACAACCAATATTAATACTATAATCCCTAATAGATTATAAGAAAACTTTCTCATTGCTCCACCTCCAAACATTCTTAAACTAAGGCTGAGGTTGTGATAACCTCAGCCCCTTTAATTAGAGCTTAATATTTGCTCTTTCTTCAGCTTTAGTTTTAGCTTCTTTTTCTTTCTTTTTATCTTCTTGCTGCTCTTTATTCTTCTTATTACCACCTTTAAGCTGGTCAATCACTTGGGGAGCTACATTTAACAATTGATCTAACACTGCATTACCACTCACTGGTAGTAACCTGACTTGATTTTCATCAACCACCAAAAAAGCCATTGGATTAAGCATTACTCCGGCTCCACTCCCACCTCCAAAACCAGCTTGGCTAGATCCTTTTTTATCTTTTTTCTTTTTTTTGGGTACTGCATATTCTGCTCCACCTGCCCCAAAACCAAAATTGACTTTGGAAATTGGAATAATTACAGTTCCATCTTTAGTTTCTACAGCATCCCCCACAATTGTATTAACCTCAACCATCTCTTGAATATTCTCCATTGCCGCACTCATTAATCCTTCAATTGGATGATCTCCCATACTTTAACCTCCTTTTGAGATCATAAAAAACAATTCTACTTCCCATAAGTATAATATTTCCTAATCTAAATTTGAATATACCTTTAAATTCAACTCGCAAGGATTCAACATTATTAAAGTTAGGGTTTACTTCAATTAGTGGTGCTGTACTAAATCTTAAAAAATTCCTGAAAAATCCTATAATTGCTCCTTTAAGTGCCCATAAACCCCCACTTAACATACCTGTAAAAGCCGGATTAGTTAGACCAAAACTAGTCTGCCATGACAAATAAGAACAATGATTAGTGAAAAAAGAAAGTGGCTCAACCTGCTTAATAATCTCTTCCATTTTTCTTAAATGATTAATAACTTTTCTTAACTCTTCTTCATTTAATTCTTCTTCAATTAATATATCTTTTTCTAATAAGCCAATCAAATTTCCCTTAATAATAAAGTAAGGATAAAATAGACTCTTTAGATCTATGTAAGAAAGTTGCAATTTATGGTTAAAAAATAAACTGCTTACCTTAATTTCAAAATGATCCTTATCCTTTTGGCGCTTGAAATCAATTACTACTTTAACGGGAATTAAATACAAAACTATAAATAAAACCACTAAGGCTAAAATTAGTAATATTAACATACCCTCTTCCTTTCCACCATAAAATTAACACTTCAAAATAAATCACTAGGAAAGAAAAAATTATATACTATTTTTAAGTTTAACCATCCATTCCCCTCAATATTCAATTCAAAAAAATAAAACCAGATGCAATTAAGCATCTGGCTCATTCTTTAACACTTCTTCTATTTTATTTTCAAAATTTCTATCTATTAATCATTCCATACTATTGCTTAATTAACAAATAAACAAAATAAGGCGCTCCAATTAACGCTACCATAATTCCGGCAGCAATTCCCTCTGGCTGAACTATATTACGACCAATTGTATCAGCAAAAAGTAATAACCAACCTCCTATTAATATAGCGATGGGCATAAATAATTGATTTCTAGCCCCTACCAATGTCTTTGCTATATGAGGGGCCATTAAACCAACAAAGGCAATACCACCTGTTACAGAAACTGCTGAAGCAGCCAAAGCAATAGCAACCAATAATAAGATTAACCGCTCTTTTTCAATGGACATTCCAACTCCAATAGCTACTGGTTCACCAAGAGTAAGTATATTTAAACGATTAGCTTTATATAACGTAAATGGTATAAGGATAATTAGCCAAGGAAGAAGTGCCCAAACAAAAGACCAATTAGTTCCCCAAATATCACCCGCTAACCATTGAGCAATAAATTCTACTTTAAAGCGTTTAGCTGATGATATTAATACAATCATTGCTCCGGATAATGCCATTGAAAATCCAACCCCGACAAGAATTAATCTTGTTGGTTTAAACCCAGTATTTTTATTATAAGAAGATAGATAAATTAATATAGCAGTTATTAGTCCACCTAAAAAAGCTACTACCGGAAGTAAATAGGTAAATGAACCAACCTCTAAAGGGAAATATAAAAAGAAAAGAGTAATTGCTAAACCTGCTCCAGAATTAATTCCGATAATTCCAGGATCAGCTAGATTATTTCGCGTTAGTCCCTGTAAGATAGAACCAGATAAAGCAAGTGCCATTCCTGCTAGTATAGTAATAACTATTCGGGGTAACCTTACTAAAAAAAGAATAAAATTTTCTTTAAATGTTCCCTGACCAAATAATATGGGAATTATTCGCTTATAAGATAATGAAGAATAACCCAAACCCATACTAATTAAAGCTGTCAAAATAATAACTACCAATAAAGTAGATAAAATCATCCGCTGCCTTTTTACTAAATCTGGATGAATCATAAAAGTTCTCTCCCCCTTTTACTAACAATTAACAAAAAGAATGGCAAACCCATAATTGCTATAATAGCTACAACTGGTGTTTCGTAAGGAGCATTAATTGTACGTCCTAATGTGTCAGCAAATAGCATATACACAGCTCCTATTATAGCTGACATCGGCAATATAAAACGATAATCTGTTCCAACTATACTACGAACTATATGGGGCACCATTAAACCTATAAATACCATATTCCCCACTAAAGAGACAGCAGCACCTGTTAATAAAATAATTACTATAAAAAGTATACTCTTGACCTGAGTTATATTTTGCCCCAAACCAACAGCAACTTCCTCATTTAAACTTAAAATTGTTAGGTGTCTAGAAAAAAGCAAGGAAATAAATAATCCGATACTAATAAATGGAATAATAATCTGTAGTTGACTCCAGGAGGTTCCGATTATTCCCCCTGCTGTCCACATTGAGACATCTTTTGATATTTTAAAGTAGATGCTAGCTCCATCTGCAACTGCATATAAGAATGCTGAAACAGCAGAACCAGCCAAAACAATTCTAAAAGGAGAAAAACCTTTTTTATTCATTGAAGCAATGCCAAAAACCAGTATTGATCCTAAGGCTGCCCCAATAAAACAAGAAATCATTATACCAAGGTAGTTCAACGAAGGAAATAAGCCAATAGCAACTGCTAAAGCTGCATTGGCTCCGGCAGTTAACCCAAACAACCCCGGGTCAGCTAATGGATTTCTTGTCATCCCCTGCATTATTGCTCCTGAAACTGCAAGTGCCGCTCCAACAAATATAGCCGCTACCCCTCTAGGTAAACGAATTTCACGAATAATCAATATATTATCTCCAGTGGCAGTAGTAGTTAAAGCCTGCCAGACTTCAGTTGTTGTAATATCTGCAGCCCCAAAAAGCATCGCTAAAAAGAACATCCCTATAAGAAGAAACAGACTAAAAATAAGTTTGTATATAAATGAAATTGATTTTAGGTTAATTTTCATCTAAAAACCTCACTAAAATAATTAATTATTTAAAAATTTTTCTTTAAAGAAATCTAATTGAAATTCTAATGTTATTGGATCATTAAAATAAAATTTTTCTGCATTCACTTCAAAAACCCTATCATTTTGTACAGCAGGAATATTCCTATACGTTTCAGTTTCTTGGAAAGAAGTATCAGCACCTGAGTTTTTACTGAAAATTATATAATCTCCAGCAACTTCTGGTAAAACTTCAAATGATATAGCAGAATAACCAGGTTTTAAAGCTAATTCTTTTACTCTTTTAGGCATCTTTAATTTCATCTCTTGATAAAGAATCTCTGTTCCCCGAGCCCAATTATCTCCGAAAACATAAAGCATTTTATTATAGTTTTCAATAACTGTTACAGTTGCATCTTCACCAATTTTTTCTCGAATTTTTTCTCCTACAGACCGCGCTTTTTTTCTAAAATCATTAATCCAAGTTCTAGCCTCTTCTTCTTTATTTAATAATTTACCAATCTCTAAATGTTGCTCTAAATACCCCAATCTTCCATAAGTATAAGTTATAGTTGGTGCAATCATCTTTAATCTATTAATATTACTAGTGCTCGATAGTCCAATAATTAAGTCAGGTTTTAATTCAATTATCTTCTCTAAGTTATCAGATGTTACTGCTTCTACACCATCTAAATTATAAAGCGGATTCTTCTTCGCCCACGGGTCGACTCCAACTAAATTTCCATCTAAAGCTAATACATTACCAGCAAAGGAACTAAGAACAATAATTCGTTCTGGATTCGCCGGAACCTCTACTGGCCCATTCTCAGATTGATATGTAATTGTTTCTGAATTAGCTTCTGCAACTACTGCTAAACCATTATTAATACTAAAAACCAGTGCTAGCATAAGCATAGTGGTGATTATTATTTTTTTCATTATTATTACCTCCATTTATTAAGTCATAAGTAATACACATTGGTTTACCTGTTCTTGGATCTTCTCCAATTTTAGCATCAATATTGAATACTTTCTTAAGTACATTAGGGGTAATTACTTCCTTACACTCCCCTGATTTTACAACTTTTCCTTCTTTTAAAGCAATTATGTGGTCAGCAAAGCGAGCCGCTTGATTTAAATTATGAAGTACCATAATGATTGTACGTTCCTGCTCATCATTTAATCTCTGGAGTAATTCTAAAACCTCTAACTGATGAGCCATATCTAAATAGGTTGTAGGTTCATCTAAAAATATTACATCTGTCTCCTGGGCTAGTGCCATTGCAATCCAGACGCGCTGTCTTTGCCCACCTGATAATAAATCTACTGTCTGATATTTAAATTTCTCTGTTCCTGTAACTTCAAGTGCCCAATTGATAACATTATAATCCTTCTCTGTCAGTCTTCCTAAACTACTCTGATAAGGAAACCGGCCATAAGATACTAATTCTCCAACTGTCAAACCACTTGTGGTTTCTTGAGTTTGAGGAAGAATAGCCATCTTTTTAGCAAGTGCATTTGTATTCTCTTGGGAAATATTTTTACCATCTAAAACAACTTTTCCTGATTGATAGGAGATGATTCTTGTCATTGCTTTTAATAATGTTGATTTGCCACTGCCATTAGAACCTATAATTGCTGTGATTTTTTTAGCTGCAATTTCAATATTAAGACCTTTAACTATTAAATCATCACCATAACTAACATTTAAATCTTTTGTCTTTAATTTTATAATATTTCACCTCCTTAATATCTTATGTTGATTGATTATCATTATCATAAAAAAGCAAAAAATAAGTAACCAATCTTAATTTAAATCGATAACCATTTTCAATACTGACTAACTAAAGTATATAACAACATAAATAGCTAAGCAACTCCCTCTAATTATTCTTAAGTTAAATTATAACTAAATTACTCTCCTTTACTTAAAATATCTAATTTATTCTTAAATATAATATCGTATTTACAAACTAAAAAAACCAGATGCAATTAAGCATCTGGCTCATTATCTAACTCTTCTTCTATTTCACTGTCATCTACTTCATTAAATTCCTGTGGTGGAGGCAATTCATCAAGACTACTTAGCCCCATATATTCCAAAAATAAATCCGTAGTTCCATAAATAATAGGCCTACCAATAGCATCCTTGCGACCTTTTTCTTCTACTAAGCCTCGCTTTTGGATGGTTTTAAGAGCTTTTTCTACATTAACTCCTCTAATTTCTTCAACTTCTGATCTAGTTGCTGGTTGTTTATAAGCAATAATAGCTAAAGTTTCTAATGCAGCTTGACTTAGAGTATTATCTTCTTTAGGCTTGTGCATTGCTTTAATAAATGAACGATACTCAGATTTTGTTTGAAATTGAAAACCTTGATTAACTTGTACTAATTTAATTCCTTTATCAACAGCTTGATAATCTTCTTTTAGCTGAGTTAAAATTTGATTAACTTCTGTAGTAGTTAAATTAGTTACTTCTTTTATATCTTTAACTGCTAATGAATCAGTAGCCATAAACAATAAAGCTTCAACTGCTGCTTTGGCTTCTTGTTTATTCATCAACTACCACTCCTCACATGATAAATCTTAATTCTTGCAAAATTATCTATTTGTTCTACTTTAACTTCTTTCATTTTTATCAATTCTAATACAGCCATAAAAGTTACCACTATCTCTAATTTAGTTTCTAAATCAACAAATAAATCAGTAAAATTAAGCCCTTTAGTTGCTACTAATTGTTGCATAATATACCCTTGCTGTTCTTTAATTGTTACTTCTTGTGGAGTAAGATGTGAAATACCTTCTTGTTTATCTTCGGTTTTGTCTTCTTGTTTGAGTTTATGCCTAATTAATACTTTCTTAAAAGCAGCAGCAAAATCATCCACTCCTATATCTTCTAAGGGATTCTCTTCTTCAAATTCTAACTGACTTAATAAAGGAGCTACATTTCTAGTGTATGACTTCCGTTCTTCTGCTTCAAAAGCTTGCAATTTAGTTGCTAAATCCTTATACTTTTTATACTCTAATAATCTTTCTACAAGTTTTTGGCGAGGATCTTTATTATCTTTTTTATCTTTATCTTGATCTTGGCCCTGCTTACTTGGTAATAAAGTCTCAGCCTTAACTTCTATTAATCGGGCTGCCATTATTAAAAACTCACTAGCTACATCTAAATCAAGTTTTTGCATAGTAGCAATATAATCTAGATACTGGTCGGTAATTTCCGAAATCTTTATATCATAAATCTGGACTTCATTTTTATTTAATAGATGTAGTAGTAGATCTATTGGCCCTTCAAAAGTATCAATCTTTACTTCATACCCCATGCTTCCACTCCTATTTTAAATTCATTGCAGCTCTTACTTCTTTAAGTGTTTCTTTTGCTTGTTTTCTGACCTTTTGGGTTCCTTTAGCTAAAATTTCATCTATTTGTTTTGGATTAGCTAATAGTTCCTCTCTTTTATTTCTAATCCCTGCTAACTCATTATTTAATACATTAGCTAACCTATTCTTACAATCAACACAACCCAGATCAGCACTACGACATTCAGCTGCTATATCTTCTGCTTCTTCCTTATTAAATATCTCATGAAAATCATAAACTGAACAAACATCTGGATTTCCTGGGTCACTTAATCTAATTCTTTCTGGGTCTGTTACCATTTGATTAACTTTGTCATTAATCTCATCTTTACTATCAGATAAATAGATAGCATTTCCATAACTTTTACTCATTTTGCGACCATCTAAACCAGGTAACCTAGGCACTTTAGCCAATTTGGATTCTGGTTCTGGAAAGACTTCTTCGTATAAATAATTAAATCTACGAGCAATATCTCGAGTGATCTCAATATGTGGTAATTGATCTTCTCCTACTGGTACTGTGTCTGCTTTAGCAAATAGAATATCTGCAGCTTGTAAGACTGGATACTCTAATAAACCAAATGGAATAGAATCATTATCCCCTAATTCTTGAATTTGTTCCTTATAAGTAGGATTTCTTTCTAACCGACCAACTGATACAATCATAGATAATAATAAATGCAATTCAGCAATTTCAGGAACATCTGATTGAATAAACAAAGTACTCTTCCTAGGGTCAATCCCTGCCCCGATCCAATCAGCCACCATCTCTCTAATATGTTGTTTTATATTCTCAGTTTGATCATACTTGGTTGTTAAAGCATGCCAATCAGCTACCTCAAAAATACAATCATAGTCTTCTTGTAAATCCTTCCAGTTATCTAGTACTCCAATTAAATGTCCTAAATGTAATTTACCTGTTGGACGTGAACCACTTAAAATAGTACCTTTATTAGACATTTATCCTCACTCCTTATAATAAATAATTAGTTTAAATTTGTAATATCAAATTAAATAATACCCCAAATATCGGATTAATAATAAAATCAAGCCACCCCATAAATAAAAATAATAATAAAAAGAATGGCCCATAAGCCTTTAAATTATATAAGATATGGTCCATGCTTTTAGGTAATATTCCCTCTAAAATTTTTGATCCATCCAAAGGGGGAATAGGTATTAAATTAAAGATAGCTAACCCTAAATTAACTGCAATTGCAATCTGAAAAAAGTAAGCAATTATTCTAGGATTAAAAAATGTAAATAAAAAACTCAAATAGTTATACATAATAGCAAATGTAATTGCTAAAGAAATATTAGCCAATGGACCAGCCAAGCCAACTAACATCATACCCTTTTTTCTATCCTTAAAATACTTAGGATTTATCTGTACTGGTTTGGCCCAGCCAAATCTCCTGGTCAATAATAAAACCAATGTCCCCAAAAAACTTAAATGGGCCAATGGATTTAAAGTCAATCTTCCTGTAGCTTTAGGGGTTGGATCTCCTAAGAAATCTGCCATCTTGCCATGAGCAAATTCATGCATTGATAAAGATAACAATAAAACAGGAATTAATAAAACCAACTCTGCAATAAAATTCATACTTTACCTCCTTTGTAAACACTTCTCTAAGAATTGATGCTCCTCTGGGGTAGAATCTATCTTTCCATCTAGCTTGGCCCTTTTTACTTCTTTTAGTATCTGTTTAAAATAAGGGCCTGGTTGATAACCTAAATCAATTATATCTTTACCACTAACTTTAATCTCTACTTCCTTTAATTCCTCTAAAAATAAAGAAATCTTTTCTGTAAGACTAAAATCCTTAACTAGTATAAATAATAGTTCTTCTATCTTTAAGCCTTCTAAAGTGTAATAAACCTCACTATTTCTTTCTGCTTGCTTTAGTTTAGTAATTATTTGCTCAATCTCCAAACTAGTCTTAATCCGACTCTTTAGTTGACTATTTAAGTTAAACTTTTTACTAAACTTTTCTACTTCTTCTTTGGTGAAATGTTCTAATAAAGTCATTAAATAGAGTATCCAAGGAGTAAACTCAATATTTTGCTCTTTCTTCATTGCCCACCCTATAATTTTATCCACTTGCTTAACTAACTTCTCTTTAACTTGATTCCAAACTAAACTATCAGAAAAATAAACTAAAATATCATACTTAACTAGTAATCGAATAAATGAAGTTGGATTTTCATCTTGTAAACCATGTTTTAGTTTCCCAAATAATCGATTAGGACTCAACTTCTCAATTGTATCTAAATCAATAGCTTGTTTAATTAACCTCTCTGTCTCTTCATAAAATTGATAACCATAGCGACTAGCAAATCTAAAAGCCCTAAAAATCCTAGTTGGATCATCATATAAACTGAAATTATGTAACAAGTGAATAACTCCTGCTTCTAAATCTTTTTTTCCATTAAAATAATCTACTAATTGACCAAAAGCTGTAGGATTAAGTTGTATCGCTAAAGCATTAATAGTAAAATCTCTTCTAAAGAGATCCTGTTGAATTGAACCAGGTTCTACCTCAGGTAAACTAGCAGTATAGGGATAATATTCTATTCTAGTTGTAGCAATATCCAACTTGACATTATCTAAATCAACTACCGCTGTTCCAAAATCACGATAAATATCAAGGTCTCCATTTAACTTATGGGCCAAGGTTTTGGCAAACTCTATGCCCTCTCCTTCTACTACTAAATCTAAGTCCAAATTAATCCTTTCTAATAATAAATCTCTAACAAAGCCACCTACTATATAAAGATTATATCCTAACTCATCAGCTAACCTTCCTGCCTTTTTTAATAGGTCAATAATTGATTGGTCCACTATTTGTAATTCTTCAGTTACATCATATCTTTTCTCCTGTACTTGAACTAAGCTACGTCCGTATAGATTTTGTCGATTTTTTAAATAATCATCTGTACCATAAAAGAGTTTTAATAAATCATTTCGAGTAATAATCCCTACTAAATCATCTTCCTTATTAACTACAGGTAAGCGACCAATATCATGCTCGACAATTTGTTCTTGCACCTCTTTTAAAGAAGCATCAGGATTAATAGTAATTACATTAGTAGACATATACCCTTTAACTGGGGCATGCAATAAGTCATAATTTCTAACTTTATCAATATCTCGCTTGGAAATAATACCTACTAATTCGTCATCTTTACAGACTACTAATCCAGACCAATTATTACGTAACATTATCTTATCAGCTTCTTTCATAGTAGTATCCGCAGTTATTGTCTTTACTGGAGTAGACATTATATCTTTAACTAAGATAGAAGGACTAATCTTTTCTCGAGCTACTTTAAGAACTTCTTGTTCCCACTCTAATAGTTCAGCTGATTCTTCACATTCAATAGTTACTGAAGCAGCTCGATTATGTCCTCCCCCACCAAAATAATTCAGTATTTGTGCTACATTAATATTATCGCTCTTACTTCGACCAATAACAAGAATCTTATTGGAATTCGTAAACTTAACTAGTACAAATAATGCATCACAATTATGTAAGTCATTTAGTTTATGGGTTAATAATGAAATATCTGGGATATATTCTTTAGCTTCAGCCTGAAAGGTATCAATCTTTAATCCTTTAACTGAAATTTGATGTAAGGAATCAAGTAATTTATTAAATAACTTTTGTTGTTTTCGATCTAAAGAATGGTCTATATACTCCTCTACAATCTCGAGATTGGCCCTTGATTCTAATAAAGAAGCAACAACTTGAGCATCTAAAGATGTCGTATTTTTATAAATCAATCCTCCTGTATCCTCATAGATACCCAAAGCAAATAAAGTAGCTTCAAAAGGAGTTATTTCTATTTTCTTTGCCAGTAACTTATCTACTAAAATAGTGGTTGTAGCCCCAACAGATTTTATAATCTGATCATCATCAATCTGTTCATCTTGATGATGGTCATAAATTATAATCTCTACTTCCGATTCTTCAAATAGATCTATTAAAGCTCCCGTTCTAGTTGGTAAATTATTATCTACCATAATAACCTTATTTACTCTAGATTTATTTATCTCTCTAGGCCGTTTAACAGGAATTCTATCTTTATATAAAGCCATAAATTCCTTTACATTATTAGCCAATTTTCCTGGAAAGACCATAATAGCTGCTGGATATAACTTTTGAGCAGCTACCATAGCTGCTAATCCATCAAAATCCGTTCGCTGATGGGTAGTAATTATCTCCATCTTATCACTCCATTATATTAATTTACAATAGCATAATTTGCATTATTATTCTTCTATTTAACCTTCATAATTATACCATAAAAAGTTATAAAAAAAAAGTAAGAGCGCTTAAGCACTCTTACTACTTAATAATTTCTCTATTTAAGTCTCTCTGGAAGAACATCATTAGAGATTAAATCTTGCTTACTTTCGGGCTTTACAATCCAATCAATATTATTCTCACTTAATAATAAAACCCCAGGCCTTGTTACTCCATTATAATTACTACTCATAGCATATCCATAAGCTCCAGTACAAGATGTTAATAGTATATCTCCTGGCTCTATGTGCGGTAATTTAATATCCTTAATTAAAATATCACCTGATTCGCAACACTTACCTGTAATAGTAACAGTCTCTTCTAATTCTTGGTCAGCTTTATTAACCACACATGCTTCATATTCGGCATCATATAAAGCTGGTCGGATATTGTCTGGCATTCCACCATCTACCGCAACATATTTTCTGATATTTGGAATTTGTTTCACTGAACCAACCCGATAAATAGTAGAACCAGCCGTACCTACAATTGAACGACCTGGTTCATTAATTATTTTAGGTAATGGCATATCAAGACTCTCACATGTTTCTTTAATCGTTTTAGTTACAATCTCAGCGTACTGATCAATACTTGGTTTTTCCTCATCTTCAGTATAAGGAATTCCAATTCCACCACCTAAATTTAACTCTTCCATTACTAAACCTGTCTCTTCTTTTACTTCTTCTACAAAATCCATCATAACCTCTATTGCTTTAGCAAATGATTTTAATTTGAAGATTTGAGAACCAATATGACAATGAAGTCCTACTAACTTCACATTTTTTAACTCTTTAACTTGCTTAATTGTTTCTAATGCTAAACCATTTTGTACTCCCACTCCAAACTTAGAATCAGTCTGACCAGTTTGAATATAGCTATGAGTATGAGCTTCAATTCCAGGCGTAACTCGTAATAAAATATCTTGTACTACTCCATGTTTCCCTGCTAATTGATTTAATAACTCTAATTCATATTGATTATCTACCACAAAACTTTTAATTCCTGCATCTAATGCCATTTCAATCTCATCAGGTGTTTTATTATTTCCATGAAAATAAATCTTTTCTACTGGGAAATCTGCCTCTAATGCCACATGTAATTCTCCACCCGATACGACATCTAAACCTAAACCTTCTTGGTCAATAATTCTTGCCATAGCTACTGATAAAAATGCCTTACTAGCATATAAAGTTTCAGAATTGGGGTACCACTTTTCAAAGGCTTCTCTATAAGCACGACAATTATCTCTAATTTCTTTTTCATCTAAAATATACAAAGGAGTCCCATATTCCTCAGCAATATCTACTAAATTATGTCCAGCAACCTCTAAAATTCCATCCTGACTAACCTCCATTGTTCCTTGTAATTTCATAAAAACTACTCCTTTCTCCCTGCTCTATAGTTGTGTATGAGCTTTTAACTTCTCACACTAATTGCTAACCTATAATAAAAAAAGGTTATGAGCTTTTCTCATAACCAGATCTCCAGTCGTAAGATAGCTCTCCACAAAGTGGCAGTAATATAACTATTAATTATATCCCCAACCCTAAGAGATAGCAATTGCTTTTAGGGCTTCGGCAATAATCCCTTTCCTCCTAATTCTACACTCAGACCTAGCTCCTTAGAAGTACTAATAATCATTGCTCCTCTATCATTCTATTTAACTGCAAATAGCTTAACATAATTATTCTGTCTTGTCAAACCTTTTTGAGATTAATTATCAATTGTTTTTTCTGTAACAACCTCCTGATATTCTCCATAATAATTAGTCCCCCACACACCTACTAAAATTAATACAGCACCTACAAAATAAAACCAATAATAGACTACAAAAACTATTAGGCTTGTAGTAACCCATTAAAAATTAGCTCAATAATCTCATTCTTTATTTTAGTAACCGGAAATTCGTCTCTAAACATAAACCAGTGTAGAGCATTAATATTAACCATGCCGATTAAGGAAGCAGTAGCAGTCTCAATATCTAACTCTTTAAACTTTCCTGTCGTTACTCCCTGTTCAATGATCTCTTGAATAACAATGGTATATTTGCTTCTGATCTTTTTAATATGTTCTTCAAACTTATTCTTATACCCTAAACTTTCCCGAGTTAAGAATTTACAAAAATCCCGATGTTGATTATAGAATTCAAGATGAATGGTAACTGTTTTATCCAATTTTTTAGCCGGATTATCTATTCCTGCAATTCCCCGCTTAATCTCTTCAGTTAACTGATTAAAACCCATTTCTACTAACGAAGAAATTAAATCTTCTTTATTATTAAAGTAGCGGTATAAAGTTCCTTTTCCAACTCCTGCTTCTTTGGCAATCTCCTGCATCGTAGTATCAGCAGCTCCATTCTGCGAAAATTTTTCTACAGCTACTGTGAAAATTTTTTTTCGTTTGGAATTCATAGCTTCAACTCCCTTTTAAAATTCTACCTTTAAGCGAGTATAAATTCTATCATCTCCTAAATTAGAAATCAAGCTTGATTGGCTGTCGCTGTTACTTTCTTTATAAGTCCCGCCGATCTGCAGTTCAGTAGAATTAGCTAGAGAATAAGTAAACTGCGGTTCAATTAAATAAGTTTCACTCTCTGCTTCATAGATGGCATTAGCTTCTATTGTATGGAAGGTAAAGACCGGTTTATCAAAGTGGACGTTAAAGGCTTTAATATCAGCTTCGCTGTCTAATCGGCCCTGCTGGTAATAAACCTGCCCGACTAAATATAGGTTATTTTCAAACTTATAATCCGCTCCTAAGGTTGCTTGGATTCGATTATCAAACTGATCATCTTCATACATACTGTAAGCAACTTCGCTCCAGACACCGATACCATTGATATCGCCAATGACATCAATTCCCACTTGATTAGTTTCGGGGTAAAGGATAAAGGAGTCTAAAGTCTTATTGTTACTATCACAATAAGTAGCAAAACCTTCTGGATCATTTGTTTGATTTACATATTCCTCATAATTCCTAATCAAATCATTCACTTGATTTTCTAGATAGTCTCTATCCACTATGGGTAATTTATCGCGACCGTGATATACAGTTGCTGATACATCAAATCCTTTCAATCCGCGCTTAGTAACCTTGAAACCAGCTTGAGTATTTTCAACATCATCCTTTACTTCATCCAGTGGATTATTAATTACTTTTTCTTTAATATCACTTTGTAAAGAATTAATTCCTTTTATTTCTGATACCATTGTAGCTACCTTATTATTAAATTTATTCAATAAATTTATTTTTTGCTCCTTACTCATTTGATGCGTCTTAAAAAACGGCGTCACAACTCCTGAGATCTCAATCCGCTTCGGAGCATAGTAAGTTCCCTTCACTGCCTTGACTGCTACCTTTTCATTCATCGGCTTGAGGGCGGTTAAATCTCGAGGATTAAAGTAATTAGTCGGTTGAAGTTTATAAGAGCTGCCCCAGCTAATCTTCTGTTTGCCTAATTGCCAATCCATATTTTTAGTGTAGTAATTTACATAAGCTTCAGCAATCTTCACTTCTGTTTCCCGCTTTGAACTAGGTAACGTAAAAGATTTAGCTTCTAAATCCACATACACATCAGCAGTAAACCCAAATCTCTTCTCTAAGATTAAATTAAACTTTTCTGTATCAGTTAGATTCCCATTATCAAGATTAGCAACTAAGTCACTCTCTAAACTTCCGGAAATTTCAACTTCATCAGCCGCTAAAGCTCCCGTACCAACTACCATTAGCAGGGCCAACACTAACGACAATAATTTCAATTTCTTCATCATTATCCCTCCTGTTAATTAGTTGTCAGTTGTTAGCTAATAACTAACTTAATATCTTCGTAAATTACGAGTAGTAAACCGCCGGGGATTAATCTGTTGATCATAAGTAATCTCTTTTATATACAGTACTGTCTTTGTACCTTGCTGCTTATTCTTCATTGTCATCTGGTACGGTGTCCAGTAGCCGTCGATCTGTTTAATATTATCATTTGTCAATACCTTATATAACTTACCTTGAGCATCATAAAACTTAATCTTAGATGGAACCCAGTTGCTTTTTCTAACCCACATCTTACCGTACTTATACTCAATCTCTTCATCAGTGGGTACCAACTTTAGTAGATACTGACTGCTGTCTTTATTCAAAATTGTTGCCTCATAATCCTCTTTATAATTTCCGCCACCTAAAATCGATAAATCATTATAACTAAAGTCAGTACCAACAAAGCTTCCATTCTTCTGACTGCCGGCAATCTTGCGTACTCCACCTAAAGCCGGCATATAAAGATACATTTCTTCCTCTCCATTAGCCTTATCTTGAGATAAGAAGCCAGTTCCTTCTATACTTGCTGGAGCTAAGAATCTCATCATGGCTTTATCTTGGTTCTGCTCCTGTGTCCAGACCTTCATCTTCCGCTCTCGTTTACTACCTGAACTGCTGTATAGCTCCATTTTTAATGTAAGCTGTGCCGAATTAGCATCAATTGATTCTTTGATTTTATCCAGTACATCTTCTCCGGTTAAATCAGCCGCTCCAGTTAAACCACTCAATCCAACCAATAAACTTATCAGTACCAATAAACTGACTAATTTTTTCATCAGTATCACCTCTCTTTTATTTTTTACTCACTACTTACTACCTCTTCCCTTTCTTTTTCCAACAAGGGTCGAATATACTTATGGCGAAAACTAATTAAAGCCGGTAATAATACCATTGCTCCAGCAAAGGAGACTAACATCGTAATTGCCGTTAGCAATCCAAATGTTCTAAGTGGAGGGGTAGAAGAAAATAATAAAACTAAAAACCCAGCTGTTACAGCAGTAGCATTAAAGTAGTTGGCCCGGCCAATAGTATTAATTGCTACATCTAAAGCTTCTTCTAAACTTGCTCCTGCTTTTCTTTCTTCTAAATAGCGAGTATAAAAATGAATACTATAATCCACTCCTACTCCTACGGCAATGCTGGCAATCATACTGGTAGCTACATTTAAGGGTACCGAACTCCAGCCCATTAAACCAAAGTTAAATAAAACAGTGACTGCAATCGGAAAACTACAGGCAAATCCTTTAATTGGAGATTTCAATAATAGACTAGTAATAATGAAAGCACATAAAATAGAAGAAATTAAACTCTTAATCTGACTGCTGATAATCATATCCGTTAAGATATTAGTTAAAACTGGAATTCCTGTTAGCGTAATATCATACTTCTTTTCTCCAAACTTACTGTCAATTAACTTATTAACCTGACTAAGCATAGCTTCTTTCTGCTGACTATTTGCACTCTCAACCATTACTCTAACTCTAACTTCTTGATGATTAAAATCTACAAAATCACTTAAAATATCATCCCCAGAAGATAACATCATTAAATACTGGGCTATTCCCTGCTTAGGTAGAACCTCAAATTCATCTTTACCACCATGTAAAGCTTCATTTTCTTCCTCTAATAAATCCACTACCGACATAGAATTACTCAATAAATTTATCTTTTCTAATTCAGTCTGGAATTCCTTAACCTGCTGTAAAAACTTTGGATTTTCTATCCCGTTCTTTTTGCCGGTATCAATAATAATTTCCAAGGATTCGGAACCACCAAACTTAGTATTTACCAATTCATTAGCCTGCCTGATTTCACTACCCTGCTCAAAGAAAGTAATATAATTTGTTTCCGGTTTAATCCGGGGAATTACCCAGATAGATAGAATACAGATTATAACCACTATACCTACTATTATTTCAGGAGAGTTCTTAACAAAACTAGATATTTTAGTAAAGGCCTGATCTAAGAATTCTCTTTCTTCAGCGGCCCTTAAATTATCAGGCCGATCAATTAAATATAAAACAGCCGGTAAAAAAGTAGTCGAGATTAATAAAGCAGCAAATACTCCAAAAGCAGTAAACAAACCAAACTCTTTAATAATTGTTAAATCGGATAATCCCAGTGAGGAGAAACCAACCATGGTAGTTACTCCTGCCATAGCAATAGCTGCTCCCACATTAATAATACTCTCCGATACTGCTTTATTTTTAATCAATCCATTATCTAAATCCTCATAATAACGGGCCAAAAAGTGGATTGCATAAGCACTACCAACACTAACCAATAAAACAGGCAAAATAGTACTTACAATTGATAAGGCCTTTCCTAACCAAGCAATCAATCCCACCGTCCAGATAACACTAAAGAGGACAATAATTAACGGTAAAACTACCCCTCGTAAACTATGAAAACTGCTAAATAAAATTAACATTACCATTAGTGAAACAAAAGGAAGTAGTTTTTTTATATCCGCTCGCATATTATCAGCTAATTCCTTACTAAGAACTGGACTACCGGTTAAATAACTTTTTTTAGTTAGTTTAAACTGCTTTCTAAGTTGCTGAATTTTAGATACTACATAACCTTGATCTGCTTCCGGATTTAGTTGAGCTATAAGCGTTGCTGCCTTAAAATCTTCAGAAATTAAAGTTCCTAAATACCGCTCCTTAGTTTTAATTTTTTGAGCTAGTTTCTTGGCTTCTACCTGTAATTTAGGGATTTGTCTAATAAAATCACCTATTTCAATGGTAAACCCTTTACCTCTAATTTCTTCAATATTAGTGATGCTTCGAATCTTATTAACTCCTTTTATTTCTGACATCTGCTTAGTTAAAGAATCAATTGTTTTAAGCGAAGTCTGATCTAAAATATTCTTATCCTTTAACATTAAAATCACATATTCAGAACCGCCATACTTATTACTTACGCGATCAAAAGTCTCTACTGCTGGATCACCATCAGGAAACATATCCTTAATATCAGTATTGATGCTAATTTTAGTTGCCTGATAGCCAAAAACAGCAGTAATTAATAATATGACAATAATTATTGTTTTTGGATACTGCTTAACAAAGTTCTCTATAAACTTCACTTGTTTCCCCTCCTTCTTATAGAACTGACCGGTCAGTTCTATCTAGGTATATTATAGTTAATTAAGTACTAAATGTCAAACTAAATTAATTTGGAGAGGAAAAATTTCTCCTCTCCACTTTTGTGATCACTGATTGCTGACAATTGATAACTAAATTAAACTGCCTCCCACTTAGGACATTTAGATCCCCAACGAGCTATTACTTCATCATTTTTATGGATATTGATGATCTCACAATGGTTAGGACAACCATCACATTCAAAACTAGATGCATGATAGTCAAAATCAGACGTATCAAACCCTTTAAATTCTGTTTGACCATCTTTAACAGCCTCTTGGGCCAAGAGTGCAGAACCAATAGCTCCCATAACATCATGACAATCAGGTACAGTTACTTCCATACCCAATTCCTCTTCAAAAGCTGCTTTAATTCCTTTATTAGCAGCTACTCCTCCTTGAAAGACTACAGGACCTAATATTTCTTTTCCTTGACCGACATTATTTAAATAATTGCGAACCATTGCTTTAGATAATCCAGCTATAATATCTTCTAACCTATGACCTAACTGTTGCTTGTGAATCATATCAGACTCTGCAAATACAGAACACCGCCCCGCAATTCTAACTGGACTCTCAGCTTCAAGGGCTAAAGCGCCAAATTCTTCAATAGGAATATTTAAGCGACTAGCCTGCTGGTCTAAAAATGAACCTGTCCCTGCCGCACAGACTGTATTCATTGCAAAATCTACTACAACTCCATCTCTTAAAATAGTTAACTTAGAATCTTGGCCCCCAATTTCTAGTATTGTTTGCACACCTGGTACTACATTAGAGGCTGCTACTGCATGAGCTGTAATCTCATTTTTTATTACATCTGCTCCCACAATCACCCCAGCTAGATTTCTAGCACTACCTGTAGTTCCTACACCTTTGATCTCCATATTTATTTTATCTTTAATTGTTGAAAGTCCTTCTTGAATAGCATTAATAGGTTGTCCATTAGTCCTTAAGTATAATTTATCAACTAAATTCTGCCCTTCATCTATAATTGCTATATTGGTACTTACTGACCCTACATCGATTCCTAAATAACCTTGTTTCATACTACTTCCTCCTTTTTATCTTGACCACGTGCCAATAGATCAACAAAAGCCTCCATTCTAGTAATAAAACCTGCCTCTCCTGTTTGCTCATCAACACTTAAAGATAATACGGGAATATCTAAATCATTGCTTATAGTTGGTAAAATACTATTTGCTATAATTTCAGGCATACAAGTAAAAGGAGCTAAATGTACTACGCCATCATAACCTTCTTTAGCATATAAAACTGTTTCTCCTACTGATTCTAGACCATGTCCACCTACAAAATGGTTAAGATAGGGCTTAGCTGCTTCTTCTATCTTCTTATGTCTAGCTTTTTCTTTAAAGAATCCTAAATATAAGTTTTCTCTAATCCAATCTGTTAAATAGATAGCACGATCTACTACAACCCCCATCTCACCTAATTTCTCTTCTAACTCAAAATTAGTAAAGGGCTCTAAAACTACATATATCTCTCCTACCATACCTACCTTTAAGGGGGTGAAATTTTTTCGCTTTTCTAAACTATTAATTCTATTTTCTGTTTCTTCTACTAATACATTAGTCTCAGCTATTGAAGTAGCTTGATCTATTAACTCTAATCCTTCTTTATAGACCCTTGTTCCTTCCTTCCGATTAACTAGATAAGGTCTAATCTGATTAATTAATTGACTTAAATGATCTACTCCAGTAGCCTTGGCCCATCCTTTTCGCCAAGCACCAATCAAATTCCACCATGATATATTACCTAATAATAATTTTAAACTATTATAAAATTGTTGCCAACTCACCTGGATAGGTTCTAATACTATCATTTCAAAATCATAACCTAAATCATTTAATATTTTCTTCTGTACTTCTCCATAATAACCAAACCTACACGGGCCAACTCCACCCCCCATTACAATAGTATCTGCCCCTGCTTCTATTGCTTCGATAAAATTACCAATATTAATCTTTAGAGGTAAGCAAGCAAATTCTGGAGAATGTTTAACTCCTAAGTCTAAAGTACGTTGTGTAATTGGTGGAGGAGGAACTACATCTAATCCTAACTCCTCAAATAAAGTCTTAACTGCAATATCCATAGTTCCCATATGCGGAAAAGTAACCTTCATTTTATACCCCCTCCCACTGAATCATATCTATAAATGCTTCTAATCTGGTAATCAAACCAGCTTCCCCAGTATGCTCATCTAAGTTTAACGACATAAATGGTTGGTTACTCCTTGTTTTAGCTTCTCTCTCTATCATTTCTCCTACTAATGAATCAGGGCCACATCCAAAAGCAGTCAATTGAATAATTCCATCAATCTCTTCTCTATTAAAGAAATAATGAGCAGCCCCTAGCATTTTTTTGCTAAGAGTCCAAAACATATCCTTAGATAGATATGTTAATCCCTCCTCAATTGCTGTATCAGAGAGCATATCAGCAGTAATAACTCCAATCCCCATCTCTTCTAAATGCTCTACTAAATCCATACTAACATGAGAATCATGAATAATATATTCATGGCCTAATAAAGCAACTTGATAGTCAGCTTGATTAGTTTTGGCCTTTAATTGTTGGTAATGCTCCTTTAGTGCTCTCCAGCTCTTCCAGGTAGCTTTTATAGTTTGCCAGTAATCAGTATCTAATTCCTCTCCTAACTTTAAAGCAACTTTAATTAAATTAAATTTATTACTTCTTAAATCAACAGTAGTATCTAATATAGGTGGTAGATTATCTACGTTATATCTAACCATATCTGGTAATCCCATAAACTTAGGACATAAATACTCTTTAGAATCAACACTTACTACTCTAGGTACGAATATATAATCAGATTTTTCTTTAAGATATTCAACATGACCTAAAAACAACTTAACTGGTAAGCAAGCTTCATCAGTAGCTAATCTAACTCCGGCATCAACAATCTCTTTAGTTGATTGATTAGATTCTACTACCTTACAATCTAATTCTTTAAAAAATGTCCTCCAAGCTGGATAGTATCTATGGTACAATAAAGCTTGGGGTATTCCTATCCTCGGTTTCATAGTATTCACCCCTTATTTCCTAGTTTCATCATCATCACTAAACTTTGGTCTTCTGTCACTTAATTTCAATATCGGTTGACGGAATAGATAAGTCTTTAAAGCATTCCAATTGAAAGGAATTAGTGGCCATAAATAAGGTACTCCAAAAGATTTAGTAAAGGCCATCAATAAAAATAGTATCGCTAATCCTATTAATAAACCTGGAATTCTAAAGTAAATAGCTAGTAAAAGTAACGCAAACCTAAATACTTTAAAAGCCATAGCCAACTCAAATCCAGGAATAGCAAAATTACCAATAGCTCCAATTGCCATATAAAGAATTGTTTCTGGACTAAATAATCCTACTTTAACAGAAAACTGACCAAGCATTAAAGCTCCAATTAAACCTAATGAAGTTGCCAGTGAACTAGGCACTTGCACCGAAGCTACCTGAATCAGATCTATACCTAAACTAGCTAACAGAAATTGAACCCCAATAGGCACCTTGCCAGGTTGTTTAATTCCAATAAACTCTAAACCTGGAGGTAACCATTCAGGACTATAAGCAAAGATCAACCATAAAGGAGGTATTACTAAAGAAAGAAAGACACTTACAAACTTAATCATTTTTAAATAACTTCCGGCAAGAAAAGAATGACGGTAGTCTTCTATAGCTTGGGTTTGATCAAAAAAAGTAGCTGGTAATATTAGCACTGTTGGAGAACCATCAACTATTACACACACCTTACCTTCAAGAAGTTGAGCACTAGCTATATCAGGACGATTAGTATATCTAACTTTAGGCAAAGGATTAAAAGAGGTACCTGTTAAAAAATCCTGGATAGTTCTATCTGCTAGAGGTAATGCATCTACCTCTATATCCTCTAATTTTTGCTTTACCTTCTTTACTAAACTAGGTTCAGCAATATCTTCAATATAGGTGACTGCAATATCTGTCTTGCCTCTATTTCCGACACGTAATGCCTCCACTCTTAACTTAGGGTCTCTGATTCTTCTTCTAATCCGCTTCACATTAAATAGCATTGTTTCAATAAACCCATCTTCTGGACCACGAGTAGATTTTTCTAACTCTGGCTCAGAAAGACCACGAGACATCCAAGTTCGAGCATCAATAATAATAGCTTGCTCTACACCATCAATAAATAAGGCTTGGGGGCCAGCTAATACTTGATCCATTACACCTTCTATAGTATCAGCTGTTGCTACCTCTAAAACAGGTATTCTATCTTCAATCAATTTTTTTACTATATCAACACTTAGATCCTCACGTTTAAGATCCATTAAATACTCTAAAACGCGACCCATTAATTTACTCTTTTGAAATCCATCCACAAAGACTATACTTGCATTCTTTCCTGCAATCTTAAAATCACGATTGACAAAATCAAAGGTCTTTGGCCCGTCAATCTGGTCTTTAATAACCTGTAAATTTTCGGCTAAATCCTTACTAATCTTGGTCTTTTGTTTCATCTTTACCTTCCACTCCTCTTAAGAATCTCTTCCAATGCCTTATAAGTAATAGATCCTTGAGCATCTTTCCCTTTCATTTTACCTATATCCCCTATCCCTATTACCCCCACTACTATTGATTTATCAAATCCATTAATTACATCTACTGTATCTCCCTCTAAAATCTTATGATTTTTAGCTTCTGCAGTACCTTCTTTATCTACTGGTCCTGTTACAATTTCTCCTTGATTAGTAATCGAAAAATCAGGGTCAATCCCTACTACATCTTCTGTATCAGAAGCTACTGCCAATACTCCTAGCACCTTAACTTCCGAACTTGAACCAACTACCTCTAAAGCCTTTTCTCCAGATCCACAATCACGTGAGCCATTATCATCAAACATAACTACTACAGGATCAGTTGGACATTCAGCAATCATCTCTAATAATTGTTGCCCAGAATAGGGAGTTGGGTTACCACCTGATTTAGAAATAACCCTCAAATCTAACTGGTCACTTACCTTTTCAATAACCTCTTTAGCTGTCTTATCACCATCAGTTACTAATATGACCTTTTTTTTATTCATTGTTTCCCTCCCTTATTGTACCAAATAAAAAACAATAATATACACTTATTCCTTAGGCTTAAAGATAGCTGCCATTAAAAATCCAATGATTATTGCTGCACTAACACCTGCACTTGCTACTTCTAAAACACCAGTAAACAATCCCAAAAAACCTTTTCTTTTTATTTCTAATAATACTCCTTTAGTTAATATGAACCCAAAATTCATAACTGGAACTGTAACCCCTGCACCAGCTAGATCAATTAAAGGTTGGGCCAAACCCACCCCCATCAACAGAGATCCAATTACAACCATTATTACCAATAAATGAGCAGGGGTATAGGAGGTATAATCTAAAAATAATTGTCCTAACCCACAGATTAGCCCTCCCACTAAAAAGGCCATTAAATATACCATCACCTATCCCTCATTTCCTGATAAATTCTCTATTTTAACTGTCTCTATTTTAGTAGCTAAATTATCCTTTGCTTTTTTTCTTCCTATTCCCTTTACTAAATGACCTGTAGCAGTTAAAGTTATAGCATGAGCAATACAAGGAATCGTTTCCCCTTGCAAAGGAGTCACTGAATTAAGCAAAGCTCCTGTTCCTAAAACTAATATCCTATCTAAATTTCTATACATCAGTTGAGGTAATAAATAAGAACTTACTACTATAGCTGAAGAACCACAACCACTTCCTCCAGCCCCTACTTTTTGACTAGAGTTATAAAGCATTACTCCACAGTCAGCAAAGTTTTGTTCTACATTACATCCCTTTTCAGATAGTAATTCCATCACCAATGATTTACCAACCTTCCCTAAATCACCAGTTACTATTAGATCATAATCACTTGGGGATCTTCCTACATCATTTAAGTGTTGTAAAATAGTATCAGAAGCAGCTGGGGCCATAGCTGATCCCATATCTTGAGGATCACTAACTCCTAAATCAACTATTTTTCCAAAAGTAGCTTCAGAGATTTGTACTCCCCCCTGTTTATCACTTAAAACAGTTGCTCCAGCACCAGTTACTGTTCTCTGTTTATAAGGCGGATATTTATCCCCATATTCATTAGGGGTTCTAAATTGTCTTTCAGTAGCTTGATAATGACTAGACGTATAAGTTAATACCTTATTAGCAGCTCCCCCATCAATCATCATTGCTCCTAGTGCCATAGCTTCAATCATAGTAGAACATGCACCATATAAACCTATAAAAGGAACTGGAAATTTTCGTGCTGAAAAATTAGATGCTATAGCTTGGTCTAATAAATCACCAGCTAATAAATAATCAAGATCACTTTTAGACAGACTTGCCTTGTATAATGTCTTATCCATAACATCTTTAGTCATCTTAATTTGAGCTTGTTCCCAAGTTGGTTGTTTATTATATCCATCAGAAATAACCTCATCAAAGTACTCTCCTAATGGCCCTTGATTTTCCTTATTTCCTACAATGGAAGCTGAAGAAATAATCTGTGGAGGGTTATCAAATTTTATTGTTTGATTACCTTGCTTTTGCAATCACTATTCACTCCCTAAATTGAGTTTATAACACTATTATTTATTAATAACTCAATAATATCTTTATTATTCCTATTATTATTGCTGATAACATTCCATAGGTTAATACTGGACCAGCTACAGAATATATATTAGGACCTAACCCCAATATATAGCCCTCTTGTTTATGTTCCATTGCTGGAGCAACAATTGCATTAGAAAAACCAGTGATTGGTACAATAGTTCCAGCACCAGCAAACTGAGCTATTTCATCATAAACACCTAAACCTGTTAATAAACCTCCAACAAAAATCAAAATTATTGCGTTTAAAGCACTAGCATCTGAGATAGAAAAGCCTACTCCTTGCAACAATTCAATAATTAACTGTCCTATTAAACAAATTGTTCCTCCGGTAATATAAGCTGTAAAAAAATTCTTAATCTTAGAATCAGCAGGACGATTTTTACTTATTAATCTTTGATACTCATCTGGTGTTTTATCTATTTGCCCCATTTTAGTCCCCCTTAAATCCATATTTGTGGTAGTAGCCAATAAATTAAAGAACCAATTGTTTTTCCTAAAATAATAATCACTAATAAAATCTTCATCTCTTCTTCCATTTTTAATCTTCTACTTAAAACAGGAAGTACTTTTAAGACCTCAGTTAAAGCTCCGGCTAATAAACCAATAAATATTCCAAAAACCAAACCACAAACTATGACCAATATATAATTTAAAAAATAAAATTGTGGCAAGCGCACATCATATAATTGAAGATTAATTGCTATAAAGACTCCTAGTATAATTAACCATTGATAGATTATTATTTGCTCCCTACAACCATCACTGAATCTAATTACCCGCGGGATAACATCTAAAACCAATAAAAAAGCTATTAAAGCTGTTCCAACTACAATTCCTTCTCCTAATCCAATTAGAATTAAAAGTAAGCCCTTCATACTAATCACCCAACTTCCTTTTTAGACTAATCCTCCTTCTCCTTTTTAGCTTTTTGGGCTTTTTGATGTAAAGAAAAACGATTAACTTTATCTTCATATAAATACATTTCTACATCCAAAGGATTAGGATCATCATCTAGCTTATAATTAAAAAAGTTATTAAAGAAAATAAACATTCCACAAGCTACCCCAATTGAATAAGGGATCTGTAATAGTAATGGATTCCTTTTCTTTTCTCCCATAATCAATTGATATATCTGTTGGTGCACCTTACTCATATCAACATCAGCATGAAAATTCATAATCGCCATCCCAGAACCTAAAAATAACAATATCCCTACTAACACAATATATAACTTCGGTTGACTAGAAGAATTTTCATTTTTAATATTTTCTTTAATATCTATAACTACGTCTGCTTCCCCTAAATGATTTATTTTAGCCTCTGGAAACTTTCTTTTAATTGCTTGAATAATTTCCAAAGCAGTAATAATCATTGATTGTCCAGTATCTTTATTTACTTTCTTTACTTTAATTTCTTCTATTTGTTGTTGAATATCATCATCTGCTACAACATCAGCTAAATGTCTTAATAATAATTGTTGCTTTGGTTTGGCTATCACTTCTCTCTTAACTTTTAAGAATAAATCTTTTTTTATTTTATTAGTCACTTTTATCACATCTTAGCTCAACTTTAGAAGGGGAGAATACTTTCTTAGCTCTAGAAGAGATTTCATCTTCTTTAAAGAAAACATCATTCTTAACTAACCAAACACTTAATACTATTAATCCTATTGCAACTACAAGAATAATATTTTTTACTTTCATTAGATAATCCCCTTTCTTTTAGCTCTTTTAAAGCTATTATGTGTAAAAATAATCCCTTTAATACAAAAAGCACAGGTACAATACCTGTGCTCTACTCTAATTTGTTACGAATTAAATTTAATATTTTATTTTCTAATCTTGAAACATGAGCCTGTGACACTCCAATCAATTTGGCTACTTTAGTTTGGGACTTATCAGCAAAGTAACGTAACTTAATTATTCTTTGCGATCTTTGGTCTAATTCTTCTATAATTTGTTTTAAAACTAAATGATTTAAAGAAATATCATACTGCTCATCTAATCTTCCTAGTTGATCAATTAATTCCAAACCATTATCTTGGCTTTTATTAACTCTATTATAAATTGAAGTAGGATTTTGAACTGCTTCTAAAGCATTAACTATCTCTTCTCGAGATAAATTTACCCTTTCACTTAGCTCTTGAATAGTCGGTTCTCTATTAAGTTCTTTAGTTAACTTCTCTTTTATCTTTCTTATCTTTTGAGCTTTTTCCTTTAGACTTCTACTTACCTTAACGGGATGATCATCCCGTAAAAACATTTTAATCTCACCAAGAATTAATGGTACAGCATAAGTTGAAAATTTAACTTCACGTTCTATATCAAATCTTTCTATAGCCTTGATTAACCCAATAGTACCTACTTGAAAAACATCCTCTAAAGAATACTGACTATTTTTAAATCGATGGGCCATCTTTAAAACTAGCCGTAGATTACACCTGATTAATTTATCCTTAGCTTCTCCATCTCCAGCTTTAGTCTTAATTAATAGATTTTTTATTTTAGCTGGAGATAAAGTATCAGCTTTTTCAATTATTGAATGTGGTATTCCTTCCATTATCATCCACCTAATTAACCTGCTGTTGTTCTCGAGTAGGAATCTTAATCATTCTTAGCTGAGTTCCTTGGTCTACTTCTGATTCAATCTCAAATTGATCCATAAAAGAATCTATAAATGTTAATCCTAATCCCATTCTACCTTCAGTAGTATAAGAAGGTTGTAAAGCCGTGTCTATATCTTCAATCCCACTACCTTGATCTATTATAATTACTTCTAATTGGCCCCCATACACCCTCATTTTAATCTTTACTTGGCCTTCCTCTTCACCATAACCATGAATGATAGAATTAGAAACTGCTTCTGAAATAGCTACTTTGAGCTCCTCTAGTTCCGATATGGTAAAATCTAATTGAGAAGCAAAAGAAGCTACTGTCACTCTAGCTAATCCGATATTATCAGATACCCCATCAATCACCAATTCAGCTTTATTTTCCATTCTTCTACCTCCTTAAATATTATCTAGTGCTTCTTTTTGAGATGAATAAATATCTATTATACGAAGAATTCCTGATACCTCAAAAATTCGTTTTACTTGCGGTGTGACATTAGTTACTATTAATTTCCCATTCATTTTATCTAGTTTTTTATACTTGCTTAAAATAGCTCCTAAACCTGAACTATCAATAAATTCAACCCCTCCTAAGTCTAATATTATTCTTGTATTTCCAGCAGCTATTTTATTCCCTACTCTTTTTTTAAACTTTTCTGCTGTATGTAAATCAAATTCTCCATCTAAAGTAATGACTAAAGCCTTATCTAGCTTTTGAAAAGATAATTTCAACTCCATCACTCCTCCCTCTTCTAAACTATATTTTCAACATAAGTAATTTTTTTCCTTCCTATTCATAAAAAAAGATATCCCTCGAGGGATATCTTTTAAAACATCGTGCCAATAAACCTTTTTAACAGTTGAACCGTTATTTTAAATATATTTGCTTTTTCAACTCCTTCTTGTGCTACTAAATCTACCCTTTCTAATACTTGGTCTCCTTGTAAAATTACAATTTCTCCTACTTTATCCCCCTTTTTTATTGGGGCCACTATCTCCTTATTAACTCTAATCTGCTTAGTAAGATTTTCTCCTTCACCTTTTTTAATTATAACATTTACATCTTCTTTAGCTTCTATAGCTATGTTCTGTTTTTGGCCTTTAAATACATTGACTTGCTCAATCTTTTCCCCTTTTTTAGCAATTAAAAGTGACTTATGAATACTAAACGCATAAGATAATAATTTCTTTGCCTCAGCAAACCTAACTTTAGAATTAGGTGCCTTCATTACTACAGCAATAAAACGCATTCCTTCTTTTTGAGCTGTAGCAGACAAACAAAAGCCAGCCTCACTAGTATAACCAGTCTTTAAACCATCAGCTCCATTATAGAATCTAACTAAATTATTTGTGTTTCGCAAAAACGATTCTCCATCGCGTAAATGATCAATCCAAGTAGAAGTATACTTTAAAACTTGTGGGTATTGCAACAAAGCGCGTGACATCAATGCCACATCATAGGCTGTAGTATAATTCCCTTTACTTTCAGAATCTTCTATAGGTAATCCATTAGTATTATAAAAGTAAGTATTCTTCATCCCCAATTCTTTAGCTTTTTTATTCATTGCCTCTACAAATTTTTCTTCTGTACCATATAAATGCTCAGCTATTGCCACACATGCATCATTAGCTGAAACAATTGCTACTGCCTTTAATAGTTGCTCTAAAGTCATTTTTTCACCAGGTTCTAACCAAATTTGAGAGCCACCCATTTTTGAAGCATGTTCACTAGCTGTAATTTCATCAGTTAAACTAACTTCTCCTTCATCTAAAGCCTCCATAGTTAATAACATAGTCATTATTTTTGTAATACTAGCTGGAGGCAATTTCTCATTTGCATTCTTACTATAGATTATTTCACCGGATTGAGCATCCATTAAAACAGCTGACTTAGATTCAAGGTCAAACCCAGAATTTTTTTGAGCCACAGAAGGCATTAGCGAGGAAAATAAAATAATTAAAACCAGACCCATAATCATAATTATCCTAGAGTTTTTCATTTGATTCACCTCAGCTTCTAACTAATATTTATTTAATCTATTAAAAAGATATGATAAAAATATAATTATATTTTTATCATATACAGGATTTTAAATATAATTGCTGAAATACTTTAATTAAAGAAATAATAAGGAGGATACATCTAATGAAAAAAGAATATATTAATCCTATCTTAAAGAGTACTAAAAGTGTTTTAGAGAATATGATACAACTTAACCCTACAGAAGGAGAGAGAAAGACGGAAAGCAAACACTTTACTGCTCAAGGAATTAATGCTTCTATTGGCGTAACAGGTAGTCTAGAAGGATTTATTTATTTTAGTATGGAGGAAGATACTGCTTTAAATATTGTTACTAAGATGTCTGGCATGGAAATAAATGAATTTGATGATTTAAGTCGATCTGCAATTGGGGAGCTAGCCAATATTATTACGGGAAATTCAACAACTAAATTATCAGATCTGGGCTACCAGTGTGATATAACCCCTCCTTCAATTGCTATAGGAGATAATATGGAAATATCTCCAGCTAAGGGCGAATCTTTAATTATTCCTTTACATACTAAAATTGGGGATATAAAAATCAACATATCATTAAAATCAAGTTAATAAAAACAGAGGGATTTCCTTTCCCTCTGTTTTTATTGTTTAAATTCACCCTTAGTATGCTATTAACTACCATTGCATCTTTAGCTTAAAATTATATAATTAAAATATCTTCGTTTACTTTTAAGAAAGGAGTATTTTTATGAAGAATTTCCTTAAAACTTTTACTACCTTAGCAATCACTGGATTATTGATGGATACAGGAATTAAAGCATTTACACAACCTAAAGTAGTAAAAACTAATTCTAAACAATTTAACATTGCACTGTTAGGAGAAATAAATGATTTGAAATTTCCTAATTTAAATATTACAGAACAGAGTCTTTCTAAATTAAAAGAGTCTAACCCTAAAAATTATACAGCACTTTGGATTAATAAATCTAGAAAAGATATACTAAATTCATCTACAGGACTATCTATCATCAAAGACTATTTAAATAATAAAAAAGTCGTGATGTTTATTAATAATTCTTTATTAACTATGTTAAAATCAGATCAAGAAAAACCAATAACTAATAAAAGTAACCAAATCTATAAAATAGGTTATTATTTATGGCAGGATAATGAATCTAATTTTAAATTAGGTAGCATTAAAATAGATAAGAAGGCTAACTTAAACGAGGTATATGAAACATTACTTCAAAAAACTATTCAGTATTCTAATAATACTAAATTTAGACACAAAAATAAATAAAACGAAGGGCCTTGGCCCTTCGTTTTGTTATAATTCTTTAATTATTCCTCGGACTAAATTAATAAACTTAGGTTTAACTCGTTGAGTAGTTTCAATTACTTCATCATGGGATAATGGTTCTGGTAAAATACCCGCTGCCATATTAGTAATACAGGAAATTCCTAATACTTTCATACCTAAGTGATTAGCAGCAATAACTTCTGGTACAGTAGACATCCCTACTGCATCACCACCAAGCTTATTAATCATCCTTACTTCAGCTGGGGTTTCATATGTTGGGCCTGTCATACCTACATAAACCCCTTTTCTTAATCCCAAACCTTGTTCATCAGCTACTTTTTCAGCTAATTCAATTAATTCTTGATTATAAGCCTCTGACATATCAGGAAATCTCGGGCCAAGCTCCGCTTCGTTAGGGCCAACCAACGGATTTGTCCCCATAAAATTAATATGGTCATTGATCAACATTAAATCTCCTACATTAAAATTCCTATTTGCCCCTCCAGCAGAATTAGTCACCACTAATTTATTTGGCCCTAATAGATTCATTACCTGGACTGGAAAACCTATTAAAGACATGTCATATCCTTCATAGTAATGAAATCTTCCTTGCATAGCAACTACTTCTATACCTTCTAAAGTTCCTAATACTAACTGCCCAGCATGTCCTTCTACTGTGGAAACAGGAAAATTAGGAATTTCATCATAAGTAATCTCAACTTTATCTTCAATTTCGCCAGCTAAAACTCCTAACCCTGAACCTAGAATTAATGCTACTTTAGGTTTAATATCTATTTCTTCCTTAATATAGTCTGCGCTCTCCTGTAACTGCTTAATTAATTCTTGTGACATAATTTTCTCCCCCTCTACTCAAAAATTTCTTGTTTGAAACTTGTTCCATATCCTGTTTCTTCTACTTTAAAGATACTAGTAATAGTTGCTGCTAAATCACTAAAACTTTCTCTAATTCCTAAATCTACCCCGGCTTGTACATTTGCTCCATACACTAATAAAGGAACATATTCTCTAGTGTGGTCCGTTCCTTTATAAGTTGGGTCACAACCATGGTCAGCAGTAATAATCAATAAATCGTCTGCTTCTAATTGTTCAATAATTTCTGGTAGTCGATCATCAAAATTCTTTAATGCTTTAGCATAACCTTCTGGATCTCTACGATGTCCATACTTTTGATCAAAATCTACTAGATTAGTAAAGATCAATCCAGAGTTATCTTCTTTTAAATAATCAATTGTCTTATCTACCCCATCCATATTATTATCAGTATGAAGATCAGAAGTAATACCTTGACCTGAAAAGATATTTTTAATCTTTCCTACAGCCATGACTTCTTGACCTGCATCCTTTAAATGATCTAGCATAGTCTTTTTAGGCGGCTTCAAAGAAAAATCTTTTCTTCTTGCTGTTCTAGTAAAATCACCAAGTTCTCCTACAAATGGACGTGCGATTACTCTTGCCACTGCATGTTCTCCAGTTAACATCTTTCTTGCTTTCCGACACATTTTATATAGTTCTTCAACTGGTATTATTTCTTCGTGGGCAGCAATCTGGAATACACTATCAGCAGATGTATAAACTATTGGTTTCCCAGTTTCAAAATGTTCTTCACCTAACTCTTCAATAATTACAGTCCCTGAAGCAGGTTTATTACCTAAACTTCCTTTACCAATTGCCTCATGAAATTTATCCATTATCTCATCTGGAAACCCATTAGGATAAGTTGGAAAAGGATTTTGAGAGACTAAACCAGCTAACTCCCAATGGCCAGTTGTAGTATCTTTTCCATTAGACTGCTCTGCCATCTTTCCAATAGCCCCTTTGGGCTTATCTACTTTACTTAGACCTTCAACTTCTACAATATTACCTAGGCCTAGTTTTTCTAAATTTGGTAAATCTAATCCTCCAACTTCCTTAGCTAAATGAGGCAAAGTAGCTGCTCCTTCAGATTCAAATTCTTTAGCATCTGGTAAAGCACCAATGCCTACGCTATCTAATACAATTATAGTTGCTCTGTTGATTGAGTTCATAAAATCCCTCCTAGTTATTGTCAGACATCAGACGACTCTAATTTCATTATTCTAGATTCAATCCAAATCTCCTTTAACTAATTTATTAAATTGCTTGCTACTAATTCAACTAAATTAGGTGTTAAGTAGGCTTCTATCAATCCAGCTAAAAATAAACACCCTGCTAAAATTAACATTAATACAGAATATTTTAAGACTGCCTGACTAAAATTATATCTTCTTTTTTTGCGACTAAAGATCCACGCCATACCAATTCTAGTAGAATAAATTAATGAGAATAAACACCCTAATAGTAAACTAGGAATAATTATTAAATTCTGCGGTAGAATAGATACTATAGCTAATAACAAGCCTTGTAAAAATAACTCTTTAATTAAAAAAGATATTGTAAACCCAATAATAAAACCTTTTAAACAGATTATTATTGGTGCGATTATAGCTCCTACAATCGTTAATCCCAATAACCACAAAATAAAAATAAATTTCAGATTAGAAAATATTATCTTTTTCAACATTATATGTTGTTGATTATTTAACAGTTGATTTACCTGCACAATAAACTGGTCAAGATAGCTAACTAAGCTTTCTTTTTGTTGATAATCGAGTGTGTTTACAGCTATTGAACCTGCAATTAATCCTATAGCGAAAAAAACAAGTACAATTAGTACCAAAAAAATATGATTTGTGATATAGTAACTAAATTGTTTTGATCGCCACTTATGATTAAGCATTCTTCACCTCCTTAAATTCTATCCTTATAAAATTAGTATGTTAATAGTCAGATAATATATTACCATCACTACTTAAAAAACCTGTATTAATAATCATTTTAGCAATTTGTTCTGCTGCTAATATATCTTCATAAGAATTAGAACTAGCAGCTACTAAAGTAATCCCTGTATTATACTTTAGGGCCAATCTAACAGCTCTAGCTGCTGATTCTTGAGCTGGTTTAATTCCTTTTTTAGCTAATGTTCGTACGACAGTACCTGTTGTTACTGCTGGAGCACCATAATTATAAGCTGCATCAAAAGCAACTCCTCCAGTTTGCGTTACTAATAATACTACTTTTTCAGAAAAATCAGCTAACTTTACTACCTCTGTACCTAAATTAGGGATGATATCTAATACATCCACTCCAGCCCGTCTAACTCCAGACAATGCCTGTTGTATATTCTTTCTTTGTTCTTCCTTATCCTCTAACCGAGGTTCTGTTACTATTAGCAACTCACTACTATGCTTTAAAGCAGTCTTTCCAGCAAAATAACCAATTTTTTCTGGATTAACTTTAACTGGGGCCAAAATATTATCTGGGCTAGCTGCAAAAATATCTACTGCACCTGCATCCAAAGCAGCCTCAGCACTAGTTGACATATCAATAATATCAACTATTACTACTACATTACCATCTCTAGCCGCTCTCACAGCCCCTGAAGCATTAGAAGTAATATTTAAAGTTTTTATATGATCATTATTACCAATTTTATGCTCCATATTACCCCTCTTTTCTAAGCTTGATTATTCTCTAACCACTGTAATAAGTATTGTAAGCCAATAATTGTCTTAGCATCTTTAAATTTACCTGCTTTAATCCTATTCTTCACTTCGTCTATAGTTAATTTTCGTAAAGCAAGAAATTCATCTGCCTCAGTCTGTTGCTTATATTTAGATAAATTTGTAGCTAAATAGAGGGTAATCTCTTCATTACTAAAACCTGGACTGGTATAAAACTGAACTAACTTTCTAAAAGAACCAGCTCGAAAGCCTGTTTCTTCTTCTAATTCTCTTCTAGCACACTTTAGTACTTCTTCATTAATCTCTATCTTTCCAGCCGGGATCTCTAATACCACTTCTTTAGTAGCAGCTCTAAACTGCTCTACTAAGGTTACCTTATTATCTTGATAAGGAATTATAGCTACACTACCATCATGTTCAACTATCTCTCTGCTAGATTTATTACCATTTGGTAATCTTACCTCATCTAACTTTAATGTTACTATTCTACCTTCATATAACTTAGTACTTTTAATGATTTCTTCTACTAACTCATCCATCAAGCAACTCCCCCTTTATTTTTTCAGTAGCAATTATACCTGCTATTCCTGTAGTCATAAAGTATTCTTTAGCTTCATTAATTCCTCGCCCCATAGTTGTAACTTTAAAATCTAATTTCTCTAGTTCAGTTATAACTTCTTTCCCTGAGCGATAAATAACTTGATGTCGATTAGTTATACCAGAAGTTATTAATTGCTTATTAATAACCTCATTTTTATCTTTTACTAAGTTTGGAATTCCTAATAATGATTTTACTAAAGTTAACTTTCCTAAATTAGTTAAACTATGATGACTTAAACCATAATGCCTCCTTCTTGGGTCAGCAAAATTAATTCTAGGAACAGCAATAGGGATTCCTTTTAATACCTTAACTGCATGTAAAATATCAGCCTGCTCTGTACCACTAAATCCATATTTGGTTCCTGTTCCTACAATACCTGGTCCCATTGTAACTACTACCAAATCTGCTTTTGCTATTTTATAAGCTCCAATCAAGCCCGAATAAATATTAACTGCTTCTAAATCACCACCAAATGCATGACCAATTGTAATAGTAGTATCAATCAAATCCATTTGTTTTAAATAACTAACTAATTTGCTAAAATGGATGGGTAACGCTGCTCCATCAGTCATAATATATACAATATTTAAATCAGAAATAATAGTTTTTGCCATTACTGCAATAGCAGGTAACATACTATGTAGTGTACCTACCACTACTGGGGTAGAAGCTAATGACTCAAATTCTTTCACTAAGTTATGATTAGCATTTTCTTGTTCTGCTAAACTACAAGTTTGTAATTGATAAGGGCTATAGCGTAATTTCATAATATGACCTGTATCCTGCAATTCAGTCTCTTGGCCCTTAACTTTTAAAATAAAATCATATCCTCCAGTCCCTAAATTCAAACTAGTAGCTGTTGTATTAACTAATACCTTATCCCCTTCTGTAATTGGCCCAGTTAATTGATTATAATTAATCCCTCTACTTTGTTGCCCATTAATTAATAACATTACTTCAGTTACTTTAGAATCCTTTACTAAAACTTCACTAACCTCTCCTTCTTTAATCTCTATCATCAATCAGCCCCCATAAAAACCATATGTTACTGATTAAGGAATATTACTAAAATTTAACTTCTCATATGTAGTATTTGTAATTATAAATAAAAAATACCCTAGTCTTTATTGACTAGGGCCAAATTCAATCGCTATTTGCCTTTTGGTAGCTTCTACAATCAATTCATCTAACTTTTGACTTAATTCTACTAACTCCTGTTTATTATCTGGGGACAACTTATATTGATTGAGCTCTTTTTTTAGTTTACTTATTTTCTTATATAGCTTATTGTCTTTCATAATACCTGCCTCCTGATACAAAAACTATAATACGTCTGACAAATGTTTGTTATATAATTATAATATAATATTTTTTTACCAAAATCAACATTTATTTAGCAGCTTGTTGTAGCAAAGTTACAGAGTACTTCACAGCATCTACTAAATCATTAACTTTAATCTTCTCTTCTGTAGAATGAACTTTCTCCATTCCCACCCCTAGATTAATAGTTGGAATTTCTTGATTATTAAAGATATTAGCATCACTTCCTCCACCAGTAGCTTGTAATTTAGGTTTAATATTAATAGCATGAGCAGCCTTGATTGCTATATCCACAATTTTACTATTTCTTTGCAGTTCAAAAGCTGAGTACATCCGGGGGTGACTAATCTCTATTTGGGCCTGATACTTTCTCGCAGCACGTTTAAATAAATCTATCATATGTTCTGTTTGTTTTTCTAACTTTCTTTCATTCCTACTTCTAACTTCTCCTTCTAACTCAACTAAGTCTGGTACAATATTTGTTGCTTGACCACCTTTAATTACTCCAATATTAGCTGTTGTCTCCTCATCAATCTGACCTAAATTCATATTAGAAATGGCTAAACTAGCTACTTTAATAGCATTAATTCCTAAAGAAGGATTCATTCCTGCATGAGCTGACTTTCCTTCTACTTTAACTTCAAGCTTATTTTGAGCAGGAGCTTGAGTTATAATAGTCCCTACTTGACCACTTGAATCATATGTAACCCCAAAATCAGCTGACAATAAGTTATAGTCTAAATTCTTGGCCCCTAATAACCCAATCTCTTCTCCAACAGTAAATACTATCTCTAAATCCCCATGCTCCAAATCTCCTTCTTTAATAATCCGCAAAGCCTCTACAATTGCAGTAATACCAGCTTTATCATCTGCTCCTAGAATAGTTTCTCCTTGACTATAGATAACCCCATCTTTAACAACAGGTTTTACTCCTTTACCAGGAGTTACTGTATCCAGATGGGCACTTAATAATAATGTAGGTTTAGATGAATCTCCAGATAATTTAGCTATAATATTTCCCGTCTCTCCAGCTACTCTTTTATTTGTATCATCTACGGTAACATCCAAACCTAATTCAGTTAATAATTCAACTAAATAATCAGCTATAGCCCCTTCTTCTTTTGAAATACTATCTATTTGCACCAATTCCTTAAATCTTTTAACGATCTGCTCTTCATTCATTATATCTCTCTCCTTTATAATAAATATTATATCATATTATATCAATTTAATACAAAAACTCTAGCTTAGATAATTCTAAGCTAGAGTTTGCTCACCCTATTGATTTTTCATAGCAACACTTAAACAATAACTTAACCCACCAAATAGAGTAGTTACACCAAATATTAACATAATCCATGCTCCTATACTCATTTACATTTCCTCCTTCAAAACATCTACTTTAATTTCTTGATTCCAGCTTATATTTTTCGTAACATAGGCAAGAATAACTAATCCAAATACTGTTCCCCAACCTAAAGTTATAATAGCACTTAATGGATAACCATTATATAGTGATGCTAATTCATTCTTAAGTTTCATAACTGACATAACACCTAATATAATAGCAGTTACATATTTAATTGCTATAATCCACCAATTGCCAACTTTAAAATCAGAAACTTGGTTAACATGGTCTTTAATTTCAGATAAATCCCAAAAATAACCAAGGATTATACTCTCAATTAAACCAACTATAACTAGGCCATAATTAAGAATAAAATGATCTACTACATCTAAAACTACTAATCCCATACCAGTCGCAAAGATTGTACTAGCTAAAAAACCTAATCCACAGACCAAAGCAATTGCTTGCTTTCTCTTAATTTGGAATTTATCAATTACTGAAGAAGAAAATGACTCTACTAAAGACATGGTTGATGATATCCCGGCAATTGTTAAACAAAGGAAAAATAAGAAACCAAAAAATCCTTGCATACCTGGTAACATGTTAATTGCTTTTGGAAAAGCAATAAATGCTAAACCAATACCATCAGTAGCAACTTCCTTAAAAGGAATCCCTTTAGCCTGTGCCATGTAACCTAAAACACCAAAGATACCTAATCCAGCTAAAAAACTAAAACCACTATTAGCAAAAGCTGTAATAAATGCATTATTAACAACATCTTCTTTTTTGGGCAAATAACTAGCATAAGCTATCATAATTCCAAAGCCTAAACTTAAAGTAAAGAATACCTGTCCATAAGCACTAACCCATACATTAGGATTTAATAACACAGAAAAATCTGGTTTTAAAAAGTGATTTAGTCCATTAATAGCTCCAGGTAAAGTAACTCCTCTAATTGTAATTAAAACGACCAGTAAAGCTAAAATAGGCATAAATATCTTAGCAGCCTTCTCGATTCCTTCCTTAATTCCATTATATAGGATGAAACCATTTAACCCCCAGACCAAAGCTAAACCAGCCAAGATATTAAATCTAATTCCACCAATATTCCAAAAACTCGTCATCTGTAAATATTCCTTAAAAAAGAACTTATTTGGAGTAGCTCCCCAAACCTGATTAAATGAATAAGACATAAAGTTAATAGCCCAAGCAACAATTACTGAGTAATAAACTGTAACTACAAAAGTAATTAATACTGACCACCAACCAAGTGTCTCATACTTTTCTTTAATCTTCCTAAAAGATAAAGGAGCTGAACCACGCATTTTATGTCCTAATCCCATCTCTAATATTAATAGTGGAATCCCTGCTGTTAATAAAGCAAAGAAATAAGGGATTAAAAAAGCTCCTCCTCCATTCTCATAAGTCATATACGGAAACCGCCAAATATTACCTAATCCAACTGCAGACCCAATTGCTGCTAATATAAATCCAAACCTACTTCCCCACTGATCACGATTTTCTTCTGACTGCTCCATTCTTTTTTCCTCCTTAACTTCTCTAGTGCTAACTACTAAATTTAATAACCGATTTAAATAATCCTTTATTAATTATATACTCTCTTACTATTCTAGTCAACCCTGATGATTAATTTGTACGTCCTAATTGATCAAAATAATTTAAAACTTTATTATTTTTAATTAATGTTGATAGTGAATAGTTCTCTGTATATAAATGAATTAGTATTAAAAGAAACATAATTATAATTCTTAAGTATAAATCAAAACTAGAAATTAATAAAAAACCAATGATTACTCCTAACACATTGGCCCCTACATCCCCCATCATCCCTCCAGCATTAAGATCAAAGGGTAAAGAAAACAATACCGTAATAACCATAGGAATAACTAGTAAATAATCATTAGGATTAGTTAATAAAATAGTAATTAAAAAAATTAATGTGACCTTTAAAGCTCGTCCAGGTCGTAAATCTAATAAATTAATAAAATTTGTCGTTAACAAAATTACTAATGTATTAATAATTACATTATTCCAATCATCATAACTATAAAAATTTATAAAAAAAACAATAAAACAACTAAATATAGCTTTAATTGTTCCGGTTGTTAATTTACCCTTAACTAATAAAGCCTTAAAATGCCCTCCAAACCCTTGGTTATCTTTTCTTCCTATCGTATCATCTAATATACCTACAAAGGACATAACTAAGATTAAACTTATTAAACTTTGCACTTGAAAAATTGGATAATATCCCAATAATGAACCCATTACCAAAATAATAAGCATATTTAAACCAAATAATAATCCATATCCAACAGGTATCTGTTGGCCTTTATAATTTTCAGTAATTAAATCACCTTCTTTTAGTAAATTAGGAACTAGTATTAATCCTAGCTTATTTAAAATAATACTTACTATAGTTAATAATATTATTGGCATCATTTTCTCACCTTCTTATTTTAGAAGCCAAAACTTTAAGAACATCCTTAAATTGCTTACCTCTGTGCAAAAAACCTCTTATATTTCTTTTAGTTTCTCGATGTGTCATATTAACTGGTACTTCAACTACTTTAAACCCTAATTTACAAGCATCAATTGTTAAAGCAACTTCTACTCCAAACCCGTTAGCAAATTTTCTTACCTTTTTTACTAAATCCATTGTTAATGCTCGTTGACCTGAAAGAGGTGTTTTAAAATCTTGGTTAGTTATCTTTTTTAATCCCCAAGTAGCTAATCCTTTAACTAACCCAATTCCACCTTTAACCTCAGCAGGAGGAAATTGAGCAATAGTCATATCAGCCTCCTCATTTAGAACTGGCCTTAATAATTTTTTAGCCTCTCTCGCTGAATCTTCTAAATCAGCATCAATAAATAAAATAATATCTCCTGTTACTTGTTGAATACCATAATTTAGAGCTGCACCCTTACCTTGATTAGTATCTAAAGATAATACACTAGCTCCAGCTCGTTTAGCTTGCTTAAACGTATCATCTTTAGAACCATCATCAATAACTACTATTTCACTTACAAAATCTATATTGGTAATTGCTTTAATAGTAGTACCAATTGTAGTTTCCTCATTATAAGCTGGAATTAATACAGAAACTTTTTTATTCAAGGTATACACTCCTTAAGTGATCCAACTTTTTAGAAGTAATTTTAAAAACTAATTTAATTAATCCGGATATATTTTTTAATTGCTTAGCACTAGCAACTATAATTTTATCCTTCTGCTTACTTTGGTGATATTTTTTCTTTATAGTCTCATCTACTTGTCCTAGTAGTAATACCTTATTATATCCTTCTTTAGAACAAAACTCATTTACTACTATTTTCAATTTAGTTATACCAGCTAGTTGTAAAATATTCCTTAATTTTTCTTGCAAATCTAACATTATATTATCTCCAGTAACAATTAATAGACTTTCATCTATTAATTGTCCTTTAATAAGTAATGGTAACAATCTTTTTTGAAATTTATTATTATTAGCTAATTTAGTTTGTAATTGATTTATTTTAGTTTGAAAACTGGAATTTTGTTTCTTTAAATTTACTAAATTTTTTTCTAAACTATTGATTAAGTTCTGTTGCTGTTTAATAATTAGATCATTGCCTACCATAGTACTACCAATCAGAATACCAATACCTAAACTAACAAACAAAACAACTATTGTAATAATATGATATCTTAAATCAATTAGCATCTTTTACCCCCTAAAAACCTAAACTGAATTTTAATTTAATTATTAATAATTCCAACAACTGATTGATTGGGGGAGAAACAATCATAATCACTATAATTGGGATTAATGACGCTATTATCAGCTGAGCAAAATGTTTAGGTTGCAATCGAGTATTATATAATTTATTTACTCCCTTAGCATCAACTAATTTATTACCAACCTTTAATCTAACTAAAAATGTGCTCGCCATACCTGGCCTTCCTTTTTCTAAAAAATCTATCATATGGGTGTGAGTTCCTACTGCTACAATTAATTCAGCTCCTTTTTCATAGGCTAATAACATAGCAATATCCTCACTTGTACCTGGTGCTGGTATTCTTTGCGCCTGTAAATTAAGCTTTTTAATTCTTTTCATTCCTGGAGCAGTACCATCAGGATAAGCATGAACTATTAATTCTGTATCTGATTTTAAAGCTTTATCACTTACACTATCCATATCACCAATAATTATATCTGGTTGAAATCCATATTCAAGCAAAGCATCTGCTCCACCATCAACCCCTATTAAAATTGGCTTAATTTGTTTAATATAAGAACTTACCGCTTCTAAGTCTTGTCTATAATCTTTACCTCTAACTACTATTAACACATCTCTATCCTCTAAATTAGTATCTATACTAGGTATTTCTAAATCTAAAATCAATCTTTTTTCTTTCTTAGCATAATCTAAAGTATTATCAATAAATTTACTTAGTTCATTCTCTAAATTATCTCTAGTCTTGTTTAATTTTACTTGTGCTTTCTCATAAGTTAAAACCTCACCACTAGCTATTATTTGCTCTGAGTTTATAATCTTGCCATCTATAATCTTAATCTGGTCACCATTTTTTAATAATTGAAAGAGATTACCTTCAACTTGATCAATAATTGGAATTCCAGCTGCTAATATCCTTTGCGGACCTAAATTAGGGTATTTACCACTTATTGAAGCACTAACATTTATAACTGCTTTAACTCCAGCTTCAAGTAAAGATTGAGCTGCTAAATAATCTATATCCTGATGATTTATGATAGCTATTTCTCCTGGGACTAAAGACTTAACTAAATTTTTAGTTTTGACCCCTAATCTTACTTTACCACATAACTGCATAATGGTAACCTCCTATATGAGGGAAATTAACTTTTTTCATTCTACTATCATTAGTATATATTGATTAAAGACTTCTCATACTTCTAATAATAGCCAATTAATTAAAGACCAAAAAATATAAAAACCCACACTTAAGTGTGGGAAATTAAACTTAACTAGCCCGTAGTTCAATTCTTATTTTATCCGCTATTTTAGCAATAAATTGTGAATTTGTGGGTTTACCACTAGAACTAGTAATGGAATGACCAAATATCTTGTTGATAACTCGTGTATTACCATTCTTCCAAGAAACTTCAATTGCATGACGGATAGCTCTTTCTACTCTACTAGCAGTAGTATCAAATTCTTCAGCTACTGTAGGATATAATTTTTTAGTAACTGCTCCTAATAACTCTACTTTATTAATTACCATCTCAATAGCTTTTCTTAAATATAAGTATCCTTTAATATGAGCTGGAACTCCTATTTGATGCATAATCTCTGTAATTCTTTCTTCAAGATTAAATGATTTTCTTTTAGGCTCTTGGCCCTTAACTACATAGTCACTATTAGAAACAGGATTGGTTACTTGCTTAATCCTCTTACATAACTTATCTAAATCAAATGGCTTTAAAATATAATAATCTGCTCCTAAATTAACCACTCGTTGAGTTAAATTTTCTTGCCCAAAAGCAGTTAACATAATTATTTTAAATTGATTTATTAAATCTTTATTATGTAACTCTTCTAAAACTCCTACACCATCTAAATGAGGCATAATAATATCTAATACTAATACATCAAGCTCTATATCATCAATTTCCTCTAATACTTCTGTTCCATCATTTGCTATTCCTACTACTTCGAACTCATCCTGCTGAGTCAAATACTCTTGTAGTAAATTACAAAAATCATTATTATCATCAGCTAGAAAAACTTTAATCTTAGACTCATCTTTAGCCATTACTTTTTCCTCCCTATAAATACAATCTCTTTTTTTATTTATTCTATATTTTATATGAAATTCCTGGAATTTTTTTAAAATATAAAAAACCAGAGAATTACGAAGCTAATTCTCTGGTTTCATTTTCTTTTTTTAAAAAATTAGATTCCATTAGCATCCATTGGGCCAAGATCCCGTAACCTCGAGTAGAATCATTAACAAACACATGCGTTACAATTCCTACTAACTTCCCATCTTGAACAATTGGACTCCCACTCATACCTTGTACAATTCCACCAGTTGCATTTAATAATTTATTATCAACTACTTTAACTACTAAACCTTTCACAGCTGGCCTTCTTTGTCGCTTTACCTCTTCAATCCGCACATTAAATTCTTTTATTTTTCTCCCCCTAATTACTGTATACATCTTAGCCGGGCCCGTTTTTACTTCTGTAGCACTAGCTACCGGAATAGGGTCTTTAAAATAAGGATTCTTAAGATTTACTGATAACTTCCCATAAATACCAAAGCGGTTATTTTTTTTAATACTTCCTAATACTCCTTCATCACTGAAAAAAGTTCCTAATTTCTCACCTGGATGTCCTTCTTGACCAGGAGTGATACCTGAAATACTAGCTTTAACAATTTCACCTTGACCTACATCAATCTTTTGTTGCGTATTAGCCTCAGTAATCATATGCCCTAAAGCACCATAATAACCGGAGTTAGGCATATAAAATGACATAGTTCCTACTCCTGCTGCTCCATCATCTACATATAATCCAATCATATAGTAACCATCTTGATTCTTAATTGGTTTAACTTTTTTATACGATATTCTTCCTCGCGGTCCTTTTACTTTGAATTTTAGTTTTTTATCTTGCTTCCCAAATTTCTGGATTAATTTTGCTAAATGCTGTTTACTTCTTATTTCTATACCATTAACTGCTAATAAACTATCTCCTAGTTCTATTCCTGCCTTTTGAGCCGGATATTTCTTTTGGCCATTAACACCTTTAACATATGATTCTTTGATAACCATAATTCCCTTTGATTCTAATATAACCCCAATCGAATGGCCACTAGGGATAACTTTAACTTGAGGAATAACATTAACTGTCATTCTCTGTAATGGTATAACCCCAAATAATTCAAAGCGAAGATTATATTGGCCTAGAGATGAAGCTTGAATAGCAAGTGGAGAGGTTAAATTAACTCCTATTCCTTCTTGAGTTAATTTACGTCCATTAATCTTTAGATTTGTAGGGTTAGTAGAACTAACTAGAACTTCAATTGGTAGGTCGGTAGTTAAATATTGTTGGGAACCTTTTATAATTTGACAATAACTTGGCAAACCATAAAAAGAAACCAATGTAGGAAATGATAAAACTAAGACTAGTACTAGAGATAAACTAATCGTAGTAGCTTTAAAGAATTTTTTCATTTATATTTTTCACTCCTACACAGCCCCACCTGTGTAGTTTTCTCAAAAAATTATTTTGGAAAGGTAACTTGCTCTATCTTTAAAGATACCCTAACTAAACAATTACTATTCAATTATCAATTAGTAAAATCTGCTCTAGTACTTTTATCTAAGCTCCTTGCAATAATTCTGCTGCATGCTCTAAAGTAGTTTGATCTAAACTACCATCTAACATTCTAGCCAATTCTTTAATTTTTTCTTCTTTTAATAACTTGTTTATTTTTGTGTAAGTTTTTCCATGTTCTACTTGCTTGGTAATCAAATAATGGCTATCAGCTTTACAAGCTATTTGAGGTAGGTGAGTAACACACAATAATTGGTAATCTTTAGCCAATGAAACTAACTTATTAGCTACTAATTTAGCTACTCTACCACCAATTCCAGTATCAATCTCATCAAAAACTAAACTAGATAGTTGATCAGTTTGAGCCATAATTGATTTTAAAACTAACATTACTCGAGAAAGCTCTCCACCAGAAGCAATATCAGCCACTGGTTTTAATTGAGAACCAGGATTAGGAGCAAATAAAAAGTTAACTTTATCTATTCCTTGGCTACTAAATTCTTCCCTACGTTCAAATTCAACCTTAAATTTAGCTTTTGTAATTGCTAGATTTGATAATTGCTTTAGAATTTCTTCTGTTAAATTATTAGCTACTTTTTTTCGCAATTGGGATAATTCAGTAGCTAAATTTAAGTATTCTTTTTTTAATTCTTTTATTTTATTTTTTAATTTTTTCTTTTTTTGTTTATTATTTTTTAATTCAGATAGTTCCTGGCTAATTTCTGTATAATAAGCTACAATTTCTTCGATGTTATCTCCATATTTTCTTTTTAAATCATTAATCTGTTTTAATCTATCCTCTACAATAGCTAATCGCTGAGAATTAAATTCTATTCCAGCTTGGTAATCTTCGAGTTGAAAAGCAACATCTTCTAATTGATAAGTTGCTTCTTTTAATGGATTAATAATTTTTTCTAACTCCTGGTCAACTTGAACTAAAGGTTCTAAATCCTTTACTAATTGATTTAATTGATCAACTAGTGCTGACTGTGGATAATCACTATCATATAATTGCTTATAAGTTTCTTCAATAGTTTTATTTAATTCTTCTACATTACTCAATTTTTTTCTTTCGGTTAATAATTTCTTTTCTTCTCCAACTTCTAAATCAGCTTCTTTAATTTCCTGTAACTGAAACCTCAACAAATCAACTCTACGTTCCCGCTCTTTTTGATTGTAACTAATTTCAGTCAATTCCTTCTTTTTAGTTTGTAACTTATTATAAATAGCAGCTACTTTCTTCCGTAAAGATACTATTTTTTCTTCTCCTAAGCGATCTAAAATTTTAAGCTGGTCTGTTGAAGATAGGAGCATTTGATACTCATGTTGGGTATGTAAATTAATTAAATAACGACTCAATTGACGTATCGTCTCTAAAGTTACAATCCGTCCATTAACTCTAGATTTATTATTACTTTTATGACTAATCTCTCTAGTTAAGATTAAATTTTGGTCAGCTGATAATTCGATACCTAATTTCTTTATTTTTTTTACAACATTATCATTATCACTAATATCAAAACAAGCCTCAATGATAGCTTTTTCTTCTCCTTCTCTAATAAAATCAGTTGAAGCCCGCCCACCTAATAACATTTCTAAAGCATTTACAATAATTGATTTACCAGCCCCTGTCTCACCAGTTAAAATATTAAGTCCAGACGCAAACTCCAAGTCGACTTTATCAATTAAAGCAAAATTCTTTATTATTAAATTTGATAACACAACCTCTAGGCCTCCTTTAATCCCTTAATTGATTCAATTCATCCATTACTTCTGGAACAGCTTCTTCAGGCTTTACAATTAACAATACAGTATCATCTCCCGCTATAGTACCAATTACCTTATCTAATTTAATATTATCAAATAAAGCAGCAATTCCCTGAGCAGCACCAGGTAAAGTATTAACTACAATTAAATTACTACTATAATCTATTTCAACTACTGAATCTTGAAACATTCTTTTCATCCGGCCTTGCACATTAATCTTCTTTTTCTGTTGAGGAGGTAAGGAATATTTATAGCCCCCTTCTTGCATTGGAACTTTTATTAAACCTATTTGTTTAATATCCCTTGAAACAGTAGCTTGAGTAACTTCAATTCCCTCCTCCTTTAATCTTTTAGCCAATTTAGATTGAGTTTGAATCTCTTCTTCTTCAACTAATTCAATAATCTTTAGTTGACGTTTGCTTTTCATCCAAATTCCCCCTAAAACTTATTTTCATTCATTCTATTTCGTAATACCTGATAAAAACTATAACCTTTTAACTTTATTAATTTAGTAATTAATTCTGACTTGCTAACTCTAACAGTATCTTGTGGTGCTAATTCAAATGTATTTTGACCATCAACAGTGAGCATAATATCTTTATGATCAGCTTCTATCTCAATTTTAACTTTTTCATCTTTTCCAATTACTATTGAGCGAGAGTGTAAGGTATGGGGACAAATTGGGGTAATAATTAATGATTCTAATCTAGGATTAACAATTGGCCCACCTGCTGATAAAGAATAAGCAGTAGATCCAGTTGGACAAGCCACAATTAAACCATCCGCAGGATAAGTAGCTAAATATTGATCTCCAATCATTGTTTTTAAATTTATTATTCTTGCAAATGGACCTTTAGTTACTACAATATCATTAGCTGCTACTGTTTTATGAATAACCTCCCCATCTCGAATAACCTCACCTTTAAGCATCATCCGCTCTTCAATATTATAATCTTTAGCTAATAACTTTTCTAAACCTGTTTCTAATTTATTTACTTCTATATCAGTTAAAAAGCCTAATCGACCTAAGTTAATACCTAAAATGGAAACATCGCTGTTAGCAAAGGTTCGAGCTACATTTAAGAAGGTACCATCTCCTCCTAAAACAATAATCTTTGTAGCATAATTTATTATCTGCTTATAATTTACATTTTCAACCTGCTTATCTATTAACTTAGCACTTGCTTTCTCTAAAATATAATCTTGCTTGTGCTCATCTAATAAATTACAAACCCGGAGTAAAACTTGAGATATCTCTTCTTTCTTGTTATTAGCAATTATTGCTATCTTATCCACAAAGTTACCTCCCTCTATAAATCTTGGTGAGCTTTCTTAACTATCTTTACTACTTTAACTGACCAATCAATCTCTAACCTTTGTTGTTGAGAACTAAAATGGGCCAAGTACTCTATATTATGCCCTTTCCCACCAGTAATTGGAGAAAACGAAAGTCCCACAGGAGTTAATCCTATCTCTCTAGCAAAATCTAAGACCTTATGAATTACTTCTTGGTGTATTTTAGGATCTTTGACTACTCCTTTATCTCCTACTCTATCTGGCCCAGCTTCAAATTGCGGTTTAATCAAAGTCATTATTTCTCCTGTTGGTTTGATTAATTTCTTTAAAGCAGGCAATATCTTGGTTAAAGAAATAAAAGCGACATCAACAACCCCCACATCACCTAATTGTTCTATATCTTCTGGTTCTAAATAACGAGCATTCGTCTGCTCCATACAAACAACCCGATCATCATTACGTAATTTCCAGGCTAGTTGGTTATAACCTACATCAATGGCATATACTTTTTGGGCCCCATTTTGTAAAGCACAATCAGTAAAACCACCAGTTGATGCTCCTATATCTATTATTACCTTCTCTGCTAGATTAAGGTCAAATACTTCTAAGGCTTTCTCTAACTTTAAACCTCCTCGACCGACATACGGATGAACCTCACCTTTAACTCTAATATCCGCTTCTAAGTCTACTTGAGTTCCGGCTTTATCTACCTGTTGGTCATTGACATAAACTAAGCCAGCCATTATAGCACGTTTTGCTTTTGACCGGCTAGGAAATAGACCCCTATCTCTAACTAGTACATCTAACCTCTCTTTATTAGCCATTCTTTATCCCTCCTGTAACTGAGACTTTACTTTAGACTTAATTCCAGCTACATCTAATCCATATTTAGCCTTTAATTCCTGTTGTGTACCATGCTCAATAAATTTATCCGGTAAACCGATTCTTGCTACATCTAATTTTAAATTATTATCAATTAATAATTCAGTTACTGCACTACCAAATCCACCTTGTAAAACATGTTCTTCTATAGTAAAGATAGTATCAAACTGTTGGGCTAAATTTAAGATTAATTCTTGATCAAGTGGTTTAACAAACCGACTATTAACTACTGTTAAATCAATTCCTGCTCTAGTTAATTCTTCTGCTGCTTCTAAAGCTGGATAAACCATAGAACCAATCGCTAAAATAGCTGCATCTTTACCTTCACGTAAAATTTCTCCTTTACCTATCTCTAAACTTTTAGGATTCTTTAACTTGACTCCTCTACCTTTACCACGAGGATACCTAAAAGCAATTGGCCCAGCTTCATATTCAGCTGCTGTCTTAACCATAGATTGTAATTCCATTTCATCTTTAGGAGCCATTACTGTTATATTCGGTAGATGACGTAAATAAGCAAAATCAAAGACACCATGATGGGTCTCACCATCTTTACCTACTAATCCTCCCCGGTCTAAAGCTAGTTTAACTGGTGCCTGCTGTAGACAAAGATCATGAAAAATTTGGTCATAAGCACGTTGTAAAAAGGTAGAATAAATAGTAATAAAGGGCTTGGCCCCTTCTAAAGCTAGTCCAGCTCCAAAGGTTACAGCATGCTGTTCAGCAATTCCTACATCATAAAACCGATCGGGAAATTGATTTTCAAAATCTCCAGTTCCTTTAGGCATAGCAGCAGTAATAGCCACAATTTCTTCATCCGCTTTAGCTAAATCAATTAATGACTGAGTATATGCTTGAGTATAAGTTAATTGTTTCTTCTTCCTTTTAGCTTTTCCCGTTCTAACATTAAAGGGGCCAACCCCATGATAATCAGCAGGAGTATTTTCTGCTGGAGGATAACCTTTTCCTTTTTGGGTAACCGCATGAATTAAAACTGGTCCTCCAATCTCTTCTGCATTCTTAATATGTTCTTTTAATACTTTAATATTATGTCCATCAATTGGCCCTAAATAAGTAAAACCTAGTTTTTCAAATAAAATCCCAGAAACAACTAAATACTTAATCGCATCTTTAAATTTACCAGCCGTCTTTAAGACTTTATTTCCTAATGCTGGTATTTTATTTATTATATTTTCTACTTCTTCTTTAGCTCGATGCAATTGAGGATTAACCCGTAATTTATCGAGGTAATTAGAGACTGCCCCTACGTTTTTGGAGATAGACATTTCATTATCATTAAGTAAAACAATTAAATCTTTATTTAAGTGTCCTGCATGATTTAAAGCTTCAAAAGCAATTCCTCCTGTTAAAGCACCATCACCAATTACAGAAAGAACCGTTTCTTCTTTATTTTCAAGATCACAAGCTGCAGCCATTCCTAAAGCAGCAGAAATAGAAGTACTACTATGTCCTACATCTAAATGGTCATATTCACTCTCACTTCGTTTAGGAAATCCACTTAATCCACCATACTGACGTAAAGTAGAAAACTCTTCTTGCCGACCTGTAATTAACTTATGAGCATAGGACTGATGACCAACATCCCAAATGATTTTGTCTTGTGGTGTATCTAGTGCTGAATGAAGAGCCAAAGTGATCTCTACAGCTCCTAAAGATGAAGCTAAATGGCCTCCAGTCTCTGATAAAGTAATGATGATTTCATCTCTAATTTCTTCTGCTAATGAATATAACTCTTCGTATGATAAAGCTTTTAAATCTTGAGGAGAATTTATTTTTGATAACAACTCATCCATAATTTAAAATCACCTTCCGTGTACTTTCTAAAATTAATAGTCTCTACCTATAATATAATCAGCTAATTCTAATAATACTTTAGCTTCTTCACCAAATATATGTATTGCTTCCTTAGCTTCCTGACATAACTTTTGGGCCATCTTTTTCGCTTCTTCTAAACCATAAAGTGCTGGAAAAGTAGCCTTATCTCGCTCTAAATCACTTCCTACATCTTTTCCTAATTTCTCTTCGTCTCCTTCAATATCCAAAATATCATCAACAACCTGAAAAGCTAGCCCAATCTTTTGTGCATAAGTAGTTAATGCTGCTAATTCTTCTTTATTAGCTCCAGCTAAAATAGCACCTATTCTAACAGCAGCCCTCAATAAAGCCCCTGTCTTATGTGTATGAATATACTCTAACCCTTCTTTATCTATTTTCTGGCCTTCAGCTACTATATCTGCCGCTTGGCCCCCCACCATACCCTGATTACCAGCTGCTATTGCTAACTCTTGAGTAGCTAATAAAACCTTATCTTGATCAATGTTATTTATTCTAGATATCGTTTCAAAAGCCAAAGTTAGTAATGAATCCCCAGCTAATACTGCCATAGCTTCTCCATACACTTTATGATTCGTAGGCTGTCCTCTTCTATAATCATCATCATCCATACAAGGTAGATCATCATGAATTAATGAATAATTATGAATCATCTCTAAAGCACAAGCAGCAGGAAGGACCTTTTTTTCTTCTTCTCCTATTAACTTAGCTACTAGTAGTGTTAGAATTGGTCTTAATCTTTTACCACCAGCTAACACACTATATCTCATCGCTTGACTTAATTTTTTAGGTTTAGCCTCCTCCATTGGTAGTAGTTCTTCTAGAGTTTGATTGATTAATTTAGCTTTTTTAGTAATTACTTGATTAACTTTCATCTTTATCCTCTCTTTCTAACTTGTAGGGCTTAATTTTAATCCCTTTAGCATCCTGTTTAATAATTTCAATTTTCTCTTCTGCATCTTCCAATTTACTCGAACAAAATCTAACTAGTTTAACACCAGTTTCAAATTCTGATAAAGATTCTGCTAAAGATAAATTTCCACTCTCTAACTTATCAACAGTTCTTTCTAGTTTATCTATAGCTCCTTCAAAAGATAATTCTTCAGTCATAATATCCACTCCTTACCCAATATATCTATTCTAGATTGAACTTTCTATTCCCTTCATTAACACTCTATACTTATGTATTGTATCCTTAATTTGGACTTATATAATTATATCATAAAATAAATTTATTTCATAACTCTAATTAATAAAGAGCAACTATGATAGTTGCTCTTTAGACAATTATTCTAATTGTTGATTAGGAATTTGACTAGCTTGATTTAATGCTTGTAGAGTAGAGTCGGCGGTATCCAAATAAGTTTTAACTTGCTTTACTTGTTGATTTAAAAGATCAACATTTTGCGCAAAAGCATCATTTCTTTGAAAAAATATAAATAAAATAATTAATGTTAAAAGTAAATCATTATCTAAAAAGCCTTGGTTTTGATTTGATTGATCAGCTGTATCTGCTTGATTATTTGAATCGCCTTGTATTAATTCAAAGTTATCATTTGGCATTTTATTCCTCCTCCTTAAACTTAATTACATTATATTTTATGAAAAAATGAAAAAAATGTGATTTTTAAAAATACTATTAATATATTTATAACAAAGGAGGGGAAATATCGTGTATCAAGATGACTATCTTTTCTTTCCAGAAGCTCAAACGGTTGATAAATTATTAAGTATCCTTAATATTCAATCACAGGAACAATTAGAACCAAACAAGGTAATCAGTATCCTAGGATTATTAAACCTACTCAATATCGTCAGTATCTCCCAAGACCAAAATAACACTAACTTATCTGGTTTAGTCAATAATGCTAATTTAAATAACCTTAACCCCAATAACAACAATAATTCTGCACCACAAATCCAACAACTAGTTGATTCTCTAAGTAATAACAACCAAAATACTCCAAACAATAACCAAGCAGATTCACCACTTAATAATATTTTAAACCTTTTAAATTCTGGTAATAATAGTGAAAACAAACTAGACCCTACACTACTTATTAAATTAATGAATTTATTCAATCAAATGAAAAGTAATAACCAATCAAACGATAGTGAATCTACAACTAACCAGACTAATGAACCAGTTAAATCAGAACCTTATGATGAATCTCAAGATGAAACGAATGAATAACCAAAAGACTCTGCCAAAATATTTTGGCAGAGTCAAAATTGGTTTAAAAGATTAAGAGCTTGTTCAGTCTTAGCTTGTTGCTTTTTGTCATTATAGGTATCTTTACTACTGGTAGAAGCATAGGAAACTTTATTTTTATTTAACTCTTGTAACAAAGAGTGATTCTCTTCTACTAACAGCTTTAGTTCTTCTAACTTATCTGTTACGCCTGGTTCTTGATCCTCTTTTTTTGCTACTTCTTCTTGCTTAAGATAACTTTTAAGTGCTGCAATAATCAAATCGGTTTTACTACATGATTTTAATTCCTCTTTTATTAAATCAATTTCTTCAGAATCAAATTCTTCTTCTGTTATCTGGATACTTAAAAATGAATCATCTCGGATTTGCACCAAAATCATCACCCACTATTCTTCGATAGTAACTGCTACTTCATCCTGAGAAGAATCATATGGCTGTTCATCATCTGTCCTCTTAGCTTCATCTTTATTATTTTTATCTTCAGATGAGGTTGCTAATGTTTCAGTATTCTCATTCTTTTTATGCAAAGCAAATCCTAACTTTATATAACCTCGGCAATTGCTAAACTGAGGGTTGTTATGAATTTGCTCACAAGGGAATCCAGCTAGATATTCATTTATTTTATCAAATAATAATAATGATGCCCCACCTGTAATTAAAATCTTATCAATCATTAAATAAGACTCCCAACGATTTTTTATTTGTAATGCAATATCTCTAGCTAATCTATCAATGGCGTACTCCTTTATATCTGAAAAGTCGTATACTTCATTTCTAACTTTAATCTTATCTTCTTCTTTTAAAATTTGTCTTTTGATAATATCTTGTGATACATCAATCTCTAAAGAATCTTGAATTCGTTTAAATATTCTCTTACGTACCCCTTCATTAAAAGAAATTGGAGAGCCTTTAATTAATTCCCCATTATTAAAAGCAACACAATCAATTGTTAATCCTCCTAAATCAACAACTCCTAATCCACCTTCCATATTAGTTGTTACTACTCCTTCTTTATTCATAATAAAATCATAATAAGAAGCTAAACCTTGAGGAATTATAGTTGCTTGTCTAACCTCTATTTTTTTAGGTATGAATTCATTGTTGATATTCTTAAAATGTACTTTAAAGTTATTCTCTAGTTTATTTTTAAAAGATGACTTATGTTTTTCATAATATTTAATTGGCAACCCCGTTACCAAATTATTAATTACTACCTTATCAGCTTTAGGATATAACAGACAAACACCAGACAATAATTTAGCAAACTCTTCTGGTTCTTCATATTTATCATCAGATAATGAATATGCTATAGACGAAGAGCGTTGATTTAAAACATAATCCCCAACTCTATATGTAGTAAATTTTTCGTCTTCACGACTTGGGTTCCCATGAACTTGAATAATCATTTTTTCAGGGTCGAATTCCTCAACTAAATTATCTCTACTTTTAAGTACTTCAAAAGAAGCATCTGCTAGAACTCCTCTTTCCTCTTCTTCTGCTAAAGATGGAAATAATAACTCCTTATCTTTGGTCTTAATCTTAACTGAATCATAACCTAAATCAACTCCTAATACATTAGCAGTTTCAATTCTCATTCATAGTCACTCCTTTTAAAATTTGTTCTCCATTATTATTAATAGAATAAAGTTTTTGTCGACCAACAGAATCGACATTAATTAATAAAGCACCCACTAATTTGTTTAGAATAGAGTTAATACCTGATTTACTAGTTACAATCTCATTCTTTTCTCTTTTAGCCAATACTTTAACCATTCCAACAATATCTTCTTTATTCATTACTTCATTCTCTTCAATTACTTTTAAAATAAACCGATCTGAGGTAGATAGATTATCTTCTACAAATTTTAAACACTCCTCACAAAAATTCATTATTCACGCCCCCCAACTGATCCATCTATTCATTCATCTATCTATATTATAACTTGTATGGTAGTTTTTGTCAATATATAAAATAATTTTATTTTAATACATATCAAACCATTAAATAACTAATAAAGTAGGACCAGCCTCACGGCTGGGACCTCTTGTCAAACTGCACGTACGGTTCTCCCGTATACAGCTTTCGGTCATTGTTGCTCCTTAACAGAGAGTAAGTTATCGTCTTTGTGTTGCCACAAATGTATATTTTACTCTTGTCTAAAGCACATCGGTAAGCAGTGATTCTAGTCCTAAATCTCTTAATATTTTATTAGGAAGGCGATAATTCTGCCCTTTCGCCTTCTTTCCTTCTATAAAACAACGTAATCTCATTCTTATCCAACCATCTAACCTTTTATATAGTCCTTTAACATTTCCTAGTAGAAAACTATTACCCCAACCTCTAATAATTAAATTAAGCTCATCAATCATTACAGCTACTCCTATTGACCTATTCCTTTTAGTTTTCTTTCTTACTTTGTCCTTGAAACTTTTAATAGAGCTCTCTTTTGGCTTTTTGTAATCACAATTATAAAATTTAAATTCTAGAAATTTAAATCCATCATTAAAATTCGTAATTACTGTTTTCCGAGGATGTAGTCTTAAGTTTAATTCATTTTCTATAATCTGGCGAGTTACTTCCAAAGCACGTTCTGCTTTAGCTTTACTCTTAGCCATAATTATAAAGTCATCGGCAAATCTAACTATCTTATATCCTCGACACCTCATTTTCTTATCAAAATGATGTAGGTAGATATTTGCTAAAAGTGGAGAAATTACGCCTCCTTGTGGAGTTCCCTCCGTTGTTTCTTCTCTTCCTTGCTCAGTCATGACACCTATAGTAAGCCACGACCTAATAATATCTAATACCCAACCATCACTTACTTCCTCTGCTATCAGCTCCATTAAAATTTCATGATCTATTGTATCAAAGTAAGATTTGACATCTGCGTCTAATACCCAATTATAACCTTGTTCTTTATATTCTTCTACTTTCTTAATTGCATCTTCGGTTGACCTATTAGGTCTAAAACCATAAGAACAGTCGCAGAATATTTCTTCAAAGTGTATCTCTAGAATCTGTTTCACTGCTTGTTGGGCAATTCGGTCTTTAATTACTGGAATACCTAGTGGTCTTTGTTCTCCATTTCCTTTTGAGATATACGTTCTTAGAACTGGTTGTGGCTCATATCTATCTTCTGTTAACTGGCGATATAAAGCACTCATATTCTTAGTGTAATTTTCTCTAAATTCTTCAACTTCTACACCGTCAATCCCTCCACAACCACCATTATTCAAAACTTTCTGAGCTGCACAATGTAAATGTCTTTCTTAGTCACTAAATCTTTTATACTATATAGCGAACTAATTTTTTTTTCACCTATCCTACCTCACGACTTACCAGTTCTTCCTATCCTGTCTTAATATCTAAACCCCTATATTCGTAGCATTCCTAAGCACGTCTTCTAAGCTCTCGCCAATCGCACCTCTTAGTTTACTACTACTTAGGTCATGGTTTTCTTAAATTCATCACGCTTCCAGTTATGATTTTCTGTCCGCTATTTCTTTTAAGACTTATTGTCTTTAACAATGTTTAAACCATTTTGATTTAAATACCATCAACACTCAATTCTAAACTTCAATAACCTGGCTATCCTTCACTGTAATCAACTTTCATTGATTTTTTTTCACTACTATGATAGCTTCTGAACTCTAATATTTCATCGCTTTGACTTTCCCTATTCAGGTTATATCATCACTTATCTTTATAGATTTCTATAAAGACCATATTAGAGCATCCTCTGGTCACCTATGCTATATTCCAATCATTCCGACCATAATCACACTCATTAATCTAACATACTCCAATGGTCTGTAAGTCAGCTTTGGACTTCTCCATCCTTTTGGTAGATCGTCACTAATGAATGCCACCTTCAGTTCACATATTGTTCCGGACTGATTTTTCGCCTCAAACTCTTCAGATTACATCTCACGATGAACACCCTGTTACTGTTGGCTTCATATCCTGTTCTTTATTAACTTAGGTTGACGTTTGTTTTCTCCGTTTGCTCACCCATTTCGTCTGTGAGTGCCACAATATCTCAACCATATTATCCATTCTTCCAGAATAGGCAGGACTTACACCTACTATCAGCATAGACTACAGAGCACACAAAAAGACAGATGCAAGATTACATCTGTCTGCTTCTTCTTTAGTTTTGCGCTATCTGCTCTTGCATCTTCTGATCTAAAAATTTATCTAGGTCCTTCTTTCTTACAATCCATTTACCACCTAATTTAATACCTGGCAATTGACCATTATTAAGCATATTATAGATAGTTGTCTCAGAGCGATTTAAGTACTTTGCCACATCCTTTACTGTTAAGTTATCTTTTTCCATTCGTTACTCCTCCTTAATTTCTTCAGTTTAATTTCCACTTAAGTTATTTTATCAATAATATGGAAGAAAATACTTCTTATTTATATTATACTAAAAAAACATTAAATCTTTCAATAATTTTAGTAAAAAAAAGTGTTTAAACTCCTTTATATTAATTATTCGCTAGAATTTATCTAAAAAAGGCTGCTAATTAGCAGCCTATCAGTTATTAATAATTTATTTTTTTATTTCTCGTACCTTACAATCTAACTTTCCATCTTTTAAAATTACTTCTACTAATTCTTCTTCCTGTACTTGCGTAATAGAATTGACTTCTGCTTTATCACTACTCTTTCTAGTTAAACTATACCCACGTTCTAATACCTGTAATGGAGATAAAGTATTCAATTGATCCATTATAGTCTGTAGATTTTTCTGCTTTGTCTTTAATTTCTCTTTAACTGCTTGGTCTAATCTTTTACTTAATTCATCTAACTGTTGAGCTAATTGCTGCCACTCTTGCTGGGGTAACTCAAAAACTCTACGCTGAGTTAAATAATTTAACTTATCTTGAGCCTTTTGAAATTTATAGTCTATAGCTTGATAGAGATTATTCTCTAATCTTTTAAGATAGCGTTGCAATTCTTTTCTATCTGCAACTACTAGCTCTGCAGCTGCTGAAGGAGTAGGAGCTCGCAAATCAGCTACATAATCTGAAATAGTATAATCAGTTTCATGACCTACAGCAGAAATAATAGGTATTTTAGAATTGAAAATCACTCTAGCTAATTCTTCTTTATTAAAAGCCCATAAATCTTCTAAAGATCCTCCCCCACGCCCAATAATAATCACATTTAAATCATAATTATGTAACAATCTCAAAGCCCTTATTAAACTATTTTCTGCTCTTTTCCCTTGCACTGTAGCTGGTGCAATCAATAAAGAAGTATTAGAAAATCTTCGTTTAATAACACTAATAATATCACGAAAAGCTGCTCCAGTAGGAGAAGTAACAACTCCTACTCGCTTTGGAATCTGAGGAATGGACTGCTTATATTCTTCAGCAAATAATCCTTCCTGGGCCAACTTCTCCTTCAACCTCTTAAAAGCAATATGTAAGGCTCCAACTCCTGCTGGCTTAAGACTTTTTACTTGAATTTGATGTTGGCCCTGAGGAGAATAAAGACTAATTCTACCCTGGGCGACTACTTCTCTACCATCCTCTAAATCAAAATCTAAATTTTGTACCTTATCATTAAACATAACTGCTTTAAGCTTGGCCCGCTTATCCTTTAGGGTAAAATAAATATGACCAGAAGAGCTATGTTGATAATAATTTGATACTTCCCCTTTAATAACTACCTCTCTTAAGTTAGAGTCAGAGATCAGTCTTTCTTTAATATAGGCCGTTATCTGAGAAACTGATAGAATATCCTCCACTTTAACCCCTTCTTTGTTGGCAAGCTACTAATGTATTCTCCATTAAACTAGCAATTGTCAGCGGGCCAACTCCCCCTGGTACAGGAGTAATAGCAGCTACTTTTTCTTGTACTTCTTCAAAAGCTACATCACCTACTAGACCATCACCAGTTCGATGGATTCCTACATCAATCACTGTTGCTCCTTCTTTAACCATATCAGCTGTAATAAATTCCTGCTGTCCCACAGCAGCCACTAAGATATCAGCCTCTTTAGTATGTTTGGTTAAATTTTGGGTACGACTATGACAGATAGTTACTGTAGCATTTGCTTGAAGTAAAAGATTAGCGATTGGTTTACCTACAATATTACTTCTACCTACTACTACTGCTTCTTGTCCTACTAAGTCAATATTATACCTATTTAACAGCTCCATAATTCCTTTAGGAGTACAAGGGATTAGTTCGGTACTACTCGCTACTAATTTTCCTACATTAACTGGATGAAAGCCATCTACATCTTTAGCTGGGTCAATAGTTTCAATTACTTCTTCTTCATCAATCTGTTCTGGTAGTGGTAACTGAACTAAAATACCATCAACCTCATTAGCTTGATTTAATTTTTCTACCTTAGCCAATAATTCTTCCTGGCTAGTATCTGCTGGTAAATTAATTACCTCTGAATTAATACCTACTCGTTGACAAGCTTTCTCTTTATAAGAAACATAAACTTCTGATGCTGGATCATCTCCAACTAAAATAACACTTAAACCTGGGACAATATCTTGTTCTTGTAACTTTTCTGCTTTTGCTCTAACTTCTGCTTCTAAACTTTTAGCTACTTGCTTCCCATTTAAAATTTTATTTTCTCCTACCTTCATTTTTTTCCTCCTCTATTTGATCTTCTTTATTTCTAATCTGTTTTAGATAAAAAAGAACGCATCCTAACGATACGTTCTTGTAAATTTAAAATCTAACCTTGCTTTTGAATATATTGATCAATAGATTGGGCAGCCTGTTTACCTGCTCCCATAGCCTCAATTACTGTAGCAGCACCAGTTACTACATCTCCACCAGCAAAGACACCTTCTTTACTTGTTTCTTTACTCTCATCAGTTTTGATTGTACCCCAATCAGTTGTTTTTATCTCTGGAGTATCCTGTAAAAGAATTGGATTAGGATTTTGTCCAATTGCCATAATTACTGTATCAACATCTATTTCAAATTCAGATCCTTCAATTGCAATCGGACGTCTTCGACCTGATTCATCACGCTCTCCTAACTCCATCTTAACACATTCCATACCTCTTACAAATCCATCTTGATCTCCTAAAATACGAGTTGGATTATTTAGTAACTTAAACTCAACTCCTTCTTCTTGGGCATGATGAATTTCTTCTTCTCGAGCCGGCATCTCTTCTCGACCTCGACGATAAACGATCATTGATTCCTTGGCCCCTAATCTTAATGCTGTTCGAGCAGCATCCATAGCTACATTACCTGCCCCTACAACTGCTACTTTATCTCCAACATAAACTGGTGTTTTGTACTTAGGAAATTTATAGGCCTTCATTAAATTAACTCGAGTTAAAAATTCATTAGCAGAATAAACTCCATTTAAGTTTTCTCCTTCTAAGCCTAAAAACTTTGGTAAACCAGCTCCTGTTCCTACAAAGACAGCATCATAACCTTCTGCAAATAATTCATCGACTCCTTTAATCTTACCGACTACTTTATTAAGCTTAATCTCTACCCCTAAATCCTTAATCTTCTCTACTTCATCTTGAACAATCTCTTTTGGTAGTCTAAATTCAGGGATTCCATAAGTTAAAACTCCACCTGGTTTATGAAAAGATTCAAAGATAGTTACTTGATAACCCATTTTAGCTAAATCAGCCCCAGCAGTCAATCCAGCTGGTCCAGCACCAACAACTGCCACCTTACCTTTATCTTGTTTCACTGGCTTAACTTTTTCACTATCTCGAATATAATCAGCTACAAATCTCTCTAATCTACCAATTCCTACTGGTTCATTCTTAATTCCTACTATACATTCAGCCTCGCACTGCTCTTCTTGGGGACAGACCCGTCCACAGATAGCTGGCAGGTTATTCTTTTCTTTAACCTTCTTAGCTGCCTTTTTAAACTTACCTTCGGCCACTAATTCAATAAACTCTGGAATATCAACCTCTACTGGACATCCTGCTTTACACTTAGGATTAGAGCATTGCAAACAACGCTCAGCCTCTTTAATAGCAGTCTCTTCGTCATAACCTAAAGCTACTTCAGAAAAATTATTGACTCGCTTGTTTGCATCTTGCTGTGGCATTTTTTGTTTTATTGTACCTTGTGACATTGGTGCTCACCTCCTATGTGGTCACACTCTTTAACTTTTGCTTCATGTTCTTTGTAAAATTGTTGTCTTCTCAGCTGTTCATCAAAATCTACTAGATGTCCATCAAAGGCTGGCCCATCTACACAAGCAAATTTAGTTTCTCCAGCAACTGTTACTCGACAACCCCCACACATCCCTGTACCATCAATCATTAAGGAATTTAAGCTAACCATTGTCTCTAAATTATATTTTGCTGTTAATTCAGATACAGCTTTCATCATAATCATTGGCCCAATAGCAATCGCTAATTCAAATTCCTCTCCTGCTTCTAATAACTCTTCTAAAATATCTGTTACAAAACCTTCTTTACCTTTAGAGCCATCATCAGTTGCTATATATAATTTATCACTTACTTCATTAAATTCTTCTTCTAAGATCAACTTCTCAGCTGTCTGAGCCCCTAAAATACTAACTACTTCTGCTCCATGCTCTTTTAGAGACTTAGCCTTAGGATATAATGGTGCATTACCTAACCCTCCACCAATACAGACTACTTTATCATAATCTTTAGTTTCAATTGGCTCCCCTAACGGGCCAACTAAATCTAAAAAGGCATCTCCTTTATCTAAGTTACAGATCTGACGACTACTAAAACCTACCTCCTGAATAATAATCGTAATTGTTCCTTTATCTCGATTGTAATCAGCTATTGTCAATGGAATTCTTTCTGCCTGCTCATCTACTCTGACAATTAGAAAATGACCTGGCTTGGCTTTTGTAGCTACTTCTGGAGCAGCTACTTTAAAACGCACAATCTCAGGTGCTAATTTGTTCTTATCTAAAATCTTATACAACTTATGTCCCTCCTCAATACTTATTTTATAATTATTTACTATTGATATATAGTTTAACTTTTAGATTGCTGAGAGAGGATTTCTCACTAGATAAATTTCTCAAAACTCGTCTAAGCTTACTTCCATAAAAATAAGGTTAAGCTAATCAAAAACAGGTGATTAGCTAACCCAAACCTTATTTTTATTCCAGTTCACTAAGACTCATTAATGAAAAATTTATAAGTCGTTGCGAAACCCTCTCCAGCAATTATTAAAGGTATTGTGGGGCTTTTGGACTGTCTTATAGTTTTTGTTCATATACTTTGAATGAAAGGTAAAATAGATATGAATAAGCAAATCCATGATTTGGTTTATCTCATTTTACCTGGAATGAAATGAACAAAAACTATTTAAGGAAAAAGCCACACAATGCCTCAGTGAGAAGTGCCACTATATATCAATTAACCTTTAAATTCTATATAGTTACTCATAATTATATCAAGACTACTTCTAAAAGCAAGCAAAAAAACTAACAGGACCATTAAAATTGGCCCTGTCTTCTAAAACTTTATTATTTAACTTACTTAATCTAAATCTGCCTCAGCACCATAAAAAGCCTTTTTATAAATCTCCCTCATATCTTCAACTGTAGGCTCTTTTGGATTAGTTACAGTACATGGGTCATCTTTAGCATTAGCAGCCATTCTATCTAATACTCCCTCAAAATCTTCTTCAGTAAAGTCCATCCAGTCAATCTCACTAAAGGAACTAGGAATATTTAATGCCTGATTTAAATCTCTAATAGCAGCTGCTAAGTCATCTACACCTAGTGTAGCTTCCGCTATTTTAAACTTCTCCTCAGCAGCTTCATAATTAAACTCAATTACATAAGGCATTAGGATAGCATTAGCTAACCCATGTGTTATATGTAACTCTCCTCCAATCTTATGGGCCAAGCTATGTACGATCCCTAAAGAAGAATTAGAAAAAGCCATTCCTGCCATTGTAGAAGCATTATGCATCTTTTCTCTCGCCTTCATATTATCACCATCTTCAAAAGCCTTAGGTAAGTAATCAAAAACTAATTGAATAGCTTTTAAAGCTAAAGAATCAGTATAATCACTAGCTCCTGTAGAAACAAAAGCCTCAACAGCATGGGCCAATACATCCATCCCAGTATTAGCAGTAATATGAGACGGCATAGTTGCTGGTATCTCAGGGTCAACAATTGCAATATCAGGAATGATTTCAGAAGATACAATCGGATACTTAATCTTCTCATCAGTATCAGTAATCACAGAAAAAGCCGTAATTTCAGAAGCAGTACCACTAGTTGAAGGAATAGCCACAAACTTAGCTTTATTTCTAAGTTCAGGCATAGACCCTACTTCAATAATATCTTTAAACTCAAGTTCAGGATGTTCATAAAAACACCACATAATCTTAGCTGCATCTAAAGCTGATCCACCACCAATGGCAATCACCCAATCAGGCTCAAAATCAAGCATTGCTCTTTTACCTTTTAGTACTGTCTTAACTGATGGATTAGGTTCTACTCCATCAACTACTCGAGATTCAATTCCAGCTTCCTTTAAATAATCTTGGGCTTGGTCTAAGAAACCAAATCGTTTCATAGAACTACCACCTGTCACTAAAATAGCTCGTTCTCCATCTAACTCACTTAAGTAACTTAATGTCTTTTCACCAAATTCAACATCACGAGGAATCATAAATGATTTCATATTTACTAACACCTACTTGTGAATTTTTTAACGCTTTTGTTAAAATTATAACAATTATTTTAATCTTCGTCAATATGATCCTGATATAAAAATCTAATAGCAAAAAATAAAGAGAACACGGATTCCCGTGTTCTAATCTTCGTATTTAAAAATTCTTATTTATCTATCTTCCACTCCCATACCTGCTACTCCTACAGCGCTATCACTACTCCATCTAGGATCCGCAAAATATAAATTGGCTCCTACTGCTCTATGTTCTAATCTTTTTTGTAATCTAGCTCTAATATATTGATTGGCAGCTACTCCCCCAACAAGTAAAATATCTCTTAATTTTTCTTCTTGCATTGCCTTTTTTAATACCTTTTCTAAACTATTAGCAACTGCTTGTTGAACTGCCAGAGCAATATCTGATTTATCCTTTCCTTGTTCAATTAATCTCATAGCTGCTGAACTTGGCCCCGAAAAGCTAATCTGATAACCATCCACTGAGGAAGGAATAGTTACAGCTTCTAACTCTCCTTCTGTAGCTAACTCTTCTAAACTTGGCCCTGCTGGGAAAGATAGTCCTAACTTAACTCCTACCCGATCAATAAATTGGCCCGCATGTAAATCTTGACTACCGCCTAATCTTTCTATTTCAAAACTAGGTTTTCTTTGGGCCTTAGTTACCTTTAATAATTCAGTAGTACCTCCGGAAATATGTACAGCTAAAAATTCGTCTACATCTAAATTAGAAGACCAAATACCAGCCATTAAGTGACCTTCTTGATGAGAAACCTCAACTAATGGAATATCTAACACTTTAGCTAAAGTTTTGGCCTGTCCTTCTCCTACTCTAAAAACAGGCATATAAGAGTCTTTTTTCGGACGTGGTCGAGTACTAACTACTATTTTAGTTAGCTTATTTTGACCTATTACTTCCTCTAATATTTCAGGTAACTGATTAACATGCTGAAAAACTGCTTCCGCTTGACGCAAACCTCGTTGACCTTCTTTTACCGTAAGTAATTTTCTAGTTTGAGTTATTAACTTCCCAGAAGAATCCATAATAGCAGCAGCAGTAGTATAATTACTAGTATCAATCCCTAGAATCAATATCTCTTACTCCTCCTCTTTTAAGTCTAACTTCTTAGCTAATTTTCCTAATATTCCATTAACAAATTTAGCTGCTTTTTGATCACTAAAACTTTTAGCTAACTCAATTGCTTCATCAATTGATACTGCTGTTGGGATCTCTTCTTCGTATAACATTTCATATAAAGCCAACCTAATAATATTGCGCTCTACCTTACCCATTCTTTCCATCTTCCAATTAGATATATTATCATCAACTAGTTGATCTAATTCATGCTTTTTATGGTATGTCCCTTCAATTATATCCGATAAAAAACTACCTCGTAGATCTAATTCGGGACGTTCTTCATGTAGTGTATCTAAATTACTCACTAATCCTGCCTTATTGATATCTACTTGATATAGAAACTGAACTGCAACCTCTCTGGCTTGACGTCTAGTTATAGCTTGTACCATATTAACCCCTCCTCGTATAAAATGATTACTACTATTTATTATTTAATAATTATTCTTTATTAATTACTTTATATCTATTCTTGGGGTGGAAATATCTTATCTATTACATCCTTAAAATCCTTACGATTATCATAGCGAGCACCAAAATAATAACCAATTGCCATACACATCATAATAAAAATTGCTGGGATTACGCCCAAACTAATAATTAATAGAGCAGCAAATAACCCTATTAGCATCCCTAAAGTTCTTCCTTTATAATCATCCAACAAGGCCAATAACTGATCTAAATCATCAAATTTGGCCATCTTTAACACCTCTTTTTTAATCTAATCCTTTATTTGGCTTTTCTTGTCGACTAACTTTATTAATTAAAATCTCTACTTGGTCTACTTCTGCCCCTGTAGAAGCAGTAACTTGTTCTCTAATCTGCTCTTGTAGTTTCTCACCTAACTCTGCAATATTAGCTCTAGAAACAATAGCCAAATCTAGCAATATATCTACTCCTTGTTCTGTAACCTCTACCTTAGATTTAATCTCTGTTACTTTTACTTCCTGCCTAACTATTTCTTCAGCTAATTTCTTAATAGCTCCTAAGCTAACTTTTATAGTACCTAACTTACCCTGAGCAACAACAGTTTGAGTAACCTTTTCTTTCCCTGGTAAAAATAATTGTAATATACGCAAGGAAATTAAAAAAAGAATTCCTCCTATTATACCTACCAACTGTAAATCTTGATTGATTAAATCAACTAAATATAAACTATCAATCCACCCAATAGAAATTCCCATCATTAGCAAAGACACTATAGTCCATAATAAAGTAAACACTAATACAAAAAAACGATCTAAATATTGCATCTATATTCTCCTTTCTCTTCCAGAGAATTAATTTAAATCTAGCATTAAGAGTATGTTTTACCAATACAGAAAAGTTATTACAAGTAATTTGAAGTCAATTTTTTTAAAAAGAAGAAAAGCTAACTCTAAAAGAGTTAGCTTTTCAACTAATATAGTTATCTTACTCTAGGTAGCTCAGTAGCCTCTGGTTGTTGCTCTTCTTGAGGCTCTTCTATTACTTCTTCTTCCTCTTCTTCATCTTGAAAGCTAACCCCTTGTACATGAACATTAACCTCTACAACATCTAAACCTGTCATAGTCTCAATCCCCTGCTTGACATTATCCTGAATCTGCCATGCTACTTCAGGAATTTCAACTCCATATTGCATAATCACATACAAATCTATAGCTGTCTCAGTTTCTCCAACTTCGACTTCAACACCTTTAGATAAATTCTTTCGTCCTAACATTTCAGCAATTCCACCAGCTAAACCACTGCTCATTCCAGCTACTCCTTCAACTTCAGTAGCTGCTAAACCAGCAATAATACTTACAACCTCATTAGCAATTCTAATAGCACCAATTCCATTTTCATCTTCTTTCATCTTGGTACCTCCTTATTTAGACTTACTCATCATTAGAAAAATGTTTAGGAATAAAGCCAGTATCAAATTTACCAGCAGCAAACTCTTCATTCTTTAGCACTTTTTGGTGAAAAGGAATTGTAGTCTTAATTCCACTAATTTCAAATTCCTTTAGCGAACGTAACATTCTTTCAAGTGATGCCTCTCTATCTTCGCCCCAGACAATCAATTTTGCTACCATAGAATCATAATGTGGTGGTATCATGTACTTAGGAAAAGCAGCACTATCTATCCTAACCCCAAAACCACCAGGTATAATATAATTTTCAATTCTTCCTGGAGAAGGTCTAAAGTCTTTTTCTGGATCTTCAGCATTAATTCTACACTCAATTGCAGAACCATTAAACTCAATATCTTCTTGAGTATATCCTAATTCTTCCCCAGCTGCAATTCTAATTTGTTCACTAACTATATCTATTCCTGTTATCCACTCAGTAACTGGATGTTCTACCTGAATTCTAGTATTCATCTCAATGAAATAAAAATTATCATCTTTATCTAATAACATTTCTACTGTACCAGCATTAAAATAGTCAACACCTTCAGCAGCTTTAATTGCAGCTTGGCCCATCTCTTCTCTTAATTTAGCATCAATTGCTGGAGAAGGAGCCTCTTCAATTAATTTCTGATGTCTTCTTTGAATAGAGCAATCACGCTCACCTAAATGAACAACATTACCATGTTCATCAGCTAAAATCTGAAACTCAATATGTCTTGGATTCTCTACATACTTTTCTAAGTAGACTTCAGCATTACCGAAAGCTGCTTCTGCTTCTGAACTAGCAGTTTGAACTGCACTCTCTACTTCTTCTTTATTGTGAGCAATTCTCATTCCTCTTCCGCCTCCACCAAAGGAAGCTTTTACAATAACTGGATAACCCATCTCTTCAGCTAACTCAACAGCTTCTTCGGTTCCACTTAGTGTTCCTTCAGTTCCTGGTACTACAGGAACCCCAGCCTCAATCATTGTTTCTCGCGCAACTGCTTTATCACCCATCTTCTCAATTGCTTCAGCTCTTGGGCCAATAAACTTAAAGCCACAATCTTCACATACTTCTGCAAAATGAGCATTTTCAGATAAAAAACCATACCCTGGATGAATAGCATCTACATTAGCTATCTCTGCTACACTAATTAAGCTAGGAATGTCAAGATAACTTTCGTTAGAAGGAGCTGGGCCAATACAATAAGCCTCATCAGCATATCTAACGTGCAAAGCATCCTCATCAGCTTCTGAATAAACAGCAACTGACTTAATACCTAAATCTCTACAAGCCCTAATAATTCGTACTGCAATCTCACCTCGATTAGCTACCAACACCTTATTGAACATTCTATCACTACACCTTTCAGAGTCTTCTTTATAAACGCTATTTTATATTTTTTAGTTATTACAATCTTTCTACTAAGAATAATGGTTGACCATACTCAATTGCTGCTGCATCATCAACTAAAATATCAACAATCTTGCATTTGTATTCTGCTTCAATCTCATTCATTAACTTCATTGCTTCAATAATACAAATCGTATCTCCTTCTTCTACAACATCCCCTACTTCAACAAATGCATCAGCATCTGGAGATGGACAACGATAAAAAGTTCCCACCATTGGAGCTTCAATCTCTTCTCCGTCTACTTGTTTTTCAGTTGTAACTTCTGCCTTAGCTTCATCTTCTGAAGTTGCTGGCTTAGATTTAACTACTTCTTTTTTAGCAGGTGCTTGAGCCTTTGTCACTTCTTTAACCTCAGCAGTCTGAGTTACAACTTGCCCTCCTTTTTTAATACTTACCTTTGTTCCATCACTCTCTAAATTGATTTCAGAAATCTCAGTTTCATCTAACATCCCTACTAATTCTTTAATGTCTTTAAGATCCATATCTTCTTGTGCCTCCCTAGAAATAATTTCTTGATTAGTTATTTCCTCATTTACTTCAGGTTCTTCTTCCCCAAAGATATCTCTATTTTTCTTTCTTTGCTTTAAAAACTTCAATCCTACTTGAGGAAATAAAGCATATGATAAATAATCTTCCTCTTTTTCTACATATTGTTCCACTTCATCTTTTATATTATCCAAAGTCGACTCTAATAAATCAGCAGGTCGACAAGTAATTGGCTCTTCCTCTCCAATTGCCTTCTTTTGTATCTCTGGATTTATCTCAGCTGGAGGTTGGCCATAGTAACCTTTAATATAAGATTTAACTTCGTCAGGAATAACTTTATATCTTTCACCTAATAATACATTAAATACTGCCTGAGTTCCTACAATCTGACTAGTTGGCGTTACTAATGGTGGGTAACCTAAATCTTTTCTTACCCGGGGAATCTCTTTTAATACATCATGGATCTGATCTAAAGCTTCTTGCTTTTCAAGTTGTGAAACTAAATTAGAAATCATTCCTCCGGGTACCTGATGGGCAAAAGTCTGCATATCAGTAATTTTAGTAACACCACGACTAAATCCTCTCTTTCTCCTTACTCTTTCAAAATAACTATCTATATCAAATAATAAATCAAAATCTAAATTAACATGAAAATCTGTATCTTGCCAGATAGCATTCATAGTCTCTACTGGAGGTTGAGATGAACCAAAAGCTAAAGAAGCTGTTGCTGTATCAATTACATCAGCCCCTGCCTCAACTCCCTTAAGGTAAGTTGAAATAGCCATTCCACCAATATAATGACTGTGTAACTCAATTGGAATATCAATCTTCTCTTTAAGAGCAGATACTAATTCATAAGCTCGATATGGTTTTAATAACCCTGCCATATCTTTAATACATAGTGAATGAGCTCCCATCTCTTGTAAAGTCACAGCAGTCTCTATATAATGCTCTATAGTATGCACTGGACTAATAGTATATACAACTGTAGCTTGAATATGCTTTCCAGTTTCTTTAACTGCTTCAATTGCTGTCTTCATATTTCTAACATCATTTAAAGCATCAAAAATTCTAAATCTATCTATTCCATTCTCAGCTGCTTTATGAACAAATTTTCTCACTACATCATCTGGATAGTGTTTATATCCAACTACATTCTGTGCTCTTAATAACATCTGTAATGGAGTATTAGTAATATAACTATCTAATAACTGCAACCTTTCCCAAGGATCTTCATCTAAATAACGCATACAAACATCAAAGGTTGCTCCTCCCCATACCTCCATAGCATGGTAGCCTACTTGATCCATTTTTCCAACTATTGGTAACATATCTTCAGTTCTCATCCTGGTAGCCCACAAAGATTGGTGAGCATCCCTTAAAGTTGTATCTGTAATTCCTACCTTCTTATTATTACTCATACTGCTCCCTCCTACGCTCCTCTTTTATTATTCTATGCCTAATCATAAATTCCTTTACTAAAAATAATTCCTTTTTTATTTTTTATCATATTTTTGACCATATATAAAGCTTTTATTTGAATTTTTTTAACTTTTAACCGTTAATAAAAAAACTCAGGTTACGAATATTTTAACCTGAGTAGTAAGTAATGTACTTTATAATTATATCTTTTTATTAATATTTTGTCAATTCATTCAGGTTTCTTCTCAATAATAGTAATATTTCTTAAGTCAATCCCTGTACTATTTGCTACTATATTCCCAATTTTAGCCACATCATCTCTTTTTAAACCTGTAGTAGCTATAATTATCTCCACAGAATTTTCATGAATAAAGGCAATCCCATCTTTATATCCTCTAGCTCGAATTAAACTTTCAATCTCCATCTCTTGTTCCATATTATTAGTTATTTCTAATAATAGTTTCTGAGCTTTATTTTTTAATTCCTTGCTAGAATTAGGATTATTAATCATCTCTCTTAATAAACTAATTTGTTCACTACGTGATTGATCACGTTTAACTCTATAATCTACAAAGAAATTTTTATCACTTTTTTTAGCCTCTTTTTTTGCTTTAGCTACATCTATAGATTTCATCTGAATATCTTGTAATTTTTTTTCTACTTTTAAAGAGTTATCTTTTTGTTTATTTACACTTTCAGTCTCTATTTTTACATACCCCTCTTGAGATGAAACTTTAGCTATATGATCACTAACATCTGGGGTGCGATTGACAATTACTGAAGTAACCATCCCTACCCAAACCATTAAGACTAAAAACCATCCGATTCTCTTTTTGAAGTTTCTTTTGCTCCAAATATTAATTTCCATTTTTCTCCCTACCTTTCTTTTGGTAATACAGCGATTTTGTGACTTGGTATTCCTAATCCCACTTCAACAGCTCTAATCAACTTGGCCCTGACATAAGAATTTTTAGCTCCCTCAGCCACAACTAATACTCCTCTTATTTTAGGTTTTATTTTTTTCTTAATTACAGGTTCTTCACTCCCTCCTTGATTTACAACTACTACTTTATCCTCATTCTCAGTCTGTAAAGTCTTTCTTTGGCCCCCATTATTATCTGTTTCAACTACTTCCTCTTTAGAATGAATATTATTTCGAATATAAATATATTCAGAACTAGTATCTAAAGTTAAATTAACTTTTACTTTTCCTACACCAGCAATTAAAGACAATGTTTCTTGCAACTGGTTTTCAATTTTTTCTTTAAATGAAGGAGCATCTACTACTTGTTTCTGAACTGGTTGCTGTCTATTAGCTGTTTTATTAGAGGTAAAACTACCAGTAAAATCACCTAAAAAAATTAGAAATATCCCTGCTAAACCAAGCAATAATAAAATTTTTGTATTAAAAGAATTTTCTTCTTCAGTAAATATATTAAATATTTTATTTAACATGCACTTCCTCCTTTCTACTTCATTTTAACTCTAATTTGATTGGCATTGAGCCCATATAAAGTAGAGATTAAGTCTTTTAATTCTTCTCCCTTCATTTGAGAGGTAGAAGCTTTCTTAGTTTGATTAGATAAATCAACCTGTACTGGTACAATCTTATCTCTAACTCCTGTTATTGATATAGTTTCTAAATTATTAGCTGCATCTAATGTAACTCCTACTTTAATATTATCTAGATTAGAGTTTAATTTAACCATCGCCCGTATATGTTGAGATAACCTTCTTTTATAATCACCTCTTACTTTATCTTTTTTAATTTCTCTTAGCCTCTCTCCTTGATCTACTATTTTACGCCAAGAAGTTTTCTTATTTTCAATTATTTCAAAACCAAATTGACTAACCCCTTGATTAACTATCTCTAAAAAAGGAGTTAAAATCATTAAAATTACAAAAAAACCAACTACTACCTTAACATATCTTTTCATTTTACTGCTAGGTAATAACATTTCAATAAAATGGGCCAATAAAATTATCAAGACTAAATTTCTAATCCACTCTCTTAAGAAATCAATTATAATCACCTCATCATAACTGTAAAGTTAGCAGTACCTACTACAATAATAATTACTACAAAAAACATCACCCCTACTACAACAACTGAACCAAAGATTCGTAGTAAATTACCAGCCAAAATATTCAAGCAGTTTACTGTTTGATCATCACTAACTGGTTGAATAATAGCAGCAGCAAAACGATAAATAAAAACTAAAGCTAGAATCTTAATTACTGAGAATGAACAAAAAACTAAAATTATTAATACACTAAATAATCCTAAAGCATTCTTGATCAATAATGATCCACCAATCATAACATCTAACGCACTAGATAAAAAACCACCTACAACAGGTATAAAATTACTTGTTAAATATTTAGCAGTTCTTATAGTTACACCATCACTAACTGTAGCTACTGTCCCCTGGGTAATAATTGCAGCTAAAAAAATAGTGGTTACTACCCCTAAAGCCCCCATAGCTAACTGTCTTAAAAGACTAACTAACCCACTTACTTTGAAATCATTAGATATGTTATCAACAATTTCCAGCACAGTGGATAAAAAAATTATCGGAAAAACAAAGTTTTTAACAATTGTACTTAATGTATTGACAATTAAAAATGTAATTGGATGAAATAACGAAGCTGAAGCTAAATTCCCCATACTAATTAGTAGCGATAACAACAGAGGAATGATGGCATACATAACCCCCACCATATCCTGAATTGTTCCTTGACCAACAGTTATAGCTACTTTAAATGAATTTAAAGCTACAATAGCTAAGACTAAATAAGTAATTCCATTAGCTAATTGACTAACTTGTGAAACAGCAAAATTAGCCTGAAAATTCTTTAGCACAGCTACAACCATAGCTAAAACAATTAATTGTCCTAATAATTTACTATTAATAACTATCTCATCAAAAAAATAATGTAATAAACCTCTTACTATCTCCTGAAATTTATTTTCTAATCCCTGTTTACTAAATAAATTAATAATATCTGTTACCTGTAAAGCTGGTAGATACTCTCCAGTCTCTTTATTAAGCTTGTCAACCTCTTTTTCTAATTTATTCAAATCAAAATTCTCTAATTGATTTTCAATTATTTCTTCAGGTTTAATTTGTTCTAATTTATCTTCTGCCTGCACAGGAATAGTCATTAAGACTACTATAGTTAACATTATAAATAATTTCTTCATATCACCACACCTTTATGGTAATAGTTGTAATACTGACTCTAAAATTGCCATCATAATTGGAATGCCTAAAATCATGATTAATACTTTTCCTGCAAATTCTATCTTAGATGCTATAATACCTTCTCCTGCATCACGACATATTTGAGCTCCAAACTCTGCTACATAAGCAATTCCAACTGCTTTTAATATAGTACTTAAATAAATTTTATCAACATTAGCTTTATCAGCTAGACTCTCTAAGGCATTGATCACTATCATTATCTTACTTAACATAAAAATAAAGACCATTAATCCTACAACCAAGCTTAATTGTAAAGCTAGCTCTGGTCTAGACTGCTTTAAGACAACAGCAAAAATAGTACCAATAACTCCTAAGCCAACAATCTGAATTATTGTTTCCATTGCTTACACTCCTTAAAATCCAAAAATACTACGAACATTAGTAAATAATTGATTAATCAATTGAATAACTACCATTAACACAATAATTACACCTACTAAAGTTAACATCTGTGCTTGCTCTTCTTTTTCAGCCTGTTTTAATACCATATTAAAAACTGAAATCAAAATTCCTAACCCTGCAATCTTAAAGACTAAATCTATATTCATCATCTAATTTTTTGCCCCCTTCATTACTTTACATATTAATTAGAATTAACAACTATGATTAACTAAAAGATCAAAATTACTATAAATAATCCTCCTAAAACACCTAAGTAACGCCATAGTTTAACTTTCTCTTTTTGATCTGTTATTGCTTCTTGATGTAGATTATTTATATGATCTTGGGCCAAGTTTAAATACCTTAGTTGGTCATCACTAGTTGATTGGCCTAGATTACAACCAAAATCTAACAAAACATCCTCTTCAGTTTGGCCCAAAGCAGTCTGGCTAATTACTTTTTTAACTGCTTGTTGCCAAGCATCTTTAGCTGTTTGACCTGCCTTTAATCCTTCTCTAGCTTCAACAAAAAAATTATCTACTGGGGCATCTAATTCAGAAGCTATCTTTTCAAAAGCTTGAGGCAAAGGGGTTATGCCATAACTTATCTCAGTTTGCAATAATTCTAAAGCTAGTTTTATTTGTTTTAACTGTTTAGAGCGTAAAATAAATTGTCGAGCTACTACAAAACCTAATCCAGTACTACTGATGATAATTAATATAGTACCGACTAACTTCATCTTATCACCTCTAGTATTTAATAATTTTTTCTATTGTTCCTGGCCCTTTAGCACGACTTAAAATAATAATCCTTTTAAAAATATTATCTTTAAATAATTTAGCTAGACTAGGACGAGATTTTACTTCTGCTAAATTACTACCATGAACAGTGGTAATCACTCTTACTCCTGCGTTTAATGCTTCTAGTAAAATATCAACATCTTCTTTAGTACCAATTTCATCAGTTACTATTACATTTGGTGACATAGATCTGATCAATAGCAAAATTCCTTCTGGCTTAGGAGCTCTATCTAATAAATCTGTTCTAATCCCTATTTGATTCTGAGCTACACCTTGATAAGCACCACCAATTTCAGATCGTTCATCTACTACTCCTACTTTTAAACCATTAAATTGCTTAGGAATACCATTACTAATCTGGCGAACTAAATCCCTAAGTAAGGTTGTCTTCCCACATCTAGGTGGTGAAATAATTAAAGTATTATAAATATCATTTGAACCATTAATTATCTGGTTAATAACCCCATTTGCTGCTCCAATAACCTCTTGACAAAACCGAATATTTAAAGCTGCAATATGTTTAATTCTTTTAATTTTTGCTCTATCTCTAATCACTTGTCCTACTAGCCCAACTCTATGCCCCCCTGATAAAGTCAAATAACCAGACCTTAATTCCTCTTCTAAAGTATATAAAGAACTATTAGTCATTAAATTAAGAGTATCTTGAACTTCTTGTTTACTAACTGTATGGGCCTGTCTACTATTTTTAGTTACCTCACCTTTACTAGTAATCATTAATTCTCCTTTAGGCTCTTCTAACAATAAAGGATTATTACTACGTAGTCTAATTTCTAATATCTTCTTTAATTTTCTATCAGCTACTTGCCCAATAATTTGTCTTAGGCTAGGGGCCAAAACGGGCAAAATATCTTGCTTTAAAAGCTTATAATTTTTAGTACCCATAATTATCACCTCGACTACTTAATCATATTAGTCATCTGGTAAAAATATGAATATAAAATAAAAAAATCCAGATGCTATTTAGCATCTGGATCAACTTATACTATATTGCTTTCCAATAATCTTTTAATATCTCAACCTTCCTCGAGCTTCTTAGTTTAGATAAAGCCCTAATCTGAAGTTGCCTAATTCTCTCTCTACTTAAATCAAAGACTTTAGCAATTTCTTTAAGGGTTCTAGCCCGATCATCTACAAGGCCATACCTTAATTTCAAAATTTTCTTCTCTCTCTCAGATAATACATTCATTACATTATCTAAATCTTCTTCCAAAAAAGAATTGGATACAGCACTTAGTGGCGTTAAACTTTCTTTATCTTCAACAAAATCAATTAATGAATCATCTCGTTCTTCATTAAAGGGGCTATCTAAAGATATTGTTTTTTCAGCAATTTTCTTTAGTTTTATTACTTTCTCTTTATCTACTCCCATTTTAGTAGCAATCTCTGCTTCTTGTGGTTGACGGTTTAATTCTTTTTTTAACTGGTTATAAATCCTAATCATCCGTTTAATTTCTTGATTAATATGAACTGGTGTTCGAATTGTTCGTGATTTATTAGCAATAGCTCTCGTAATGCTTTGTTTAATCCACCAAGTAGCATAAGTACTAAATTTATTACCTCTCTTATAATCGAACTTTTCCACTGCTTTATGCAAGCCAATATTGCCTTCTTGAATTAAATCTAAAAATGGTAATCCGTTACTAGTATAGTCTTTAGCAATACTTATTACCAACCTTAAGTTAGAAACTATTAACTTTCGTCTTGCAGCTTCATCCCCTTCTTCTATTCTTTTAGCTAACTTTTGTTCCTCTTCTTTTGTTAATAAAGAAATCTCTTTTAGTTCCTTAAAATAACTACTAACTAAATTTAATTGCTGATCAGATCTCATATTTATATTTTCTGTAATCATTTAAAATCCTCCTTAATGTTAAAAAACTCTTTATTATCTAGTAGTTATTATAACATTTAATCTTTACGAAAGTATGACCAAAGTGATATAAAATTTAAACTAATTAAATAAAAAAGAGCAACTAATAAAAGTTGCTCATAAAGATTAAACGCGCTCGATATACTCACAGCTTCTTGTATCAAGTTTAAGTATATCTCCTTCTTCAATAAATAAAGGAACCTTAACTTCAGCTCCAGTTTCTACAGTTACCTTTTTAGAACCACCTGAAACTGTATTCCCTTTGACAGCAGGTGGAGCATGAGTAACTTCTAATTCTACAAAAGTAGGTAACTTAACTCCAATTGGTTCATTTTGATACATCTTTACCTTAATTTCAGAGTTTTCTTTGATAAATTTAGCAGCATCACCAATCTGTTCCTGACTGAGATTAATCTGTTCATAAGATTCTTGATCCATAAAAACATAATCTTCTCCACTTTGGTATAAGTATTGAAATGGTCTAGTATCTATATAAGCCTCCTGTACCTTCTCACCAGCTTTAAACCTTTTGTTGACTGTTCTTCCTGATTCTAAATGCTTTAGCTCAGTTTGTAAATATGCTCCACCCTTACCAGGCTTAGTATGGTCATAATTAACGATTGTATATAATTCACCATCTAATTCAATTGTTAGTCCTGTCTTAAAATCTCTAGTTGTAATCATTCCTTAACCTCCTTGTATATATTGACATCTGTTCATTTTATCTTATTTAGTTCCCACTGTCAACAACTCCTTAGGAGTTTGGGTTAATATCTGACAGCCATCTTCTTGGACTACAACTATATCTTCTATTCTAACTCCACCCCAGTCAGGTAGATACACACCAGGTTCTACTGTCACTACCATTCCTGGCTTTAGTACTTTATCATCCTGCCATGATAATCTTGGCCCTTCATGAATCTCTAGACCTACTCCATGACCTAATCCATGACCAAAATAATCACCATAACCGGCCTCTGCAATTATATCTCTAGCTACTTTATCTACCTCAGAAGCTTTCATTCCGGCTTTAATAGCCTTAATAGCTTCCTGTTGAGCCTTAAGTACTAATTGATAAATCTCCCTTTGCTTATCTGTTGGCCCTTCTTCTATAACTACAGTTCTCGTCATATCAGAGTGATAGCCTTGATAAACACAACCAAAATCAATAGTCACAAAGTCACCTGCTTCAATTTCTTTTTCACTTGCTACACCATGGGGTAAAGCAGAACGTTCTCCAGAAGCAACAATAAAATCAAAAGCATTCTTACTAGCACCATGCTCCTTCATCCAAAACTCTAATTGTAAAGCTATATCTCGTTCTTTAACACCTGGCTTTAGTTGATCTTTGATTGCTGCAAAAGCCTGATCAGCTAATTTAATTGCCTCTTTTAATTTACTAATCTCTGCCTTATCCTTAGTCAATCTCAATTTCTTAACTAAATTTTGAGTAGCCTGTAATTTTACTGGTAACTTATCTTTATACTTAAGATATGTACTATAAGTTTCATGTTTAGACTCAAAACCTAATTTTTGAATTTCTAAATCAGATAGTAAGTCAGCTACTAGCTTAAGTTTATTCTTTTTAAATTCTACCACTTTATAATCTGGTGCTTCTGCTTTAGCTTGAGAGGTATAACGGAAATCTGTAATTAAAATTGCTTCTTTGTGAGTAATTAATACCATTCCTGCTGTACCAGTAAAACCAGTCATATAACGTCTATTCTCTGGGGTACTAATTAATAATGCTTCAATCTCCTTTTCAGTTAATAACTCTCTTAATTGATCAATTCTATCTTGCATTACCATCACTCCTATTTTATTAATGACTTGGTCAACAGCTAGCTATTATTCAATAAGTCTAATTGCCTGCTCTAAAGCTAAAGTATAGCTATCAACTCCAAAGCCAGATATCTGACCAGTTACTACAGGTGCAATTACTGACTTATGTCTAAATTCTTCCCGCTTATAAATATTACTTAAATGAACCTCTAATATTGGCACTTCTATAGCTGCTAAAGCATCCCGAATAGCAATACTGTAATGTGTAAATGCTCCAGGATTAATAATAATTGCTTCTATATTCTGTTCTAATGACTGATGAATAATATCTATTATTTTTCCTTCACTATTTGATTGCACAATCTTTAATTCTATATTATTACCAGAAGCCAATTCCCTTAAACATTGATTTATATCATCTAGTGTTTTAACTCCATAAACGTCTGGTTCTCTCATCCCTAATAAATTCAAATTTGGCCCGTGAATTACTAAGATCATCTTTAGCCTCCTAACTCCTCTAATGTTTCTCTAATATTTTCTTCTGTTAAATCAGAAGTGATAATTACTTTTCCAATTTGATTAGCCAAAATAAATCTTATAACTCCATTTTTAACCTTTTTATCCTTACTTAAAGCCTTAATAATCTGCTCCTTCTCTAAATTATGATAAGCTACTGGTAATCCAAAATTAGAAATTAACTCTTTTTGTCTCTCTAGAGCAGCAGAATCCAACAGTCCCCTTTTATAAGCTAATTTAGCTGCTGCGACCATACCAATAGCTACTGCTTCTCCATGCCGGTATTTTTTATAATTTGTTACTGCTTCTAGTGCATGCCCAATAGTGTGGCCATAATTTAAAATAGCACGCAAACCTTCTTCTTTCTCATCTTCTGCTACTACTGCAGCCTTAATCTCACAAGACCTTGTTACTAATTTGATTATGGCATCAGTCTCTAAATTTAATATTTCATCTATCCTCTTCTCTAAAAACGCAAAGAATTGTTGATCCCAAATTACACCATACTTAATAACTTCAGCCAAACCAGCTTTTAATTCTCTTTCTTCTAAAGTAGATAATACTTTCTTATCTGCTACAACTAATTTAGGTTGATAAAAGTCTCCAATTAAATTCTTACCTTGAGGATGATTAACAGCTACTTTCCCACCTACACTACTATCAACTTGGGCCAAGACCGTAGTAGGCACTTGAACAAAATTAATCCCTCTCATAAAGCTAGCAGCAATAAAACCAGCTATATCCCCTACTACTCCTCCGCCTAAAGCTACAATAGTAGAAGTCCTATCTAAACCAACTCCAACTGCCTTATCATATAAATCTTGAGCAGTCTCTAAAGATTTATATTCCTCTCCATCAGAAATTAAAGCTTTAGATACATCAAAGCCAACTTTAGCAATTGCCTCTTTAACCTCAGAACCATATAGACTATTAACTAACGGATTAGTAATAATTAGTACTTTTGATCCTATATCCAACTCTTGTAGATAAGCACCTAAGTTAGCTAGGATATCTTCTCCAATCTTAATTTGATAACTTCTCACTCCTAAATCGACTTTAACTGTCTCCATGCTTACTCCTCCCTGCTACTATTCAATCTAGAGTTTACAATTTACTTAAATATTTTTTCTAATTGTCACTTGTTAATTCTTCATTGTTAATTATTTCTGCCACCACTTCATTAATTGTTAGCCCTGTTGTATTTATTTGATAAGGAGTACAATTATATTTTTCTGCTCTTTCTTCCAACATCTTTTTTATTTTAGCTAAGGGCTCTTCTACATCTAATAAAGGACGATCATCATCACTTTTAGTTCGTTCTAATATTTCTTCTGGCGTAGCCTGAAGTAGAACCAAAAACCCATTCTTCTTTAAGTTTTTAATATTCTCTTCTCTTAAAACTACTCCCCCTCCAGTAGCGATTACTTGCTTGTCTTTTTGAGCTATTTTTGCAGTTACCCTCGTTTCTAAATCCCTAAAATAATCCTCTCCAGCTTGGGCAAAAATCTCACAAATTTCCCTACCATCCTCTGCTACAATTTCTTGGTCTAAATCGACAAATTTATAATTTAATCTTGAGGCCAATTTTTTACCAACTGTCGTTTTTCCCGTTCCCATAAAACCAATTAAAGCTATATTCATTTTATCTACCTCTGCTCTAACATTTCTAAGTAATTATTATAATTATCCTTTATTTCTTCTATACTATCTCCACCAAACTTCTCTAAGCAAGCCTTAGCTAACTCAAAAGCTACTACAGACTCTCCAACTACACTAGCAGCCGGAACAGCAGTTACATCTGATCGTTCTACACTAGCTTTGAATTCTTCTTTTGTCTCTAAGTCAACTGAAGATAGGGGTTGATACAAAGTAGGTATTGGCTTCATAGCAGCTTTAATAACTACTGGTTCACCATTACTCATTCCACCTTCAATCCCTCCTGCATTATTAGACTCTCTAAAGAATTGTTCATCATAAAAGATCGGATCATGAACTTGAGAACCAGGTTGCTTAGCCGCTTCAAAACCTAAACCTACTTCGACCCCTTTAATGGCCTGGATACTCATTAAAACTTGGGCCAACTGCCCGTCTAATTTTCGATCCCACTGTACATGACCACCTAATCCTACAGGAAGTTTAGTTGTTCTTATCTCAAAAATACCACCTAACGAATCTCCTTTTTCTTTACAATCATCTATTTCAGCTATCATCTTTTTAGTTACATCCTCATCTACACAACGGACTTGAGATTGGGCACTCTTAGTTTTGATCTTATCAAAATCAGTCTGATAGCCTTCTAATGCTACACTACCTAGTTGGATAACATGACTAGTTACTTCAATCCCCAATTCTTTTAATAACACCTTAGCTATCGCTCCAATAGCTACTCTAATTGCCGTCTCCCGAGCACTAGCCCGCTCTAAAATATTACGTAAATCATCTTGATTATACTTTAAGGCTCCTGCTAAATCAGCATGACCTGGTCGAGGTTTAGTAACTTTAGGTTCCACCCTCTTAATCTTATCTTCTTTTTTTATCTTTACCTCATCTTGATCATAACCACAATCGCCAAAAGGAGCTAAAACTTCTCTCCAATTCTCCCAATCATCATTTTTAATCTGTAATGTAATTGGACTCCCTAAAGTCTTGCCACCTCTAATACCAGATAAAATATCTATTAGATCATTCTCAATCTTCATTCTTCCTCCACGACCATATCCACCTTGTCGTCTAGTCAACTCTCGATTAATATCTTTAGGGTTGATCTCTAAATTAGCTGGAACTCCCTCTAAAATACCTGTAATTGCTTCTCCGTGTGATTCTCCTGCAGTTAAATATCGCATATTTTTCCTCCTCTACTCATTCTACTATTCTACTGTTGCTTCTTTAATTTCTTGATTTAGTAAGTAAAGTCCTGTTTAAAATTAATAATTAGCTAAATTAAACTTAAGCAAGTAACTTCTTCCGTCTTTTTTTAACTTAACTTCTTTATTAGTTATCTTTACTACCTGATATCCTTTAATTATATCTTTGGGAGCTAATAAATAACTTCTATTTTTATCTTGTACTACAGCTAAATAATGATTCTTTCGTTTTAGTAATCCAGTTACCTCTAAATCAATCGTTAAAATTAAGACTTTAGGTTGCTTTTTTGATTCCTTATTCAATGACTTCGGGGACTGATTACTAACAGGAGACTGATAATTAAACTCGGCTTGATTTTGCTGGCCACTTAAAAAAGGAGAATTTCTAACTGGAATACGCTTATATAACTTAGTCACAACAAAACTTATTGGTTCTTTAGGCTTAGATTGCTCTACTTGCTTTACAGTCTTTTTTACTTGCTTTACACTTCTCTTTTGCTTTTGATTAAAAAATAAGAGCTTGGCCCATAAACCAATAGCTATTAATACTAAAGTTATCGCAATCCATTCTTTTCTTTTCTTAATCATTTCTCTCACCACTCATAGCATAAATAAAAAGTCTTAGGTGAGTCTGCAATTTATTCTGTTTGACAATTAATTTAAGATTTTTTATTTTAACAAATTGCTTTAAGTTCTTTAATTGAGTCAGAAACTGAACTAAATTAGAATATTTGCCTTCTAAAATTAGATCGATTGGTAATTTAACAACCTGCTTTTCTTCTTTTTTAGCTTGGGGAGCTAAACTTTTTAACTTAACTTTAGTATTAGTTACTAACTTTTCTATTTTAACTAAAAAGGTTGATAGTTTTATTTTTGCATTCAATTCCACTTTAGAATCAACTGGCAGATCAGCCTTTAATTTAGCTTTTATATTAGAGTTTAACCTTTGTAAACGAGCTCTTTCTTTGATCCTTTCTTCCATTTTCTCCTGTAAAGCCACTACCTTTGTTAACTTAGGGCCCAGCAATAAGAAATAGATAATTATTATAATTATGATAGGAGTTAATACTACTAGTCTATTGCGCCCCATACCCTAGCCTCCCTGAAACTTGAAATTGAAATCCTTCCTCTTCTTCTTTAGTTGAAACTAAATTTACTTGTTTAAAATAAGGATACTTAGCTAATCGTTCGATAGTATTTATTATCTGTTGATTAGTGCCTTCTCCAATCACTAATAATTTCCCCTGATTGATAATAAATCCAGTTAACCATACTCCAGGAGGAATAATAATATTTAAATCCTTAACTACTCTAGTATAGCTTAGTTTATTACTTAATTGACTTATGATCTGTTGCTGCTTTAATACTTGCACCTTAGCCTCTAACTTATCTGCTTTAAACTTTAACTTTCTAACTTGCTCTTCTACTTTAACTAAATCATCTTGAGTATCTATTATGAGTGCTTGTAAATAAAAATTAATCCCGGTTAGTAAACTAATTAATATAACAGCTAATAAAATGAGATATCTTTTTAACTTCAACCTTTTTCTCTTTCTTTTAAGCTCTGCGGGCAATAAATTTATCATCTGTTTGCACCTCTCTTAAAGCTAAACCTAAACTAACAGATAGCTTAGGTAATTTCTTATGTAATAAATGAGGACTAAACTCTTGAGGAGAAAATTGAATCTGACCTAAAGAATTAAAACTTCCTATATTCAAATCCAGCTCCTTAGCTAAAAGGTTGACTAAAATTTTTAGGTTAGCTCCTCCTCCTGTAACTAATAGCTGCTCTGTAGTTGTTAAGATGCCCCTATATTTTAATGAGCGCTTTACATCTGAAATTAATTTAGATAGAGAATTAGAAATTAAGGCCTTATCTTTTAACTTAAACTTATAACTTTCAGCTTCTCTAAAGCTTAATTCCTTCTTTTCTCTAATCTCAGAGGTAAAATCAGTTCCACCAAAATTAAAACTCCTTCTAAAATGAAATTTACCTTCTTCTAAGGCAATTAACTCTGTAGTCTTGGCCCCCAGATTGATCAAAACTAAACTCTTTTGCTCTACTAATTTCGCTGTAGGTAAGATCCTTCTTAAGACCAGGGGGTTAGCAGCTATAGAATGGACCTTAAATCCTGCTTGCTCTACTGCTTTTATTCTTTCTTGAATGACCTCTTTGGGGGCAGCTACTAAAATTAATTCTAACTCTCCATCTTCTCTATTTATTACTTGATAATCAAATACTGTCTTATCTATCGGCAATGGTAAGTAATCATCAACCTGCCAGCTAATAGCTTCTGCTAATTCATCTTCAGACATATTAGGTAGATTTATTCTTCTAATAATTAAGCTTGGCCCACCAATACCAATTACCATTTTATCTGTACTAAAATTAAATTCCTTTTTTATTTGAACTAATTGATTCTTTAAATTATTATCTTCTCTTCTTCTGATTAAGAATTGCTCTAACTTAGGTAGAGAACTAGTTGGCGCTAACTCTACAACTTTAAGATTACTAGCTCCTATATCTAATCCTAAGGGTAACTTAGATTTAAAAAAAGATAGCACAATATTCCTCCTAATCTAATTTTATGATTTTTAATCTCTCGGTTTGTAATTCTCGCTCTGGAATCTTGATTCTAACTAGAATTTGAAAATAATTAGAATCAACCTTTACTAAAGGTTCTAGCTGTTGATAAGTAGCTGGGCCAACTCCCTCTACATCCTTTAGTTCTTCAATATTTGTAAAGATTCGATTCATTATAATCCTAGTTGCTAGAGTCTCCCCTACTCCTGGCAAGGTATTTAACACTTCTATTGGAGCTGTATTAAGATTAATCTTACCTTGCGTCTTTAGGGTTAAATAGTCTTTAATTTGCTCATAAAGCTTATTATCTATCCCTGATAAATTTAATAATTCTTCTAAATAATTATATAATCTATGGTCTACAATTCGTTGGCTTATTGTTTCACCAATCTCTGGTAACTCTTCTAATCTCTCTTGACTAGCTAAATTAAGATTTAATTTACTGCTTTCATCCACTATCTCTTTAACTAAATATTCCGTCTTAATTTGATGAGAGCTGTTAGGATCTTTTAAAACTATACTACCTTCTATTTGCAGTTGGTCTAGATTTTCTTTGCTTATATAACTTAATTTATTTATTTGTTTACTAACCTCTTCTTTAGCTACCACCATTACACCCTTAACCAAATAATAATTTTTTATTTGCTGCTGATAGTGCTTAGTAATTATAACTTCATTACTCACCAATTGTAATAAAACTGGTAATAAAATTCCTAGGCTAGTTAAGGTTATAAATACAAAAATTAGTATGTAACCTTCTTCTTTTTTGGTCATAATTGTTTCTCCTGTAACTTAATTGCTGTTTTTAGGCTTAGACTCTGCCCTTGCTCTGCAATCTCTAATTTAATAACTAATAGCTGGTTCAATAACTTATAATTTAAATTAGAAATACGCTTACTTATTACATTCAAATCACTATCAAGACATAGACCAGTATTCGATTGATAATAAATTACTCTCAGTTTTGCTTGCTGGTCAAGAAATGAAATTTTATTAGTTGTTACTCTTTTAATCTTTAGTGCAGATTGTAAATGCTTAACGATACTATTCATACTTACTCTTAACTCCTGCTCTAAACTAGCTTGTAGTTTATTAGACTGCCAGGTTCTAAGCATTGTTTGATTAACTACTACTAAAGAACTTAGGATAATTCCACTAACTGCCAGTAACAACATAATCTCTATTAAAGTAAATCCCCTATTTTGCAAACTATCACACCTTTATTTCGCAATTATAGTTACTAACTTAGCTTTTAGTCGCTGTTGATAATAAACTTTAGTAATCACTTCTTTTAGATTAGGACTTAACTTAATAATATCAATCTGATAATCATAATTAGAAAACTCTGGGCTAAAAAAAGAAGTTCTGCTTTGGTCTATTAAATTACTATACTCTTTAACCCTTTGGGTAGCTAACTTCCATCTCGCTAAATTAATTGCTTCAGTTTTAAATCTAGCTGCAACTATTTCTTTTCCACTATTAATAAATGTAGTAACTAATGGTATTAATATGCAACCTAACATCGCAATAGCAAATACTACTTCTAATAAAGTAAAACCTCTCTCTTTAACAATACCACCTACCTTATAGTTAATTGTCCAGCATTAGAAGAAAATATAATCTGACGTGGGGCCAAATTATCTAATTCTAATACTACTCGACCATTATGTCCATCTAAATTTCCTAGTTTCTTAAAAAAGATAGCTCTTTCTCCAGTAGCAATTAATTCATAAGTAGGAAAAGTAATCTCTTTAAATGTAACCTCTTTAAAATCTACCCTGTCAATTATCTTAGGATCTACTTTTGATTTAACTAATAAATACTGATTCCTATCTAAATCAAAGACAATTCCATACTTTATTTCTGTTATAATTGAGTTTTGTCTAGCTAATTGTAGATCACTAACTAATTTATTGACCGCCCCACTTAACTTTAAGTGTTGTAGATAGGTATTTAAATGAGGAATTCCTAGCGTAGCTAAAATAGAGATTATTGCTATTACCATCATCAATTCGATTAAAGTAAATCCAGCTTGTCTTTTCATTTATAACTCCTAAATAAAGTTAATTAGATTAAATAAAGGTAGTAACACAGAAATTAAAACTATAAATACAAAACTAGATAACAATAAAATTATTAGCGGTTCTACTAAAGAAACTAACATTTCAAGCTCATACTTTAATTCTTGGTTATAATAATCAGCTACTTTAAGCAACATTGGCCCTAATTCTCCTGTTTGTTCACCTACTTTAACCATTTGAGTTAATAATTTAGGAAATAAATCATCACTTTCTAATAAGAAGCTTAAAGATTGGCCCTGCTCTACTTTAGTTTGTAACTTTCCTAACTTCTCTTCTAAAATTTGATTATTAGCTACTCCCTGGAGATTATCTAGCCCAACTAGTAAACCTCCACCCCCTTTAAGAATAATTCCTAAAGTACGAGTTAAACGAACTAATAATATCTTTAGCATTAAATTACCTACTAGCGGAGACTTTAAAATTATCTGGTCTAATTGCTTTTGGCCTGCTTGCGTCTTTAAATAGCTAATTATTGCTATTAGACTAGATACGGCTATCCCTAATAGTAAATAAAAGTTTGTCTTAATAAAACTTACTGTTTGCAACAAATATCTAGTTACCAAAGGTAATTGTAAGTTATAATCTGCAAATACACTACTAAAAGTAGGTAACACAAAGAGAAATAAAAATATAATAACCCCTAAACTAGTAATTAAAATAAAGAGAGGATAGACTAAAATGGACCTCAATCGTTGCCTTAACTCAGTTCGTGCTTCTAAATATGAAGTTACTTGCTCTAAGACTTGTTCTAAAATTCCTTCTTTTTCTCCTACAGAGATTAAATCAATCATTAGTTGGGGGAATAATTTATTATGTTGGGCTAAAGCCTGCGCTAGAGAATTTCCTGCTTGTATATCCTGATTAACTTCTATGATTGCTTGTTTTAATTTAATATTGGTTATTTGCTCTTCTAGGACAGATAAAACATTAATTAATGATAAGCCAGATTTTAATAAGGTAGTCAACTGCCGACTAAATAATGCTAACTCTTCGTCAGTTATTCCTTTTAACTTCCTCAACCAGCTAACTGTTGGTTTTGTAGATTGCTTGATTTCCATAATATAGTAGCCTTCACTTTTTAGTCTATTAGCTACCCTCTTTTTAGAGTTTGCCTGCAAACTTCCCTTTATTCTTTCACCATCCTTAGAAACAGCTTGGTAATAAAAATTCAAAATCTATCAACTACTTTCTAGATTGGTTTTAATAGTATTATTACCATTAATTTCATGTTTATAAGATATATTTCTTTTTTATCAGTCTAATTATATGTTATAATATGGTTGCTGTGTATTTATTTTACTTAATAATTCAATTTGTTTATCTTCTGCATAATATTAAATCTAGACACATATAACATAATCATGTATATTATAATCATGTGTATTAATTTGATGAACTTGACAGCCAGAAAGGAGTTTAATAATTATGACCTGTCCATTATTGTTTATGGCTACTAAAAGTTCTAAAATCAACAATAACCCTAACAGTTACAATTGTGAAGAAGAGAAATGTAATTGGTTTAATAAGCAAGAAGGAAAATGTAAATTAATGAAATCATCATATAAACGTGATTATGTAAAGAAAACATTACAGTGCCTTTAATAATTGTCAAAAAAATAAGTCAGAGGCTATACCCCCTGACTTATTTCTACTTACTATTCTCTACAAAAGTTATAAATAAAAAATTAAATATTATTTTTTAACCCTTCCTCTAATGCTCGTCTCATTACTTTTTTAGGAGCTTTCTTTCCTGTCCAAATTTCAAAAGCTATTACTCCTTGGTAGAGAAGCATCCCTAAACCACTCAAAGTTTCTGCTCCTACCTTTTTAGCTTCTTGCAATAAAACCGTTTCTTGGGGATTATAAACTAAATCAGAGACTAATAAATTTGAATGAAGCAGTTTAGCACTAATTACTGGTTCTACATCAGTTTGAGGATGCATCCCTACAGGGGTAGTATCAATTATTAAATCTAACTTTTTAATTATATCTGCTAATTTGTTATCTGATAAAGGTAATGGTTGCACTTGATTTAAACTAACCTTAGTTTTAATATCTTTAACCAGTCCTTTTGCTTTCTCTATAGTTCGATTAGCAATGTATAATTCATTAATCCCCTCTAAACTAAGTTGAAAAGCAACAGCTCTAGCAGCACCACCTGCACCAATAACTAATACTTTCTTTCCTGATGGGTTAAACTTCGCTTCTTCTTGTAATGCTCTAATATACCCTCTACCATCTGTATTATGACCAATTAGTTTACCCTCTTGATTCTCAATAGTATTGACTGCTCCAATCAACTTAGCTTCATTTGAAAGTTGATCCAGATAAGAAATCACCTTTTGTTTATGGGGGATCGTTAGATTGACTCCTTTAATATTCAAAGCCTTAATTCCTCTAACTGCTTCTTTTAAATTGTCTGGTTTGACAGCAAAAGGTAGATATGTCGAATTAAGTCCTAACTCCTTAAATGCCGCATTATGCATTGCTGGAGATAAAGAATGTTCAACTGGATAACCAAATAATCCTGTCAGTTGCTTATTCATTAAATTTCCCCTCCACATCTACTAATTGATTAACTACATAATTAATATCTTCATTAGAAATATCCTTATGGATTACAGCTCTAAGTAAACCAGGGCCAAACTGGCTAATCTTAACTCCTCTATCAGCTAGCTGTGTTATCAACCCTTTAATATCATCAGTCACCTCTAAAATTACAAAATTAGTATTTACATTCCTCACCCTAATCATTTCTGAATCTAATCCTTTAACTAACTTAGCAAATTTATTAGCTAAGTTATGGTCATCATCAATTCTGTTAGTCATCTCCTCTAAAGCTACTAATCCTGCTGCTGCTAGCATACCAGCCTGTCTCATGCCTCCTCCTAACATCTTTCTATTTTTACGAGCTTGCATAATAAACTCTTTGGACCCAACTAGAAGAGAACCAACTGGTGCTGCTAATCCTTTAGAGATACAAAACATGACTGAATCAACATTTTTAACTAAACTCTTAACATCTATCTCTAATTCAGCAGCTGCATTAAATAGCCGAGCACCATCTAAATGAACTGGTAAGTTATTCTTAATAGCTAAATTACAGATATCGTCTAATTTAACTTTAGAGACTGCAACTCCTCCAGCTCGATTATGAGTGTTCTCTACACAAATTAATCCTGTCCTCGGATAATGAATATTATCATCTCTAATGGCTTCTTGCATAGCTTTAGGACTGAAAATTCCACTACTATCAGCAAGAGTCTTAGCTTGAACTCCAGCTAATTTAGCCAATCCACCTACCTCATAACAAAATATATGGCTATTCTCTCCCAAAATAATCTCATCTCCAGGTTGGGTATGGGTCATTACAGCTAATAGATTCCCCATAGTTCCACTAGGAACAAATAAAGCTGCTTCTTTCCCTAGAGCTTGAGCTGCTTTTTCTTCTAATTTGTTAACTGTTGGGTCTTCTCTATAAACATCATCTCCTACTTTCGCTTTAGCCATAACTTCTCTCATCTTAGCTGTCGGTCTTGTAACCGTGTCACTTCTTAAATCAACTTCTCTCATTTTAAACCCTCCATTCCAACTACCTCTTTAATTTTTTTAAACTTTACTTCAGCTAATAACATCCCTAAAACTATCAGACTCCCTCCTAAATAGCCTTGTAATGAAATCACTTCTCCTAAATATAAATAGGCAAATAAAGCTCCAAAGATAGGTTCTAAAGAAAAAATAATTGCCGTTCTAGTTGGAGTAGTAAAGGTTTGGGCTTTGTTTTGGATTAGAAAAGCTACAGCAGTAGCTAAAGCTCCCATATAAATTATACTACTCCACACCTCAAAACTAGATACAGACTGATAACTACCCTTAAATCCAACCCACATACTACTTAATAAAGCTACAGTAGCAATCTGTACAATAGCTAATAAAACTGCATCTTTTTCTTGCACATATCTATCAACTAATAAAATATGTAACGCTAATGAACAAGCGCATAAAAGAACCAAAAAATCTCCTAAATTAAATAATAATTGTCCCTCAAAAGATAGCAACCCCAACCCTAAAGTAGCTAATATAACCCCTAGCCACGTCATAAATGGGGGAACTTTCCTAAAAAATAAAGCTGAAAATAAAGGAACTAACACCACTGATAAACCAGTAATAAATCCAGCACTAGAGGCAGTAGTTAACTCTAATCCTGTTACCTGAAAAGCATAACCTCCAAATAAAAATAATCCAGCTACTAAACCTGCTTTTAATGTGGCAAAATCAAGGCTACTTAATCTCTTGTGAAAAATAATAACTAGTATTAAAGTAGCAACCCCAAACCTTAATGTTAAGAAATAAACAGGAGTTATTGTATTAAATATCCCTTTCATAATCGCAAAAGTACTACCCCAAATTAAAACCACCATTAATAAAGCTAAATCAGCTTTTAAACGTCGCTTAATCATCCTCTACTCCCTTCTTTAAATACTATTAGCAACAATCAACTTCTCTTAATTTCTCAATTTCTAATTGATCTTTTTCCACAAAATACTTAGCATATAAATAAGTGATTACAATTGCTAAAACTACTCGCATTCCTAATATGATCAAGCCATTGGCCCCTAAAGCAGCAAATAATAGAGTATCTTCTATAGCAGCATGACAAATTACTAAAAAGATAGCCAACGTCATTAAATCACTAGCACTTAATTGATCTTCCTCAACACTACGCAAAATAACCCCTGCGCCATAAGTTAAACCAAAAATCTGAGCTACTAACAAAGGGATACTTGCCTCTTTAGGTAACTTAAAATACTTTAAAATCGGATTGAACAATTGGGCCAATCTATCTAAAATTCCTATTTCATCAGCTACTTCAACTCCTATTAATAATGGAAAAATAATTAAAGCAATCTTCTTTAACATCGACCAACTTCCCCACACTACTTCCGAAAAAAAGAGAGACCATTCCATATTAAAACCTCCTATAATAATAAATTTAAAATAAACCCTGCTACTATAGATAAAATAACCCTTAGACTAATTAAAGCAATCAATCTACCATTTATCTTTTTAATCACAGCGGCTTCAATAATTAAACTATGAGCAATTCCTAACATAGTCCCTAAAATAGTTATCTCTCGAACAGTTAAATCTAAGCTAGCTATAACTGCAAGTGCACCATAAATATTTAGTAAGTAACCTGTTAGTAAAGCTAATACCGCTTCTCCAGGTAAACCAACTAACTTCATCATTGGCTTAAAAATCTGAGCCAAATAATTAATTCCACCAGTATACTTAATAAAAGTAACTAATATATAAACTGGAATAATTATTTTTACTAATGCTAAATAACTATCTAATGCTTTCTTAAACCCTCGCTTAATAGTTTCAACCATTCTTTTTCCTCCTATCACATTATTTAGTCTCTTACTAATTTATTGTATAATTAGTCAACTATAATAACAACAATTTTATTGATTTCAGAAATTTTTATACAATAAAAAAAGTGGCCCCCAGGCCACTAACTACTAAAACTTAGTCTCTGCTCCAAAGAAAATCCCCTGTTTTAAGATATTTACCTCTGATAAATTATAAGCATCAATTTTTAAATTATTGAAATCTTTATTTTTGATATTCTCTCGACTTATCTTATAACCAAATCTGAATTTTAATTGAGGGGCCAACTTAAACTTAAACCCAGTCTGTAAATAATAATCACTGTTTATTTCATAATTAGTTAATTGTTCGAGATTATTATTTAAGAGGGGAGAATCAATTTGATACCTTCCAGCTAAATTATACCCTCCATTAGCAAATAAGCCAATTCTTTCTGTTAATCTCTTTTCTAGATCTACTACTAAATCAAGTCCTTGGCTCTCAATATTAAATAACTTTTGACTAAATATACTAGTAGTAAAGTTTGAATAGTTCCCTGCTATACCTAAAGCTAACTTCTTTTCTGGCGAAAATAAAAAATCCTTAGTTAGTTTTAAGTTAACCTCTTTTAAATTAGCATCTAGATAATTATCATAATCACCAAAGGTATAACTAGCCTGTAAAGATAAGCCAGAATCTAAATTTACTCCACCTATTAATTCCTTAAGTACCATTCTCTCACTAAAAGAATCATTCAATTGATACTTTGACTGCAAGCGATTAAAACCCATCTCAAATCCTGGTGCTGCTAAAATAGTAGTCGTATTCAATAATAGAATTAGTATAGTAATTATTAGTGTAGCTCGTTTCATCTTTCCACCTCTTTTAATATTAGATACTATATTAATTTTAACTTATACTAGTTGAGAAAAAAAGAGGTAATTAATGACACAACATTGATATATAGTGGCACTTCTCAATGAGGCATTGTGTGGCTTTTTCCTTAAATAGTTTTTGTTCATTTCATTCCAGGTAAAATTAGATAAACCAAATCATAGATTTGCTTATTCATATCTATTTTACCTTTCATTCAAAGCATATGAACAAAAACTATAAGACAGTCCAAAAGCCCCACAATACCTTTAGTAATTGCTGGAGAGGGTTTCGCAACGACTCATGAATTTTTCATTAATGAGTCTTAGTGAACTGGAATAAAAATAAGGTTTGGGTTAGCTAATCATCTATTTTGATTAGCTTAACCTTATTTTTATGGAAGTAAGCTTAGACGAATTTTGAGGAATTTATCTAGTGAGAAATCCTCTCTCAGCAATCTAAAAGTTAAACTATATATCAAAAAAGGCCAACCTAAAAAAGTTGGCCTTTCCTATCATAAACTACATTTATCACACTCTGAACACTTCTTTAATAATATCTTAAAACAACGAGGACACCTTATTTTTTCAGGATCTGTAACTTCATAACCACACTGAGAACAGGTTCTAACCTGTTTACTAGTATTACACTCCATTTTTTCACCTACTTCTTATATCAGTTGTGCTACTATACCACCTACAGTAAAAGCTGTAATCCAACTACCAAACCAAATTGCTATAGATTCTTTCCAATTTCTTTCTTTAACCATAATCATCATTGCTGCAATACATGGTACAAATAAAGTAATTGTAATTAAAGAAACTGTTGTTTGAGCTGCTGTCATACTTAAACCAGTTAAACCAGCTGCTCCAAAGTCACGTCTTACTATCCCCATAATAAAAGCTGTCGCTGCTTCTTTAGGTAATTGTAACCAACCAACAGTAATTGGTGCTACTGCATTTTGAATAGCTGTTAACCACCCAAAATACTGCATTATAGTAATCACTACTGATCCTAACACAAAGATTGGCCCAGCTTCTTTAATAAATGATTTAGACTTAATATATGTCTTTTGTAATACATTACTCATTTTTGGTATTCTAAGTGGTGGTAAATCAATTAATAAATCAGTTGATTCTCCAGGCATAACTCGATTTAAGAAAGTACCTGCCAACACATAAACTGCCAAGATAGTACCGACATAAATCATAAAATATTTAAATCCTAATGGTGCAATTAAACCAGCAATAACTCCTAACTGAGCTGAACAAGGTATTGCTAAACCTAATAAGAAAACAGCTATAATCCGCTCTCGCTTAGAACCTAATAATCGGGTAGTAATTGTGGCCATCGTTACACAACCAAAACCTAATAACATAGGAATAACAGCTCGACCATTTAACCCTAAAGCTGTTAACATACGATCGACTAAAGCGGCAATCCGTGGTAAATAACCTGAATCCTCTAGTATAGATAAGAATAAATAAAACCCTATAACTAATGGAAGTAATAAGCCAAAAGTATATGTAACAGCCATAGTCAATACACCAAACTCACCAATTAATAATTGACCAATAAAGGATGTATGAGAAACCAAATTACCAACGACATTCTCAATAAAAGGTTCATACATTCCATCAAATATCTTTCCTTCTGTAATACCAACTACAGTTTGAGCAATAAAAACCCCTACAAGTTGATATAAAGCATATAGAACAGCTAATAACATAGGTACTCCAGTCAGTGGTCTAACCATCATTCGACCTAATTTAGTCTTAAAGCTACTTCCTTCACTTGTTTGACTAACTACTTCTTCTGTTAATTCATTAACCCGTTTTCTTCTGTCTTTATAGATTCTTTCTTGATACTCTAAAGGATCTACTTTATTTTTGGCAGCAACATTAGGATCACCTTCTAACACCAATAAAGCTTCTCTTCTATTAGTTACTTTCTCTTCAGTAGCAGCTAATTCTGATTCTAACTCTAAACTACTATTGCCAACTTTAGCTCTTTTAACTGCTTCTTTTACTTCATCTAATCCTTTACCTTTAGGAGCTACTGTTGGAATTACTGGTACTCCCAATTCTGCACTTAACTGATTAATATTAATCTCTAGTCCTCGTCTCTTAGCTTCATCCATCATATTTAGAGCTACAACTACTGGAATACCCATATCAATAATCTGTTGGGTTAAAAATAAATCTCGTTCTAGATGAACAGCATCTACAATATTAACTACTACATCAGCCGAGGCAATTACATCTCGCGCTACTCGTTCTTCATCATTAAAAGAAGATACTCCATAAACTCCTGGTGTATCTAATACTACATCATCCCCATATTTACCTGAACTAATATCTAACGTTGTACCAGGGTAATTTGAAACATCAACATAAACCCCCGTAAAAGAACTAAAGAAAATTGACTTACCTACATTTGGATTCCCGGCTAAGACTATCTTATCAGCATCAGCTGGAATATCTATTTGATGACTTATATCACAACAATCCATTTCTAAATCCTCCTTATTTACTGAACCTCTATTCTTTTAGCTAACTTTCTTCCTACTGCAATTTCTTGTAAATTTCTTTGTACAATAACTGGTCCTCCAGGTACTTTTTCAACACAAGATACCTTGGCCCCCTCTGAAATCCCAAATCTTAATGTCTGCGCTCGAATCCCTTGGTCTGGAATGGAAGCAATCTGAAATTTATCTCCTCGTTTAACATCTGCCAAAGTCATATTTATTCCTCCTTCTCCTTATACTTATAATTGATAATCTTTATCATCATTATGTAAAAATAAAAACCATTCTCATTTTATTTAAGTACATTATAATACATTCGATTTAAAAAGTCAATATTATAAAAAAAATAAGCCCTCAGGAATTAACCTGAGAGCTGACAATTAAATTACTCTTCAATTGCGTCCGTTGGGCAAGAACTAGCACAAGCTCCACAATCAATACAATCATCAGAAATGTCATATTTAGAATCTCCTTCAGAAATTGCATCAACTGGGCAAGTACCTGCACAAACTCCACAAGAAATACAAGCATCAGTAATTGTATAAGCCATTTATTTCACCTCATTTAATAGTAATTATGTAAGTCATATTTTTACTATTTATATACTAGCACATTTCTTTTGATGTATCAATAAAATATTAAAAATATGAATGAAAACCATAATCAGTTAGCAAGCTATAAAGTTCGTTAGCTTATACAATATTACTAAATCAGGAACATTCTTCACAGTAACCATGAATTTTAATTTTATGATCTAATACTTTAAAATTATATTTATTTTTTACACATAACTTCATTCTATCTATCATCTTTCCATTAGTTTCTACTATCTTATTACATTTAATACAAATCAAATGATAATGATGAGAAACTCCTTCATCTTTTAGTTCATAACACCGACATTTAGTATCAAAGTCTAACTCTTTAATTATTCCTGAATTTAAAAAAGTATCCAAAGTACGATAAATAGTTGATAACCCAATAGACGGATGCTCATCTTTTATACTATTATAAATATCTTCTGCACTAAGATGTTTTTCTTTAGTATTTAAAAATAATTGTAAAATCAACTTGCGCTGAAAAGTCAACTGATAATTATTTGCTGCCAATATAGTTTTTAAGTTCTTAAGATTTATCTTCATAATCAATCACTCTTTTTATAGACTTTATAGTAACCAAAACGATTACGAGCAGCTTTAAATCTACTCCCACTCACTTCTCCACTGACACTTATATCAATTGTGCTACCAAACCACCTACAATAAAGGCAGTAAACCAACTACCAAACCAAATTGCTATAGATTCTTTCCAACTTCGCTCTTTAACCATAATCATCATTGCTGCACTACATGGTACAAATAAAGTAATTGTAATTAAAGAAATTGTAGTCTGAGCTGCAGTCATACTTAAACCATTTAAACCAGCTGCTCCAAAGTCACGTCTTACTATCCCCATAATGAAAGCTGTCGCTGCTTCTTTAGGTAATTCTAGCCAACCAACAGTAATTGGTGCTACTGTATTTTGAATAGCTGTTAACCAACCAAAATAATGCATGATAGTAATCAATACTGATCCTAACACAAAGATTGGCCCTGCTTCTCTGATAAATGATTTAGACTTAATATATGTCTTTTGTAATACATTACTCATTTTAGGCATTCTAAGCGGTGGTAAATCAATTAATAAGTCTGTTGATTCGCCTGGCATAACTCGATTTAAGAAAGTTCCTGCTAGTACATAAACAGCTAAAATAGTTCCTACATAAATCATAAAATATTTAAATCCTAATGGAGCAATCAAACCAGTAATAACTCCTAACTGGGCTGAGCAAGGTATTGCTAAACCTAATAAGAATACAGCAATAATCCTTTCTCGCTTAGAACCTAATAATCGAGTAGTTATTGTTGCCATTGTCACACAACCAAAACCTAATAACATTGGAATAACAGCCCGACCATTTAATCCTAAAGAAGTTAATACTCTATCAACTAAAGCTGCAATTCGCGGTAAATAGCCTGAATCCTCTAGTATAGCTAAAAATAAATAAAATCCGATAACTAATGGCAGTAGTAAACCAAAAGTATATGTAACAGCCATAGTCAATACACCAAATTCTCCAATTAATAATTGGCCAATAAAGGATGTCTGAGATACCAAGCCACCAACTAAGTCTTCAATAAAAGGTTCGTACGTTCCATCAAAAATCTGTCCTTCTGTAATTCCAACTACAGTTTGAGCTATAAAAACTCCTACAAACTGATATAAGGCATATAAAACTGCTATTAACATTGAAACTCCTGTTAAAGGCCTAACCATCATTCGACCTAATTTAGTCTTAAAGCTACTTCCTTCACTTGTTTGACTAACTACTTCTTCTGTTAATTCATTAACCCGTTTTCTTCTTTCCTTATAGATTTTTTCTTGATAATTTAATGGCTCTACTCTATTTTTAGCAGCAACATTAGGGTCACCTTCTAACACTAATAAAGCTTCTCTTCTGTTAGTTACTTTCTCTCGAGTTGCTGCTAATTCTGATTCAAAGCCTAAACTACTATTTCCAACTTTAGCTCTTTTTACTGCCTGTTTTACTTCATCTAATCCTTCACCTTTAGGAGCTACTGTTGGAATTACTGGTACTCCCAATTCTGCACTTAACTGATTAATATTAATCTCTAGACCTTGCTTCTTGGCTTCATCCATCATATTTAGAGCTACAACTACTGGAATACCCATATCAATAATCTGTTGGGTTAAAAATAAATCTCGTTCTAGATGAACAGCATCTACAATATTAACAACTACATCAGCCGAGGCAATTACATCCCGGGCTAACCTTTCTTCATCATTAAAAGAAGATACTCCATAAACCCCCGGTGTATCTAACACAACATCATCACCATACTTACCTGAACTAATCTCCAAAGTTGTTCCTGGATAATTTGATACATCTACATAAACTCCTGTAAATGAATTAAAGAAAATTGACTTACCTACATTCGGATTCCCGGCTAATACTATCTTATTAGCACCAGCTGGTATATCAACCTGATGACTAATATCACAACAATCCATTTTTAAACTCCTCCTCTTATTTAACCTCTATTTTTTTAGCTAATTTTCTACCTACTGCAATCTCCTGCAAATTTCTTTGAACAATAACTGGTCCTCCTGGCACTTTTTCAACGCAAGATACCTTGGCCCCTTCTGAAATCCCAAACCTTAATGATTGAGCTCGAATCTCTTGGTCTGGAATGAAAGTAACCTGAAATTTATCTCCCCGTTTAACATCTGCTAAAGTCATATTTATCCCCCCTAATCAAATATTTTGAAACTCATTATCAATAGATTGCAAAATAAATATTCTATGTTATATTTCTTGGGCCCACTTATCAACTTCTGCTATAGCCTCTGAAGTTATACTTCCATCCCATTTAAATCCTTCAACAACAAGATTTATTCCTAATTCTTCTAACTGACCTTCTAAAGTATCTACTGCTTGACAAAACATTTCTCCATAACCAGTATCTCCCGGGCCAAATACTGCTCCTTTCTTACCTGATAAGTCAATATCTGCCTGAGATAAAGAATTAGCAAACGGAAGAAAATCGTCTTGTAGCTCTCCAGCACCCCAAGTTGATGAACCAAATACTATTACATCATAATCCTCTAACTCTTCAACCTCTGTATTAGTCACATTTTTATTCACAACTTCATAATTGACAGCTAATGAATCTGCTACTTTTCTAGCTAAGTCCTCTGTATTACCCATTGTTGAACCAAATACAACAATTGCTTTCTCCATTCTTATCTCTCCCTTCTGTTTATTAGAATATGAAACTCATTATCAACTTATTACAAAAAATAAACTACAATTAATTTGATGCTACTTTAGTTTAAAAATCCACAAAAATTTAACTTTTTATAAATATTAGACCAAGACCGTCTAGAGAATAAAACAGGAATTTCTTTTTCTTTAGCCTTAGATTTAACCACTTCACATAAATTATGCCCTACATAATCTGTTAGTACCAAAACCATATCTGTCCTCTGGTCAACTCTACAATTTTGACACTTCCGTCCTGAAACATGTTTAATACAACTAAATCCACATTTACTTAGTCTCTCTGGTATTTTACCTAATTTATCGCCACCTACAATTAAAACAGACATCTTACTCCCCCTCTACTATATAAAACTGAAAATCATTTTCAATTAGTTTCTGTAATTATAATAACAACTAATCTAAGACTTGTCAATAGTTTTTATAATTTTCTCCTAAATTAATCTTTACTAGATATATTAGCTAAAAATAAAACTTATGAGCATTTGGCCCATAAGTTTCTATTTATCCTTGATTGATTCAATAATTTTACTATTATACTCTTTTAAACCAACTACTTTAATTATTGATAACCATTCTTTAATGCTTTTCCCTTTTATAATTAAGTTATTATTTAAATCACTCAATGGTACTAGAACAAAAGCTCGTTCTTGCATTCTAGGATGAGGTAGAATTAATTCTTCATCATTTAACTTTAAATCATCATAGACTAAAATATCAACATCAATTGTCCTTGGCCCCCATTTAATCTTTCGTTCTCGTTTCAACTCTTTTTCCACCTGTTGACATTTTGTCAATAATTCATGCGGGCCCAATTTTGTCTGTACTCTAACACATAAATTCAAAAAATCATCTTGTTGGGTATATCCCCAAGGTTCAGTCTCGTATACAGCTGATATTTCTTTAAGTTCTGAGTTATTGAAATTATTGATTAATTCTATAGCCTGCTTTAAATTAGCTTCTCTATCTCCTTTATTAGTTCCTAAACCTAAATAAACATCCTTCATTTCTATCGCCCCTTAAGATCTACTTCGCTCTATCTCAACTGCCACATAATTAAAAATGCCTTTAATCGGTGCTTCAGGTTTTTTAACTTTAACTAAAATCTCTTCTACTAAATAAAAATCTTGTAATATATTTTTAGCTATATTCTCAGCTAATGCTTCTAATAATTTATATTGTTGATTCTGACAGATATCTGCTACTAATTGATAGACTTGGGCGTAATTTACTGACTTTTTAAGTTGATCAGTACTACCTGCTTCTTTAAGATCACATTTTAACTCCAGATCAATAATAAATTTTTGCCCTAATTCATTTTCTTCTTCTAAAGCACCATGATAACCATAAAATGATAATCCATCTAGTATTATCTTATCCATAACTAATTCCTCTCTTTATAGTAGAGTGTGAGTTAGACTAAGTACTAATACTCACCTATATATTGCATCTGTTACCTTAGCAGCTTCTAAATTTTCCTTTACATCGTGAACTCTAACTAGATCAACACCTTGCATAATTCCCATTACTGTTGTAGCTACTGTACCATTAACTCTTTCTTTAGCTGGCAGATCTAATATATCACCAATCATCGATTTACGAGAAGTCCCCAGTAAAATTGGATAACCTAACTCTTTTAACTCTGCTAACCGATTCATAATTTCCATGCTTTCCTTTGAGCTAATTCCAAAACCTATTCCTGGATCTAAAATAATATTTTCATCTTTAATCCCTGCTTCTTTAGCTATCTTAATACTTTCGGTTAAAAATGCCTTGACACAATCTATTATATCTCCTTCTTTATCATACAATCTTGCATTATGCATAATTACAACTGGCACATTATAATCAGCTACAACTTTTGCTAAATTACTATCTCCTTGTAAACCTCGTACATCATTAATTATATCTGCTCCTAAATTTAGAACCTCTTTAGCCACATCAGCTTTATAAGTATCAACAGAAATAGGTACCTTAAGATTAGCTACTAATTTTTTTAATACTGGAGTAATCCGGGCCAACTCCTCTGTAGCAGTGACCTTGTTGGCTCCTGGCCTAGTAGATTCTCCTCCAATATCAATAATATCTGCTCCAGCTTCAACCATTTGTTCTGCCTGCTCTAAAGCAGAATTTACATCAAAAAAATTGCCACCATCTGAAAAACTATCTGGCGTAACATTTAAAATCCCCATAATATAAGTTCGCTTACCATAATTAAACATTATCTAGTCCTCCCTCTATAAATAAGATTAATAACCTCATTTTTAGCCCCACTATCTTCCTTAAAAATTCCTCTACTAGCCGAAGTAATAGTTTCAGTTTCAGTCTGTTCTACTCCTCGCATCGTCATACATAACTGTTGGGCTTCTACTATTACATATACTCCTTGGGGTTCTAAAATCTCCATCATTGTATCAGCAATTATCTTAGTCATTCTTTCTTGTAATTGAGGTCGTTTAGCCACTGTCTCAACCAACTTAGTTAACTTGGAAAAACCAGTTACTCTACCACCTTGAGGTTTATAAGCTAGATGAACCTTCCCAAAAAAAGGTATTAAATGATGTTCACAAAGAGAATAGAAGGTTATATCTCTAACTAATACTAAATCATTCGCTTCATCTTCAACAAATACATCAAGAGCTTCACTAGGTTCTTTATTAACCCCTAAAAATATCTCTTGATACATCTTAGCTACCCGCTTGGGGGTTTTTTCTAATCCCTCACGTTGTGGATCTTCTCCTATAGCTTCTAAAATATTACTAATTGATTTCTCAATTCTATCTTGATCCATCAAATATCTCTCCTTACTACCTTAATTATATTTTCTTTAATAATTTATTTTCATATAAACAATTAATTTTAGATTGACACTTAATTGATATAAAGAGCAATTGACAATGGACAATGAACAATTTACAATTAAAAATCAAAACCGTGTAATCCCTTGATTTAGAAAGGTTTTAAGGGGTTCTAATTGTCAATTGTCAATTGTAAATTAAAAGTGAAGCTTTATATCAATATTATTTCACTTTATAAACTCGTCCTTTAAACTCTTGATTTAAAATTGCAAAAATTTCATTATCTCGCTTATACTCTACCTCTTCTATCTCTACCACTGGCATTAAATCTAATACTTTATTTCTTATTATTCCGGGCAATAAACCTAATTCCTGCTTAGGCATATATATATTTTCCTGATTAATGAAAAATATATTAGTCATTGTACCTTTCCATTAAAAAATGCCGCTTTAAAAAGCGACACTTTAACAAAAATATAATATCTTATTTTTCCCATAAATCAAGTTCAGAAAAGTTCAATTGATCAAAATTTAAAAACTTAGCCCCTATCTTAACAAATTTCTTAGATAATTTATCTAAATCACTGACGTAAAACTTAGCCTCACCACTAGAAGATGAAACCATTAAATCTTTATCCACTAATATCTCTCTAGCCTTTAAAGCAATACTTTGACCCGGATAAATTAATGTAACTTCTTGGCCCATAATCTCCTTAATAATTTTACTTAAATAAGGAAAGTGAGTACAACCTAATAATAAAGTATCAACCTCTTCCTCTTGTAAAGGTGCTAAATAATCTTGAGCAATTTCCCTAACTTGTTGACTATATAACTCTCCTGCTTCAACTAATGGAACAAACTTAGGACAAGCCTGTACAAATACTTCAACTTCACTATTTGCTTGCTTAATTGCTTCTTGATAAGCACCACTATCTACTGTTCCTTCAGTAGCAATTACACCTATCTTCTTGTTTTTAGTTCCAGCGATAGCCTTTTCAACCCCAGCATCAATTGGGCCAATAATAGGTAGAGAAAAATTATCTCTAGCTAATTCTAAACCTGCTGCAGTAGCAGTGTTACAAGCAATAATCACCATTTTAGCCCCTAAATTCACAAAATAATCTATAATCTTAAGAACAAATTCTTCTACTTCCTCTTGTTCTCGCTCCCCATAAGGTAAATGTGCCGTATCTCCAAAATAAATAATTTTCTCTTGAGGAAATTGATTAATTATTTCTTTAGCAATTGTTAAACCACCGACCCCCGAATCAAATAAAACAATTGGTTTATCTTGCTCCATGGTCACCATCCTATCTAAATTTAATAATACTACTATTTTATTATTTATTTTATATTAATTCAACTTTAATTATTGCTAATTTCACCAAATAAAAAGCGAGGCAGCACCCGCCTCACTTATTTAACCAATTTTGCTTTAAATTTTAAAGGATGTGTTAAATCAAGATGTCCTACTAAGGTTTTAATCTGTTTACCATTTACTAATATCCGGACTCGATTTATCTCTTTAAATTGAGCTAAAGTATTAACAATGGAATATACCGTTATCATTTCACCAGCGGTTCCACCCCAGTGGTTATCAATTAATTCTCGACTAAAATTAACTCTAGCTAACCCATCTTCTACTTTTATATTAAGTAATTTAGTTTGAGAAGGAATAGTCTTCATTAATTCCTTACTTTGGGGTCCTTTAATTAGCTCCTTAATTGAATTTATATATAAATCATCAAGTTCTACCTCTCTAATTTTAGATACTAGATATTGTGCCTGTTGATCCCCAAAATAAACTTTAACTTTTTTACTAGCTAAAAACTTGGGATATAATAAAATTAACAATAATACTACAATTATAATCAGCACAATATATATATTCTTATCTGTTAAATCTAACATCAGGATTCCTCCTCTAAAAACCTAAAATATTTACTTATTCCCTTATAAAGACCAACTGCAACATTAGATCTAAACTGATTTCGACTTAATAACTCTTCTTCTTCAGGATTGCTAATAAAAGCAATCTCACTTAATACAGCTGGCATTTTAGTATGCTCTAATACATATAAATTTCCTTCTTTTCTTCCACGATTAAAGGTGTTTATTTCATTAACTAACTCATCTTGAATAAAGTGAGCCAACACCAATGAATTATCTGAGTAATCTTCACGAATAAAAATTTCAGTCCCAAATGCATCCTTAGTATAATGGGAATTAATATGGATACTAACAAATATATCAGCATTTAATTTGTTGGCTAACTTGGCCCTTTCTTCTAAACTAATAAATTGATCAGTCTTTCTAGTCATAACCACTTTTGCTCCAGCAGCTTCCAAGATATCTTCTAATTTTAAACCAATATCTAATGTAATATTCTTTTCACGTAAAAATGAGCCCAAAGCACCTGGATCATATCCTCCATGACCGGGATCAACTACAATAATCTTGCCCGCTAAATTATTAGTCATAGTATTAATCACAATATGTTTTGTTCTATCAGGAGATTTAACTTGCAGATTAATATCATCTTTTAAATCTAATACTACCCTTACACTATACGGAGTAACAGAATATTGGCTAAATCTTATATCACTTACTATATCTGAATTATTAATCAATTTAAGTTTCTTCTTATCCACAATAGCATTAGGAATATCAATTACTAAACGTTTAGGATTTGGTAATTGATAAATATCATATTCTCCAGGTGTTAATAATGATATATCTACTTTTGTTCTTGCTTTCATATCATTTACTTTAATTTCTTGTAACTTATTCATCAAATTTAATTGTAATTGATTCCCTTCCCAATCAATTTGGTAGGAGACTAACTCTGATAAGTCAATCACAGCCCGCGTGATATACTGATTAAATTGAGAAATCCTAATTTCTTTAATTAATCGACTATCAATTTTCAAATCTTCCTTTTGGAATTCATTAGTAGTATTAAAAAAATCAAAAACTAACCTATCTCCCTTTTTTAAGGGCACAATATCAGGCTTTACTTGTGTACTTAGTTCAAATAATACTTGATTGCTTTTATCAGAGTTATAAACTACTTTTTCTAATTTAGCTACTATTGGACTTATTACCAATGAACTTTGCTTTTGAATACCTCTTAACTCTAAATTTTTCTTAGCCTCAAATACGACCCGTACTATATTATTAGGATTTGTTTGATATTGACTAACTCTAATTTCTTTAAATAAGGGATTATTTATTTTTAACTTCTTTTTACTCTGAGTAAAAACAGCATTCTTTAAATCAACCACAATTCGCCGTGGATTAGATAAATAAACTGGTTCTTTCATCCTGATATCAGCTGTTGCATTTATTTTCAATCCAGTTGCTTCATACTTTATATCTGTAATCAAAGGACTCAATTTAATTAAATATTGATATGATTGATTAAGCTTCTTGCTAACTAATTTATAATCAACTTTACTAGCTAAATCTACTACTACTCTTACAGTATTACCGTTAAATTGAGCTACTCGCACTTGCTTAATTAATTTATTATCAACCTTAATATTATTTATTTTTTTAATTAGTCTAGTTGTTTTTAGATCAAGGACAATTCGTCTAGGATCTTTTAAAACACTAACTTTATGACCTACCTTTTGACTAATATTAATTGCTATCGCTTTATAATTATTAGTCTTTTGATACTTAATTTCTTTTAATCTGCCCTGCACCTCAAATATATTAACAATTCTTTGTTGAGGGTTAGACTCAATAACTAATCCTAATACCTCCCCTAAGGATTTAAGTGGGACCATTAATCTTCCATCTTTTTCTTTAGGGGCTACAGGCATCTTAATTAACTTATTATTAACTTGTAAATTTCTATCTCCTAATCTAAATTTGATAACTTTATCCTCTGTCTCTAAGCGCAATGTTTTAATTAAGTTAAACCATTTAAGCTTTATTGATAATGCATTAGATAAAGTCCTTAGAGGGATTAAAATATTTTGGTCTACAATCTGATAGTCTAAACTATTAGTAATTTTTTTATTATTAACTAACAATTTAATATCATCTGCAGCATATAAAGAATTAGAAAAACTACAAATTAAAACTAAAACCAATATTCCCATTAATAATCTCTTCGGCATCATAATAGCCTCCTAAACTGGAAGATCTCTTACAATTTACTATATTACATTAGTTATATTATTTAATTTCTTCTTAATTGGTTGATATCCTTCTTTTTAATCTTCTTTAGCAAAATATTTTTTTATTCCTGCTACAATTCCTGCTGCTGCTTTTTGTTGGAAATCATCACTATTTAACAAACGCTCTTCACGAGGATTAGATAAAAAGGCAGTCTCTACTAAAATTGCTGGCATATTTGTCTCTCTTAACACAGCAAAATTAGCTGCTTTTAGTCCATTACTCTCAAGTTTAATCCTTTCAACTAATTCACTTTGTACATACCAAGCTAAAGCCCAATTAGATTTTGAAGCATACCAGTGAGCATAAGTAGCTGTTCCATTAATCCATGGTTTAGAGTTTGAATTAGAATGAATACTAACAAACAAATCAGCTGACCACCTATTAGCTTGATTGGCCCGCTTTGCAAGAGAATAAAACTTATCACTTCTCCGTGTCATTTTAGTTCTAAAGCCTGCTTGCTTTAATAATTTATTTACAGATTTAGCAATCTGATAATTAACTGTCTTTTCTTGGACACCAGATGGGCCAATTGCTCCAGGATCAAACCCTCCATGGCCCGGATCAATCACTATCTTTTTAGTTCTTAGCTTTAGTTTAGGCTTTTTTAACTTTGGCTTACGGCTAATAATAGACGAAGTTACTACTTGAGTATCCTGGTTTATTTTTAAAACTAGTCCTAAAGAATTTCTTTTAATTTGATAATTACTCATTTGATTAATATCTACTACTACTCTAACCACAGCTGGATTAAGCTTAAATTGACTAACTCTAATCTGCCTAATAATGTTATTATTAACCTCAACTTTAGATTTTACTTCTGCTAAACTAACATTATATAGATCTAGCACTAATCTTTGCGGTCGATGATATAAATTAAGTTCATATTTTACCTGATAATCAGTATTAATTACTACTTGAGAACTATTAACTGAACTTTTAGTACTTATATCAGACACTCGATTTGAATAATAATAAATTGTTTTAGTACTCCCATCCCACTCTAGCTCTCCCCCGTACATTTTAGTTAAGAATCTTAGTGGAATCATTACATCATCATTTATTAATCTTATCCTAGACTCTAGAGGAAGAATACTAGAATTAACCTCAGCAATTCTACTTCCTACTTGAAAAGAAGCTCGCCAATACCCACTATTTACTTGTAATTCTTTTCTACCCTTTTTCCAAACTAACTTTTCTCCAAATTTCTCCTTTAAAATTTGAGCAGAGACTAATGACCTCCCATCAACAATCAATAATTTACTCTCTACATTTTGGCTATCAATTACTAACTTAATCTCTTCTGCCTGAGCTTCAGCAGGGATAGAAACGAAAACTATCATCATAGCTAAAACTATTATCATACTAAATCTAATATTCAATTCCCTAGCTCCTCTCTACTATAAATAATTGCTATAATTTATCGTATTAAAATTACTATAATGTTAACTGTGTTATTAGTTGGCCTTGATAATCAATAAACTTAAATTCTAAATCATCTGTAAGCATTAGTTGGGATCTATTTATTTTGACTAGATCATAAGGAGAATTAATCATCCCTAAAGATAATTGGTTAGTTGCTGAATAAACAAGTACTTCAACTATAACTTCTTCATCTTCAATTATGATTTCTTCTATTTTTATCTCTGATCCTATTCTTTTAGCCTCATTTAAAGAAACATAAATCAAAAAGAAATTATTATAATTAATATCTGATGTGATTAGGTTTTGATGGCACTTTGGTAGATTTAATATATCATCTGAACTGGTTATTAGGTTAACGTTTAATTTTATATCAGTGCTAAACTCTACTTTATTTTGCTTAAATGCTTTTGGATTTAAAGATGTAAAAGAAACTACTTGAGAATTGCCTAACCCTAACTTTTCCCATAATGAATTAATTAAACCTTTTTTGCTTTTACTCAATTTAAACCTACCTTTCTATATACAGAATTCAAGATTTAAGTTAAAAATCCTGTTATAAATATATGACACTAATTCCATTTTAATTAAAAAACCAAAAAATAAAAAATAGGCCCGTTATAGGGCCCATTAAAAATATAAGCTATAAGATTAAGCTATCATCTTTAGCTGGTCGAGAGTCAAATTCCTCTTTCATTTCAGCAAATCCTTCTCTACCTAAAACACCATAAGCATACTTTTTACCTAATTCTACACCTGGTTGATTAAACGCATTAATATTGTATAATTCACCACTCATAGCAGTTTGTAATTCAAATAAATAGAAAAACTGTCCTAAAGTAAAGGCATTTACTTCTGGGAATATAACTGTACAATTTAAACGATTTTGTTTAGTTAAAGCTAATTCAGTAGCTTTTTTCTCAGTAGTGATCAATTTATTAAATGTATGGTTGCCTAAATAAGAAACTCCCTCAATATCTTCATAACCAGATCCAATTTCTAATTCTTCCTTGAAATTCTCTACTTCTAAGAAAGTAACTACTTTATCATATGGCCCTTCCATGTATAATTGAGCTTGAGAGTGTTGATCTGTAGCACCTAAAGCTTTAATTGGAGTTGGCCCTACATTAACTACATTGCCTTCTCTATCAACTTCCTTACCTAAAGATTCAGCCCATAACTGTCGATACCAATCTGCTACATCTTTTAAAGCATGATTATAAGGCATCATTACAGACATTGGCTTTCCATCTTGATCAGCTAAATACTGTAGTACAGCATTTAAATAAGCTGGGTTGGCCCATAAATCATCTGTATCACAAACTTGAGCCATATACTCAGCACCAGCTAATAACTCTTCAATGTCAACTCCTACAAATGCAGAAGAAACTAACCCAACAGGAGTTAAAACTGAGAAACGCCCCCCTACATTATCTGGAATATAGAAAGTCTTAATAGCTTCTTCTTTAGCAATTTTAATTAATTTTCCAGAATCTTTACTAGTTGTAGCAATAAAATGATCACTAACAGCATCTTCTCCAAGATCTTCTACCACTGCAGCTTGAGCAGTTAAAAATTGACTCATTGTTTCAGCAGTTGTACCAGATTTAGAGATAACATTAAACATTGTTTTTTCTAAATCAAGTTCATCTAATAAAGATTTTAATCTAGTAGGATCAACATTATCCGGTACAAATAATCTAGGACAACCATTTCTAGCTTCTTTCTTTAGGTTATAATAAGGATCATTTAAAGCAGTCTGCACAGCAATATTACCTAAAGCAGAACCACCAATTCCTAACACTACAAAGTTATCATACTTCTCACGATTAGCTTCAGCAAATTCTTTAATCTCTTTAGCAATTTCTTTATGAGTTTCCGGAAGCTCCATAAAACCTAATTCTCCTGCTTCCTTAGCCTCTTTAATTGCTTGATGTCCCTTAGTAACTTTTTCTTGTAAGGCATCAACATCTTCTTTAGTATAACCATGCTCTGCTCCAATCTTATCTTCAAACATATTGTTAACATCTAATCTAATACGCATAGATTCTTTCCATTCTGCATCTTGATATTGATTACTCATTTTTATTCCTCCCTATTTTATTATCACTTTTTTTAAAAGATAATATACTGTTCAATCGTTTTCACGCTTTTCTACAATAAAATCAAGTATGTAATTCCTACTACATCACCTCATATTATTCTATTTACATTTCAAATATCCTGCAAAAAAATATTTTTTCTCAAAATATAAAAGGTTTAAGCAATATGTGAGGGCACATTGCTCAAACCTTTTATATCACTTTATGGAATTCTTCAACCAGTTCTATTTTATTTAACCTAGCATTAAATTTTTCTCTTGCCCTATCAAATTCCTTCTGTTTTAATAAAGAAACTTTTTTATTACCATAATACTTCCATTCACCTCTATGAGTAACCTCTAAATCAGCATAGCCCATAAACCCTAGAACATCTTTTAGAGGATAACCAAAGAAAACACCTATTTCATGAGGAAATTCAGCCCCTTGTAACCTCTTCTTTAATCTTTCTAAATATTTATTTAAACTATACTGCTTAGGATATCCTATATTTTTAAGAAATTTAAGTATATTTTTATTTTGTAATTGTTCTTCTAAAGCATGAGTATGATAGAAAAGGACTTTTTGCCTACCATTAACTATATCTATTTCTATAATTTCTAGCTGATTATACTTTAGAAGAGTCTCTTTACATCTCTGCCAAGAACTTTGTTCTTGGTTTATACTCCTTAATTCAGCAGGCTTAACCCCCATAATAGTAGCACCGATCCTTCTTAATAGACAATCGCAATTCTCTCTAAAATAACTTATATCTGTCTGGCATTGCTTGGCCCTTTTCATCTTTTCTCCTCCTCATCCAATTTTGACTAATTGAAATTGATTTTCAATATCTGCTTATAGTATAGCATTCATAAACTCACTTGTCAAAAAAATAAAAAACATCTTTCTTAATTGAAAGATGTTTTAAACAATTATTTATTTCACTATCCGATAATTTCTACTTTTACTGATTAAATAATCCTGAATCAAAGTTATATCCTTAAATGTGTAATTGGCTAACTCATCTACTAAATCTTTTTCTACTTTATTATTCAGATCTAAATAACTACATAATGATTTAGCTACTTCTTTAATCTTTTCTCTTTTACTATTATTAGAAAGCTTATTATAAGATATCATTAATTGTTCTCTTATTTCTTCTAATAAATTAGAATAACTACTTATATCTGTTACTAATAAAGAAGAAAAATCATTAGAAATACTACGTAGAACATTTGAACTAAGAGCTAAATCATTATTCTTAATTACAAAGGTAAAACTAAAGGAGTGAATAGCAACCAAAATCAAATTTAGATTATCTTTTGATATTTTGATTCCTATTTCTCTAAGTTCTAACTTATCTTCCTCTTCTGTTACCAATTCAACTAATTCTTCAGCTAAATCATAGCTAGATACTCTGCTACTTTTTCCTAAAATTTTCTTTAATATTCCACTATACAATATAAGCCCCCCCTTTTTTTAACATCCTACTAAGTTATAAGATTATACATTATAACAAAAAGACCTAAATCTTTTAGTATTATACTAAAAGATTTAGGTCGGATTCACCATTGACTCCATATAATCCTGGTGACCAGATATGGATTATACTTCTCTGTCTCCTAAATAATCTCTTATTTTATTTATCGATTTAAATATATAGCATTCTATGATTATTTTAACATATTATAAATTAAATGTAAATATATCCATTTAATTTATTACAACTTTTACTCTTGGTTACTACTAACTTTAAACTTACTTACGATTGTTACTAACTTTTCCTAAAACATTAATAAACTTTGAAAACTCCTTATTTTGATACTTATCATTTAAAGCATCCATACAATTTGACTTATCCTTTAAACAAATATTGATGATCCATCCTAAAATAACAAAACCAATAATCACTGAAAGAGGCATAATTATCACTCCCTAATTTTTATTAAACAACATAAAATCTATTATAATTATCCCTCTTAAATAAAAAACCCCATTCCTCGCAAAATAAATTTAAGGAATAGGGTACACCTATATCCTTTCGGTAACCTGACCATCATAGCATCATAAATACTATGCCGTAGACTCATAGCTTTGCGACCTTATCTTTCAATAAGTGTGCCTTTTTCGAGGGTTACTTTAGTTGTTTACTTGCAATTATTACTATAATATCCTGCTTATTATAATATTACTACATAATACTCAATTTTCCTCCATAAAAAATGAATTATTTTTATTTTAATGTGTTGCTACATCCTTGGCCCCTTCTTTTCGTAAAATATCCGCCACATCATTAATTCTGGTCTCGTCTGTACCTTCAGCAGCTACTAAAATTTTTCCTTCCTCTACTCTTTTGGCATATCTTTGACCTGCTTGTTGGTCTAACCCGTAATCAACTAAACCACCTGCAACTCCTCCAGAAGCTGCTCCAGTTAAACCAGCAGCTAACGGGCCAGCAGCTAAAAATGGACCTGCTCCTGGAATTGTTAATAAACCTGCACCAGCTAGTATTCCTGCTGCTCCTCCCAAAGCCCCACCAGTAACACTACCATCAGCTAAATTTTGGTCAGTTCCTGTCATTTCTGCTCCTGCTTCAATATCAGCATCTTTATTTTGCTTAGCTACTAATGAAATTTTATCTTCAGAGATCCCTTTATCCTTCATCTTATTAACTGCATTATTAGCTTCAGATTCATTATTAAATACTCCTAAGACAGTTGACATATCTTTATCTCCTCCTACTGTAAATTTAGTCATAATTACACCACCTTATTAATTCTCAAATATATTTTAACCAACTTTATAATTTAATATCCTATTCAAAAAATAGAAAAAAGGGACTATCCTTTTAATAGTCCCTAAAATCTACTTTTTAATAATCTTTTAATCTTAATAATTACCATCCCCATCATACCATTATTACCATTCATCATATAACCGCCCATCATTCCGTAGCCACCCATATGACCTCTAACTCTTCCTCCTCTACCTTGGCCCATTATACCACCAAAATTCATCATTCCGTAATCTTCCATAATTTCTAATTGTTCAGAGCTCATCATATCTCTGATCTTCAATTGCATCTCAGTCATTAATTTATACATCTTATTTCTCAGTTGGTTAACTTCTTTTTCTGCTTCAATAATCTCATTCCGCTTAACATTCTTATTAAAGTATAAATCTCTTGAATTATCATTTTTATCCACTATATCATCCATTAAATCATGCATTTTATCTTGATATTCATCTCGTAAATGATTGATAGAATCTAATTGTTCATCTGATAAATTCAAATCTTGAGGGTAGTCATTATTTTTATTTATTTGGTTAAAATTACTTCCTCCTCCATGAGCAAAAGCATAAACTGAAACTCCTAACACCAATGTCATTACTACAGCAAATCTTAAAAATTTCTTCATAGCTATCTCCTCCTATTTTATTTAAGTGATAATTTATAAACTTTTTATCTTACACTTATAGTATAGGAGGTAAATATTAAAAAAATATTAAAAGAATAATAAGTTTCTTTAAAGATTATTTCTTAAATCAGCTTCAATAACCATTGGGATTGAAACACCTGTGATTGAAGCTAAAGGAATAGCAATTGGCATTAACAAAGCAAAACTTCCCCAAGATGAACCAATAAAATAAGTTACAAAAGAAGTTATTACGAAAACAATAACTGGTACTAGGCTTCCTGATAGATTATTACCTAAAGTTGATGTGATCAACTTCGATAACCCTAAATCGTTAGTAATATCCTCATGACCATAATTATTTCTTTTATCTGGCATAATAATTCCCCTTTTCAACTAATTTTATCTTTTCAACTAATCTTAATGGCAACTATAATCATCATCACTATTGTCATTATCCATAATTCCCAACTTACTTCCAATTAGATAAAAAGCTCCTGCTATAACCCCAATTAAAATAATACCTGCTACTAATTGACCCATTTTATTCCCCCTAACATTAATATTTAATCAATAATTTCTGTTATCTTGGATTGAGGATTCATTTTCTTTCCCAATATTTTTATTACTACAACAGACAAAACTAAAAATACAATTGCTCCTATAATTCCTCCTACTTCACCTTGTTGAATAATAAATTTGTCCCCTATAAAATAACCACCTACCAAAGCCAAAAGGGGAAACAAATATACCAATAATGCAGCTGAGACTAAATTGCTTCCTTCTAATTCTAATTTTACTCTTTGTCCTTCATAAGCTCCTACTTCATTATTAACTTCTACTAATAATTCATCTTGTTCATGATCTTCAGCTAATTCACAATTCTTCTTACATTTACTACAAGCTGAATGACGCTCAATTTTCACTATGGCTACTTTCCCTTTATTAACCATTACTTTACCTAACTCTTGCATTACTCTTACCTCCTCCTAAATATTAATGCAATATTATCTACTAATTTTCCTCTCTTATTTGTACTATCTAATTTAAAATTACTAGTCTCTTATGTTCATTTATTCATTAATTGAATCCAGTTATTGTGACTGATAAAATACCACTGTAGGGTATATTAATAATAAAAAATAAATCAATAAAAATTATTTATTAGTAAACTTAAAAATAACCTCCATCAATTCTTCAATCTTATCATATACTTTATCTTGCTCTATAATTGTATCATTATCCTTATACCCATACCCCCTATTAGTATTATCTTATGGAAAGAATACTATAATATAACTATTCTGTCAAGAGCAATAATAAAATATTTTATTTGATGAAGTTTCAAAATCAAACATCTTTTTATTCCAATTAAGAAGTAATTTGAATATGAAAAAACTTCCTAGCATTAGAAAGCTCAGATGACATTACTTTAGATTATCCTTCATTTATAATATAATTTAATAGTATAATCAACTATACCGGAGGGAGAAACTAAATGAAGAGAATTACAATAGTAGGTGCTGGAGTAAGTGGTTTATTTTTAGCTTATACTTTATTGCAGAAAGATAGAAAGTTACAGATTCAAATTATAGATCAAGGTCGTCCACTTAAAAAAAGAAGTTGTCCCTTACAAGAAGAGACTAAACAGTGTGTTAGTTGTAATAAATGTGATCAATTATCAGGACTAGGCGGAGTTATGGCCAAGTCGGAAGGAAAGTTTAATTATACAACTGACTTTGGTGGTAAACTAGCTACTAAATTAAATACTGATACAGCTTTTAAACTACAAAACAAAGTCGACCAGATTCTCTATTCGTTAGGAACGGATAAGACAACTCATTACAGTACTAAAAATCCTAAGTTGATCCAGGAAGCAAAAGAACATGGTTTAGAGGTACTAACTACTACCGTTAGACATTTAGGAACAGATCTAACTTATAAAATTACAACTAATCTATATCATCGTCTGAAGGATAGAATTGATTTTAGATTTAATACAGAAGTTACTTCCATTGATAAGCAAAATAGATTTTATTTACAAACTAATCAAGGGATTTATAAGACTGATCAGCTTGTTTTAGCTACTGGGCTTACTAGTAATAATTTGTTAGGATCTTTTCCCGAGGTTACTACCTTTAATACTAGGGTTGATTTAGGAATTAGAGTTGAGATGAAGCAAAAACAGCTTGCGAGTATTCTCCAGGATAATTTTGAGACTAAACTGCGTTATCAAGGAACTGATTTTACAGCTACAACTTACTGTATGAATCCCGGCGGACAGGTGGTACGAAAATATCACCAGGGACTAGTAATGGCGGATGGGCAAAATTATGCTGAAGGTACAGCAGCTACTAATAAACTAAATTTTACTCTGTTTGTTCCTCGCTACTTTCCTACTTCAAAGCAAGCAAGAGATTATGCTGCTAATATAATCGGTAGAATTAATCAAAACCGGGAACGAATAATTGTTCAGCGTTGGGGAGATTTAAAACAAAAGTTAGCTACAACAGAAAAAAGGCTAGTTGCTAATAGTATTACTCCTAGCTTACAAGCAGAGCCTACTAATTTATATAAAGAGATTCCTAAGCTGTATTTAACTGCAATAAGAAAATTTTTTCAGGCTCTAGAGAAGTTGATTAATCAGCCAATTGCTGCTAATACTTTATTATATGGTCTAGATGCTAAATTTTATCAACCAGAGATCAAGCTAGATAAAAACTTTCAAACACAAATAGAAAATTTATACTTAATCGGTGATGCTTCCGGAGTTTCTTGGTCTTTAGCTCAGGCAGCAGCTAGTGGTATTTATCTAGGGAATAAGTTAGGTTGCTAAATCTCCTGCTGTACTATCTATTACTATTGGGGTTTATAGTGATGGATCTGTTGGTTGTTTTGAATAATCTCCATCCAGAACTTCAATTAGGATTTCTGTTGGTGGAGATATTTTTCCACTTCGTCTTTTTTCATTGGATTCAATGTAACATATTTAGGAAGAGACCAATCTCTAATTTCTCCTGACCATCTTTTTGGATAAGCTGCTTTTGCTTTTTTATATGTTTCAATACGTTTCTGCATTATATCTATATCAAGCCCATGATGTCTTTGATAGGGCGTTATAAAATTAATCCCACTATGCAAAACTTACTCTTAGCCTTGAAAATGAACTCTGTATTCCTAGTTTATCTAAAGTTGCTATAAATGTTGCTGCTTGCATAGGACTACCATTATTAGAGTGTAATACTAAAGGTTTCTTCTTTTTAGCTATGGCTTGAGAATAGGATTTATTGTCGTTACTTTATTATAACACAGATTTTATTCCTTACGATAACTATCCTAACATATAGGGCACCGGCTTTAACATTAAGTTCATTTAAGTTTTCTTATCCCCCCTTCTCTAATGGATGCTACAAATTCCTCTTTACTTACATCAGGTTTAACTCCATAGACTAATTTAGTCTTTAGCATCAATCACATACCACATCCCTGTCTTATCTAACTCTCCATTCTCATGTTGCAAAGCATACTCATCCTTAGCCTTGGTTCCTAAATTTTTTCTCCTTCTTCTTTAATAACTTCCATTAGTGTCTTCCTAGCTAACTTTCCGTTATTTACCTTACCACTACCATTGTCATGAGCTGCTAGCTCCTAACTACCTATTAAGCCCTCTGGTAAATCTCTATGTAGTTTATTCTCTAAAGCTCTTTCTCCCCAAATCTTTTCTTCTTTAATCTCCTCTCTACAACATTATTTGATTTTATATAAAATAACCTCTTAGGGCCACCCCAAGAGGTTAAGATATTATCTTCTTATCAAATTAACTCATATCAAATTCTAAATCAAGCTCTTCCTCTGCTGACTCTTCTTCAACTATTTCTTCTTCTACCTCTGATTTTAAAGCATTTACCATTACAGCAGTAATTGCTACTCCAACAGCAATTGCCACAACAAACATTAATCTATTATCTACTACTGGCAATACAATTAAACCTCCATGAGGAGCATGGTCTCCTACTCCACTTAACATAGCTATTACTGAACCTACAGCAGAACCTGTGACGATAGAAGGAATAACTTTAATTGGATCAGCTGCTGCAAAAGGAATTGCTCCTTCAGTAATTCCTATCAATCCCATAAAGAAAGCTCCTTTACCTGCTTGTCTTTCTTGTTCCGTATATTTATTAGGTGCTAGTGTAGTTGCTAAAGCCATACCTAATGGTGGAATACAAATTGCTGCAGCAATAGGCCCCATTACCGTATATACACCTTGTTCAATTAATCCTGTACCAAATAAGAAAGCTGTTTTATTTATTGGCCCACCCATATCAAAGGCAATCATAGCTCCTAAGATAATCCCAAATATTACTTGGCTTCCATTACTCATAGCTTGTAACCAACCTTTAAGACCAGTCATAAAGTTACTAATAGGAGCTCCTATTACATACTGCATCAAACTACCAACAATAATTGTAGATAATAACGGAATCACAAAAATAGGCATTACAGGTTTTAAAACTTCTGGCACAGACCAATTTTTAATCCAATTAGCAACATAACCAGCAATGATACCAGCAACAATACCACCTAAAAATCCTGCTCCAATCTGTCCTGCTAAATAACCTCCAATCATACCTGGAGCTAATCCTGGACGATCAGCAATTGAATAAGCAATATAACCTGCTAAAACTGGAACCATCATTGTAAATCCTGCTACCCCTAAATCCAATAAATTTTTAAGAGCCGGATTAGTTACATTCGCTCCCTTACCAGCCTCAACACCACTTAACATAATTGCAAAAGCAATTAATACACCACCAGCAACTACAAAAGGAATCATGTGACTTACACCAGTCATCAAATGACCTCTAATTTCTTTTAACTTTTCCTTCATAAACTATCCCTCCTAATTTATAAGTTTTTGATTATTCTCTAAAGTTTTTAATTATCTTATCTATGATTTGATTTGAATGTTTAATTGCTTTTTGAACTTCAAGCTTTAACTTAGGCTTTCCTTTAAATCTTTCTGGCTTAGAAATATTAATATCTGCAGCTATAATAACTGCTGTAGCTTCTGCTACTTCTTCTTTAGTGATTTTATTTTCTATTCCAACTGATCCTTGGGTTTCCACCTTAATCTCTACTCCCCTTTCTTCTGCACTCTTTTCTAAAGATTCTGCTGCTAAATAAGTATGAGCTACTCCAGTAGGACAAGCTGTTACTGCAACTATTTTCATTATCATCACTCCTTATTAATTTTATTATTAAAACATTTGAGTTAAAATTTTATTAACTTCTTCTTTAGTTTGAACATTTAATAATTCTTCTTTAAAACCATCATTTAATAAATTACGAGATAAAGTAGCTAGAATCTTCAAATGATCATCTGACTTACTTTCTTCAGGAATAGCTAATAAAAAGATTAATTTTACTGATTGGTCATCAATTGCCTCCCAATCAACTCCTTCTTTTAATCTAGCAAAAGCTACAGTTGGTTCTTTAACACTACTAGATTTACCATGAGGAATAGCTATTTGATTTCCAATTCCAGTACTAGATTTTTCCTCCCTAGTGAGTAAACTATCATAGTATTTATCTAATGATTCTAATCTTCCACTTTTATCAATTAAGCTTGCTAATGACTTAATTATTTCTTGTTTATCCCCCTTAACTACATCTAAACTGATTAATTCTTCATTAATTAAATCATTCATCTAACTCACTCCTTTTATAAAATAGACTTTATTATATTTTCCTTAGTTGTAGATTCTTCTAATTTCTTGATTGCTTTTGGATTATCAAGAATCTTATGAAAGTGCTTAAAAAACACCTTAGATTCTTTATTTTTAAGAGCTAACAGAAAAACAATATTTACAGATTCAGCTCCCCACTTGATTGGATTTTCTAAAGTTGCTATTGCTATTTTAGACTCTAACACATAATCTTCTTTGCCATGAGGAATAGCAACCTTATTACCTACTCCAGTAGAAGTTATCTTCTCTCTATCTAAAGCTGATTCAATAAAATCTTCTTTAATACTATTTCTATCTAATAATTGCTGACTTAGAAATTTGATAATTTCTTCTTTACTCTCAACATCTAAATTTACAAATATTAAATTTTGGTTTAATAATTGGTGAATTTTATTCAGTTCTAAATCCAATTCTAACTTCTCAGCTTCTTTATCTTGTAAAATATAATTAGTCTTTTGCTTTACTAAATTAATATCATTTTCTGTTACTAAAGGACTTACCTGAATTACTGGTTGTTCTAAATCATTTAATGGAATTGTACTAATAATGACATCTATTTCTTCTAAATTTTTATTTTTTAATTTATGAGCTGCCATCAAATCCATAATTTCTATTCCAGATAATCTTTTAGCTAATCTACTGGCTATTAACTGCGAAGTGCCAATTCCACTACTACACACAATAACCGCCTTTATCTTTTTATTTATTCTTTCTAAAGCCGCACCTAAATGTAAAGCAATATAACCTACCTCTTCTTCATTAACTTTAATTCCTAAATGTTTTTCAAAGATTATGCTACTAGCCCACGCAGCTCCAAAAACACTAGGATAATCCTCTTTAATTCTATCTAATAAAGGATTTCGTAAACTCATTCCATACTTTAAGCGATTAATAGCAGGCCTTAGATGTAATACTAATCCCACTAATAGTTGTTTATCATCTTGAAACTCAACTTCTAATACTTCGGCTGCTAAATTAATAACTTCTTTAGCTACTTTAACTATTTTAGAATCAGTATTTTCTAAAACATCAGTTACACTTTTAGTTTGAATGTTTTGTTGTAATTTAGCACCTAAAATATGAAGAGAAATATAACCAACTTCATCTTTAGGAATTTTTATCTTTAATATATTCTCTAATTTAGTAGTAATATACTCTGCCACTTTAAATTCTTCTTTAGCCTTTAAATTATTTAATTGTTCCTGATCCATTTTTATATCTTTACCTTGTTCTAGTCTTTCAATACTAATAGCTATATGAATTACTAACCCAGCAAAAGCCTCATCAGTAAATAAAAATCCTAATTCATTCTCAGCTTCTTTCAGAATTTTCTCAATATTACGGAAGTCTATATCTCCAAATAAAGATTTTAACTGTTGATAAGTTTTGGTGTCAATCCTACTATCTGGTTCTAAACTAGTCTCTTTTTCTAATATTTTTTTAAGTTCCTGGTCTCCTTTAAGCTCAGCTAATAAATCTGCTACTGCTTTACGCCATTTTTTTTCATCCCCTCTAACTTTAATCCCACAATTTCTTTTTCTTTCTAAAATTAAACCATATTTAGATAACCAGGTTTCAACTTTTTTTAAATCCTTATAGATAGTAGATCGACTTACATATAGTTCTTCAGCTAATAGTTTCATAGTATATTGTTTATCAGTTTCTAATAAACACTTTAGAATATATTTCTGCCTTCTAGAAGGAGATAGTAGATCATTATTTTTTTGCGCTTTAAATAATTGCCTTTCTAATTCTGTTTTTTCAACACTATCACACTCTATCCAAACTCCTACTCTTGGTTTCTTTATCAAAGTGATATTTCTTAACTCTAACCACTCTTCAAGTTTTTTTAAATCACTCCTAATTGTTCGAGCAGAAACATCAAATTCTTTAGCTAACTTTTTAATAATTATAGGTTTTTGATTGTTTAATAGGATCCTTAATATTTTTCCACTTCTTTTATTAGGTAAGTTCATTATGTATACCACCTTATGCTTCTAAATTAAATTTTAAATCAATTGTGGAAATTAACTAACTATCTCTCTTGACTACATATATATAATAACATAAAACTACTTGCAATCATAGTCTTTAAACGCGACAATAGTTTCCGGTTTAATCCGGAAAATAATAAAAATAAATCACAATTATTTTATATTCCTCTAATTTTTATATTATTTTTTTCATTTAAATCTAAATATCGTTAACTCTAGATTATTATTGACGTGTACTCACGAATTTTTGATAATCTCATATTCACAACGTTTCATTAGTACTAGGCAACTTTTAGCTGCAACGACGATTAGAGAAAAAAGGGGGGAGAGCTACCGCTTCTTGCCAATTTTTAGCAGGTTGTAACTCCCCACCTTTTTGGAAATATAATAGAAACTACCATCTATTGGGATACATGACTATTGCTTTTTATAGTAATGTATCTGTTGGTTGTTAGGGAGTTGGCCCGTTATTTAACTCTTTTTCATCAATACATTAAGTCAGTATTCATCCTCTCGATTTTCCCTAACATCAGCAGTCTTCCACATCTTAACTACTTCTAATTCAACAAACTTATTCTTTAGTTTCATAAAAGAATCTTCATCATACTAGTTAAATAATCTAACATTTCTATAAACTTCTCGATTACCATATTTAAAGTAAATATAGATTACTCCATCCTTAACTAAAGCCCTAATAAGCTTTTTAAAAATCTCTTCAATTTTCATCAAAAACTGTATTTTTATAAAATTTACTTGCATTTTGATTATAATAATCTATTGTAGGCATTGCATAATTTTATCTCTCAAATAATTCCTTCATTATCCCTCTGATATTTAATAAAAAGTCCTTAAAGCTTTTCTCTATACTCTTAGCTTGTTTTTTAATAACTGGATTGTCAACACTTTTTAGGCCACTTTTTTCTCGGACATTAAATACCTATATTCAACAGGTGTAAGATAATCAAGTGACCCGTGAATTCGGTGGTTATTATACCAGTTAACATAATCAAAGAGCTCATATTCTAATTCTTCAAAACTGTTAAATTTTCTATTAAATACAAATTCAGTTTTAACTACTTTAAAGGCGGCTTCTGCTACTGCATTGTCATAAGGACAACCTTTTTTACTTAAAGATCGTTCAATATCGAATGTACTTAAAATCTGATCTATTGCTTTATTTTTAAACTCATTACCCCTGTCAGTATGCAAGATGTTTATCTCATCAATTGGTCTCTTAATACTATAAAAGGCTTTAGTTACTAATTCAGCATCTTTCTTTTTACCAGCAGCACAACCTATAAATTCACGGTTAAACAGGTCTATTATTAGGCATATATAATTCCATTTGCCATTAACATTAACATAGGTTAAATCACTAACTACAACATCTAAGGCCTGCTTTTTATTGAAATCTCTATCAACAATATTATCTATTTTTTCTTCATTACATTTTGGAGAATGAACTTTATACTGCTTAACAGTATAATTGGAGACTAGACCATACTTTTTCATAATTTTAGATATTCGTCTTCGAGATACTTTATAACCTTTTTTATCTAGTCTATTTTTGATTTTTCTAGTCCCATAATTATTTCTACTATTTTTAAAGATAGTTATTATTAGATTTTCAAGTTCGGTATTACAAGACTTTTTCTTGGGTTCGTAATAAACAGAACTTCTTGAAATATTAAGCACCTTGCACATTGCGCTAATACTGTATTTCTCTTTATTTGCCTTAACAACAGCTACTTTTGTCCTAGTATCAGCGCTGCTTGCTTTAAAATATCATTCTCCATCTTAAGTTGTTTAATTTCTTTACGTAATTTTAATAGTTCTTTTTCTTCATCAGTTCTATTATCTTTAGCTTTAAAAGAACCAGAATTATTAAAGTCTTTTTTCCATTTATGGACAGTAGATCTTGCAATACCATATTCATTAATAATATCACTTATCTTTTTACCGTTATTAACAAGGTTAACAATTTTCTTTTTAAATTCATCATTATAACGTTTGGCCATGATATTCTCCCCCAATTTAATTTATATTCTTTTATTATATCATGTCCGAGAAAAAACTGTATGATTAATTATAACCTATCTAAAATCCCCATATACCTTTTTCCGCAAATCATATCTTTTCCCTTCATTTTCTAAATATCATTCAAAATAAAAACTATTTTTTAAATAGTCCCTAAACCCTAATTACAAAATTGGAAACTTAATATAGAAAATCTCATTCACGAAATGCACCATACAATTAATACCTAATAAAAAACTCCTGAGGCCTTATAACCCCAGGAAAGATACTAATTATTATTTTACTTGTTCTATAGAATAAGTCATCTCCTTTAAATTAACTCTAACTATATACTCTGTTCCTTCTTCTAGATTCAAGTAGATATTACCCATCCCTGTATCTTCTTTCAACTTACCATCTTTTCCTATAAAGGCTGGACCTCCACCATCACTTGGCCAAGCTCCATTAGTTCCTATCTTAAAAGCTTGGTTCTTCCCTTCTGGGACCCAATCTTTCTTTACTGGAGCTGGTGCTTTAATCTTTGCTTCGTAGACTCCATCTGCTACTTGCTTCATTGCAGTGAACTTATTAAACTTCCAACTAGTTGCTGTTCCCAATAAGTAAGCTTGATTAATCTCTGCTTTTTCTTTAACTTTTATTGTCTTTATTACTGTTTCCCCTTTTAAACTAACTGTAATAGTGGTTTTTCCTGGTTTAATACCTTTAACTTTGCCATTAGTAGTAACCTTAGCTATTTCCTCATTACTAGACTTCCAAATAACACCTTCTTTATTGACCGTCAACTCTATTGAGTCGCCAACTTCTAATGCTATATCTCCATTTACTTCTAACTTTTCTTGTTCAGCTTTATCAATTGCCTGCTTATTATAATCAACAGAATCAATAGTAATCATCTTAGTATCATCAGCAATTAGTGGATCAGTATCTCCATTTCCACCTCCAAATGACCAAGGGCCACCTTTAGAAGTTAATGGACGTAAGATACCTTGCGAACCATCAAAGTCCCAAGTTGTTATATAGACTTTCACTCCCACTAAATTACCTAAACCAGCAAAAGAGTCAGATTTAAACTTAAATTCTATCGTCTTCTTACTTTTATTTACTTTTACTTTTGGGGCTGGAATTATCGATTTACCATACTTATCTTTAGTCGCTCTTTCAGCAGAATAATAAGCATTATTCCAACCATCTACAAATGCTTGATAATCCCACTTGAATCCTTCTGGAGCAGTAGCATTCAATCTTGGTAGTACTTTAGCTCCTGATTCATTTGGTAAATCTATAAATATATTGAATACTACATGATCAAATCCATTATCTGGATTCCAAGTGTCAGTTATCTCCGCCATCTTTAAGTTTAATTTTAGGTTACCGCCTACTAGAGTTGCTTTTACTTGTCTGATATCCATTTGCGAACCAAAGCTTTTATCTTGTGGAAGAGTATATTCTCCTTTTGGCCCGTGGATATCACCAGCTGGATCCTTAACTATAAGACTTGAACTCTGGCTACTTACTTTAGTAGTAAAAGTAAACCTTTCTGAAACAATACCTTTATCTGCAGCATAAACAGCTAAACTGTGTTGATTCTTACCTAATCCAAACTCTTTAATTGGTAGATTTACATTCCAATTTCCATCTGCACCGACTACTACATCTGTTGCTTGTGCAAGATTTCCATCTACTACTACTCGTAATTGTTCAATATCACCTTTTACCTTACCTTGTAATTTAATATCATCAGTAAACGTTTCATTATTAATTGTTGTTTGAACATCTATTTTAGAATCAGTCGTAGCAATATCCCTTTTCTTTTCTGTGGATAATAATACTAATCCGGCTCTAGGTGCAAGTTCCGTAGTAATTTCACCATTCTCTCCGACTACAACTTCATCAGATTCATTCATCTGTACAAGCGTCTTCAACCTAGTTCCTTCTTTCAATCCAGTCCCAAGGTTACTCATTAATACTGGATGGTCTGCCGTATTAAAGAGAACTAAAGCCGTCTTCTTTTTATATTCTCTCTTATATGCAAAGACTCCTGAACCAGAATGATTATCCTGTAATACATCAATTGTACCTCTAGTTAATATCCTATTAGAAGTTCTAGTCTCTGCTAACTTCTTAATATACTGATATAAATTAGCCTGTTGATTAAAGTGATTTTTGCCACCAGAACCAAATCCTTCAGCAAACATTGAACCACGTTGTTCAGTAAATCCTTGTTCTGTCCCGTAATAAACAATCGGAATTCCTGGAATAGTAAACATAAACATTAAAGACTGTTTCATAGCTTTACGAGAACCTTTTTCTAAAAATCTAGCTACATCATGATTATCAATAAACAATGGAGTTATATACGGATTTCTATATTCATTCATTGTTACATTTAGTCTATAACTCAAATGATGCGTTGGCCTTCCTTGAGCAAAAACCCTTCTTAATGTTACATGTAAAGGAAAGTTTAAGACAGCTGGTAACTCTGGCTTATCTTTAGTACCTAAATACCTAGTTACCTTTTTATCTCCTTCTTTACTTAAAGGATCAGAAGCTTCGAATACTTCTCCAAAGGCTAAGAAATCATCTTTTTTATTCTTCTTAGCTACTTTCATAATACCTGGTGCTTCAGCATCATCAGCATAAAAGAAGTCATTCCAAAACTCATGTTCAATAAATTTAACTGTATCTACCCTAAATCCATCTACTCCTACTTCCTCTATCCAGTATCCATAAGAATCTCTTAATGCATCTCTAACTGCTGGATTACTTGTATTTAAATCATCAAGATCACTAATTTGATAATTTTTTTCCTGCTTTTTGTTCTTGTAATCCTTAATCTTAGGCGTCCAGTGGTATATATTAGCCTTGCGATCTTTCTGATTATTATAATTATTCATATTAAATGGATATTGAACTGGCTTACTAACAGGTTCTGACTTCTTATTTAATATGAAATTCTCACCTGGCTTATAAGGATTATATTTATCATCCTTATAAGTAAAGAAGTTTCCTGTATGGTTAGGAACTATATCTTGAATCAAATACATTCCATTCTTATGCAAAATATTTGATAATTTTTTGTAAGTATCTAATGTACCATAATGTTCATCTACCTTCTTGAAATGCCGTCCCCAATAACCGTGATAACCTGTTACTTGTACCCAAGGATCCCACCATTGATTAGCTACAGGAGGAGTAATCCAAATTGCTGTTGCTCCTAGGTTTTTTATATAATTAATTTTATCTATAATCCCTTGTAAATCTCCTCCGCTATAAAAATCCTTATGGTTAGGATTATATTCTCCAACTCCTTGGTTATTATTATCAGGATTTCCATCATTAAATCTGTCTGTTAATATAAAATAAATAACTTGATCTCGCCAATCAGGTGATGATACTTGCAAATGAGAATATTTCTCCTCTGATGCCTTTTGTTTAACAATTGGACCATTGCTAAAAGAATATACTGGCAAACTAACTACCCAAAATAATAAGATAAATATTAAAATTTTCTTTTTCATTTAATCTTCCTCCTATATAATAAATATTACTCCCTCAGTTACTAAGTTATAAAATTTATAGGGGAGTCAGCGCAAACGATTGCACATAAACCCTATTATACTTATTCTTTAATTAATTTATTATTCCTTTATAATTTATTATTTTTTAATTCTTAGTCACCTTGTTAAATAATTAATTTACAATTGTTATAAACAATCACTAGCGTTGCATCGTTTTTTATAAAAAATTATTGAAAAAACAAAACTCCTTTGATTAAATGGATAAGTACCCACCACAGTACAAAATTCATGAAACCAAAGGAGCTGAAATCATGAATTATTGTACCATACTTTTAACTAAACTGCTAGATGTTATTGATGAAAATTTTCTAAAAAGTTTAATTAATAAATATAATGCAGATTATAAGGTTCATAAACTAACAACAGAAGTTCATTTGTTATATTTACTTTACTTTCATCTTACTAAAAAAGAAAGTCTAGAAGATTTTGTTTCGGATCTAAAGAATAATAAGCAACTAAATAAAGTATTACCTAAGATAAGCAAGTCTCAGTTATCTCGAAAAAATGAAGATAAAACTTACAAGATTTTCTTTGAGATTTTTCAACACCTCTTTGATAAGCTTACATCTAATAAAGGGCTAAAAAAAGCATTAAAAGAAATTGGTTCTGTAAAAATTTTAGATTCTTCAACAGTAAGCTTATGTTTATCATTATTTCCTTGGGCTAAGTTTAGAAGTACTAAAGGTGGAATTAAACTTCATACTCTATATGATTTAAATACTAATGCTCCAGAAAATATAATAATAAGTGATGCTGTAATTCATGATAAAGAAATATTTGATGATTTAACTTTTAATCCTAGCTATACTTATCTTTTTGATAGAGCTTATATAAAGTATCAAAAATTTGATGAATTTATAGAAAATGATATTTACTTTGTGACTAGAGCAAAATCTAACACCAAAATTGAACTCATTAGATCTAACTTTTAAGAATAAAGAAGCAGATGTTATATTAGACGCTGATGTAATGCTAGGCGACCATACTTCAGAGACTAGAATGAAACATAAAACAAGATTAGTTAGAGTAAAAACTACTGATCGAAATAGAAAAGATAAAATCATAGATATTCTAACTAATCGTTTTGATTTGGAAGCTCATGTAATAGCCTATTTGTATAAAAAGAGATGGCAAATAGAATTATTTTTTAAATGGATTAAGCAACATTTAAAGATAAAAAGCTTTTTGGGCAAAATAGAAATGCTGTCTTAATCCAAATTTATAGTGCTGTTATTTTATTTTTAATCCTAAAATTACTTAAAAAAGAGTCTAAATTTAAAGGACATTGCTTAAACTTACTAGAAAGATAAAATATTCTATTCTGTCAGTTGTAAAAGATAATTTCCATTGGAGTAAATGGATAAATACTACTTAATAAAATTTTATTGTTTAAGACTTAGGGTAGTAGAGCTCTGTTTAGAAATATATTCTATATTTTACTTTAAATATAGAATATAACTTCATTTTGGAATAAAATTGTTTTTTAAAGATTTAACTATCATTAAATTTTTGAGTACTAATTTAATTTCATTGAATTAGTAAATTTATAGTTTTTAACAATGCAACGATAGTGATAAACAATATATTTCAGAGAATAACTTTTAAAATTAACCCATATCAGGATGATGTATATGAAATTATTTTTATCTTCTCTATGGAAAAATCTCTATTTAATATTTTCATAACTAAGCCCCTTTTTAATATAACCTTGAAGCTCGCAATATACCTATTAATAATCCTTCTATTCCATTTTTATTAATTCAATCTCTTTACCACCTTTGACAAACCCAGAAAATCATAATATAATATTATTGAAAGTAACTACTTGCATACAAAGGAGGAAGACTATATGCCCAAAGAAGAAACTTCCCAAGCAATACTTAAGGCAGCACTCAATCTTTTTTCACAAAAAGGATATAATAGCGTAACTACCAAAGAAATAGCCCAGCAAGCTGAGGTAAATGAAGTCACTCTATTTAGACACTTTGAATCGAAACAAAAACTTTTTGAAGCAGTATTTGAACATTATATCTTCGAACCAAATATAACCAATGGAGATGAACTCTATCAGAAAGAACCGAAAGAATTTTTAATAAATATCGCCAGTTCTTTATACGAGATTTTTGAATACAATTCTTCCCTAATAAAAATTGAACTCAAAAATGATGAAACTACTATCCAAGATATAAGGTTACCATTAGATAAATTTTCTGAAGAAATAAAAGAAACTGTCATTACTTATATAGATAAAACACAAGAACTGGAGATTGATCAGCCAGATATCTTTGCCGTTAACTTTCTGTCCTCTATTTGGGGACTTTTTATGAATATTAATATCATTCAACCTTTTGAACCAATGCCTGACTTCGAAACTTCCTTAGAAAAACTAGTAGATGACTTACTATAATAATTTTTTTATTCTTTATGCAAGTAACTACTTACCTTAAAAGGAGGTACAACTTATGTTTAAAACTTTGCTTGAATTATTTAAAAAGGATAACAATGAACCGCACGATATTGATGCTATGATTGGAGACTTAGATAAGTTATTATCACATGAACAAGTGATTGAACCTGGTCAGAACTCGCGTGAGCAAGGAGAGTTTAAAGGTAACCCTATGCAACATATATCAATTATGAAAAGGCTGAATTTAATACCAATTCTAATCAAAAATATGAGAGAATTAAAAAAGAGTTATCGAGGTTTGGATCAAACCCCTGATCGAGAGAAGATTAACCAAGAAGAACTAGAACGAATCAATCAACAAGCTGAGGAGCTTGGCGTAGATTCAATTGGCTACACTACAGTAAATAAAGATGATATCTTTCTCAATCGAGGCATCCTCTACTCTCAGGCAATTGTCTTCTCTATAGAAATGGATCAGGAAGATATTCAAACAGCCCCCAGTTTCCAATCATTGAAGACAGTCCAAGATACATATGCTCAAACTGGTGTAGTAGCAAATAAAATTACTAATTCACTCCGGGAAATGGGCTTTGGAGCCCAATCTGGCCCAGGATTAGGTGGGCAAACAATCTATCCAGTTCTAGCAAAGCGGGCTAGACTAGGTGCCTTTGGCCGGCATGGTATTCTAATAACTCCCGAAAACGGGCCAACCCACAGACTTGGCGTCATCTATACAAATATTAAAAATCTACCTACAACTGGAGATAATAAGCATGAATGGATTAATGACTTTTGTCAGCAATGCGGGAAGTGTATAGAATCTTGTCCTGTAGATGCAATCTACGAAGAACCAGTAACAACTACAGCAGATAATATTGCTTTTATTGACAATGATACATGTGTAGAATACTTTGCAAGGAATTATGGTTGCTCAATCTGTATCAAAGAATGTCCTTTTAATCAAGTAGGTTACCATAAAATAAAAGAAAACTTTTTGGTAACCACTAAATAAGAAATCATAAAATGCTTTAGTGAGTATATTAAACTAATCTAATACAGATTCGACTTCCATCATTAGATGTTCAATACAAAGTGATGGTTAACCTTGGCCCTAATGAATATGCAACTACGCCTTAATATAATAAAACCCTTGAGAGTTTCTAAATCCCAAGGGCCAATTCAAGAACTAATCAAATTTAATGCAGTTAGTTAGTTGTTCCATTACCTTATCAATATCTTCTTTTGTAGTATAACGACCTAAACTAAATCTTACTGCTCCCATAGCTATTTGATTATCAATATCCATAGCTTTTAATATCCTAGAAGGTTCTTTTTTGCCAGAATGACATGCAGAACCAGTTGAAGCAGCAATATCATCTAACTGATTTAATACTTCTAATCCATCCATTCCTTTAAAGCTTACATTCAATGTATTAGGAAGCCTTTTTTCAGGATGACCATTAAGAATTATACTATCTTTAAATTCATTAACTAATGAATCATAAAAATAATCTGTTAGCTTTCTCAATTTATTATTATTAACCACTTCACAGGCTTCTCCTAGCCCAACTGCAAAAATAACATTCTCAGTTCCAGCACGCTTCCCAAACTCTTGACCTCCACCGTGAATCAAAGGTTCTATCTCTATCCCTTCTCTAATATATAAAGCTCCAATCCCTTTAGGAGCATATAATTTATGACCAGCAACTGATAAAAAATCAACTCCTAATTCATTAACTTTCGTAGGAATTTTGCCAACTGATTGTGCTGCATCAGTATGTACTAAAACCTCATTCTTATGAGCAATTTCACTAATCTCTTTTAGTGGTTGAATTGTACCAACTTCATTATTAGCATGCATAATTGTAATCAATATTGTTTTATCAGTTATTGCTTTACGAACATCTTCAACATCTACCATACCATACTTATCTACAGGTAAATAAGTTATCTGGAATCCTTTCTTCTCCAAATACTTACAGGCATTAATTACTGCTGGATGTTCAATTTGGGAAGTGATAATATGATTTCCTTGGTCTTGATAAGTTTCTGCTACACCTTTAATAACTGTATTATTTGATTCACTGCCTCCACTAGTAAATATTATTTCTTCAGAGTTAGCTCCTAAAAGCTTTGCAACTTGAGATCTTGCCTTTTTAACAGCCTTTGCTGCTTTCTTACCAAGTTCATGACTACTAGAAGGATTACCATATATATCATAAATATATGGTTCCATTGCTTTAGTTACTCTCTTATCTATTGGAGTAGTTGCATTATAATCTAAGTAAATCATTAAGGCTCCTCCTTTATAAATTCATTTTAAAAACTTTTAATGTGTCCATTCAATAACTTCAAGTCCTGTTTGCTCTTCTATTAATTTATGCATTTTTTTACCAAAAGGACAAGGATAGTTAATATCACTTGGTGTTCCACGTAGAATACAGGAAGCCAAAACAATTTTTTCTGCTCCTCTTTCTTTTAACATTGCTGCTCTTTTAATAGCTTTTTTACCTGGGCAGCCACCACAGGTAATCACTCCTATAACCTCTACTGGGCCTGTTTCTTCAAAACCTCCTTTGCCTTCTTTTGCAAAAGATAAACATGTTGTTGCTGGACAATATTCTTCAGTTTTTTGACATCTAATTAGACCTACTTTAATTGACATTATATTCCCTCCTGTTTCAGTTCTTTATTTTTCACCTTCAACTTTAATTATATATCACAAAAAGAAGTAGTCAAAAAAATTAAAAAATTTTAGTGTTCTGCACATTAAAAAAGCCAGTTATTTAACTGGCTTTTTCTTTATTTCTTCTTTATATAAACCACTAAGTTCTATTCTATATATTCTCGATACCAATTAAATAAAACTTTTATTTCCTCTAAATTCTTAGTTAAAATATTATAAATAATTTAATCATCAAAAGTAGAATAATCATGTACAATCACATTTCTAAATTTAGCCATTTTTATATATTGGTCAACATTATCTTTAATTATATCATTTTCTGCTAAGATCTTTATAATATCAGCATTAGTATCAGCTATGCCTAATCTTTCATCACTAATAATATGGCTTCCTATATCAAGACAAGATTTAATAGCTAATTGTAATGTTCTCTCCACAAATCGCTTTACCAATTTACTATTTTTATATTTAATAAATCTAATCTCTTCATATTCTTTCAAATCATTAATATATTCTTCTAATTTTAATAATCTACCTCTAACTAATTTCCCATTAACCGGCTTAACCCACTAATATTGGAGAAAATCTATATCATACTCAATCATTCGTAACTTCTTATTTTATGCAATAAAGACTTCAGGCTTAATCTTTTTATCTTTAACAGCTCGATAATATTGAGTTGGAGCTTGGTTATTTAAACTACCATGTCTACGCCTGTTATTATAATATCTCATATACTCACTAACAATCTCATAGACCTCTATATAACTTTGAAATTCATTACGACTATAATAATATAGAGTGGAATGATTCAATATGAGCATTCATATTCGGAGTTTTTACTGGTATTCTTTTATGCTTCATGCCTAGAGATTGACAAGTACTACCAAAGAGTTTAGATGTAAACTGTGGACCATTATCTGTTCTTATAACAGGTAAATCCATACCTTTAGTTAATTCTCTTTTAGCAAGAGCCTTTTTTTATACTCTGCAGGCATCTTCAGCTTTACAACTTAAACCTAAGTGGTAGTCAATTATTGACCTATCAAAGACATCTATTACTGATAACTGAAAGAAGAATTGATCTGTTCCAGTGATATAACCATATTTAAGACCCATCTCCCAAAGTTGATTAGAATTACTAATCTCGTCTCTCTTAGCTAACCTTCTAGGGTGACGATTCTTTATCTTTCTTTGAGGTCTTAATATATCAAGCTCTTTGCACAATCTATATACCTTTTTATGGTTGATTTTAAGCATATAATCTTCCTTTAGACAAGTAGTTAATTTCTTATAACCATAAGGAAAACCATCACCTGCAACTAATTCTAATAACCATTCTTTTATCTGTTCATCTGAGACTTTTTCACCAGCATAGCTATAAGAATAGCCAGGGGATAGGTCTCCATTAGGATTATTTGAGCTATTATCATCTTCGCTATTATGATTAATATTATAATAATAAGTGGATTCTGATAAACCGACAAAGTTTAAAACTGTAGCTATTTTATAACCTTTATTTATCCACTTTACTGCAATTTTTACTTTGTCGGTTACTGCGGGTTTGATTGGTCTCTTAGGTCTCTTAAAATAGCTAATTCTAGTTCCTTTTCAGCAAGTAATTTTTTTAGTTGATCACATTTTCAGAACTTACTTTCTCTAATCTTTTAGAAGTCTCTTTGAGCTTTTTCTTTTGATTTTTTGGTAATGAGTTAACAGAACCAGTCTTACGAGCTTTTTTAACCCAAGAATAAACAGTGCTTTTATAAATTTCATGACGTCGAGCTACTAAAGAAATATTATCTACTTGTCTACATTCTTCTACCACTTGCTTTTTAAGTTCGTCAGAATACTTTGTTCTAGGCATTTTTAGTCCCCCTAATTTTAAATTATTCTAATTATACTACTAATGCACGATTTCTACAAGTCAGTCAGGGGGCTATATAGCTAGCTCATCCCGTTCTTCTCCTGCTTGTCTTCTCCAATTATATCCCCTCATAATAATTGATTGGCCACACATCTCCTGAATCCTATCCCTAACATCTTGACCAAGTTTATCCTGCAACCAGTCATAATTATACTTGGCTGTGATGATAATTGTCTTACTTTTTTCATAAATTGCATCAATTAACCGATAAAGTACACCACGCTCAAACTCAGTAAAACTATCAGTAGGTCTCTTTCCACCAGTTAGATCATTTAAAGCTACTATCTGATTCTCTCCAATAGCTCGTAACATTTCATTTAATCTACCTTCTCCTATAGCATCTTTTAGATCGCTTAAAAACTCCCGGACATTAACCATTACTCCTAAATAATCTTCCTCCACACATAACTCATTAACTATACTAGCTTGTAATTTAGTCTTTCCCTGACTTGGTGGTCCTTGTAAATATAATCCCCAGTTATTAGCTATAAACTTATCTACTTCTTTCGCTAGAACTACAGCATGTTGATGGGCTTTCTTGTGGGAGACAGCTTTAAACTCAAAATTATCTAATCGACTATTCTTAAATCTAGTTGGAATTCTGGCTGATCTAATCTTCTTTCGAAATGTTTTCAGTTGATTACACTTACATCTTACCATTTCTTCTTTTCCTTCAGGTTGATAAAAACCTCTATCCTGACAAAGGGAGCAATCATAATCTTCTTCTAGTTCTTGATCAGTAGTCTGTATATTTTTTCTCCAGTTCTTTCGTACTTTCTCTGCTCCTAGTTCTACCTCGTTTTTTACTAGTTCCACTTTTGCCCCCCCTTTTTGCTTCTTCTGATGCTGGCGATCTAATTCTTCTACATCAGCTAGTGAGCTAACACCAACCTTTATCCAGTGATTAATTAGTCCCTTCCTTTCTCAGGATTAAGTCCAAAACAGTACTAGAAGGGATCATCTCGGTATCTAGCCCTTCTCATTCCCTCAATTACTACTTCTGTAGTTAAACTTTTAGCTACTTCAGTTAACTTTAATATCTGCGAGGGATTAGGAGATAGAACTTTCCAATAATCCTCAAAGGCTTTGCGAATTGTCTGGGGCTTATTTTCTGAAGTCACCTTATCTATGTCTGTATGTTTATTATTCTTTGTGACTTCTTTGGTATTGGTCTGGGCAATCTGTCCACTCTCCCTCTGGCCATTTTGACCAGTGGCTTTTTCTTCTTTTTCCTCATCATTCAAGACTTGATTAAGATACTGATAATCAATTGTGATGTAAGCCATACTGAAATAAATAGGCTATCTAAAGGAAAAAAACCTTCTATTAGGACAATCAACAAAATAGCTGCTGGAACAGATATCGCTAAGGACAGATTATTAAAAATAGCCGACTTTTTAGATAATGATACCAACGATGAAAGAGAAGAATTAATTAGGAAGCTATCTACAGATACTCTTAAGTCACTTGAAAAGGCAGATATAGAATTTTTCGTTAATTTAGCTAAAGATGATCAGCGACAAATGTTACTAAAAGAAAGTAAAAAATTATCTGATCAAGATCTGTCTAAAATTATTAAAATTATTAGAACTTTTGCAGAAGAAGAGGATGTTCCACCTGAATAATACTTTTCAAAGGAGAGTTAAGGAGGTTGACTTCCAAGAAAAAATAATGCAAGTCAAACAAAGTGTAACAAAATTATCTGGAGGAAGATTAGATTTTCGAGAACCAAAAACAAATTCTAGTATCAGACCAATCAATATTGATGATGATATAGTAAATATATTAAAGCAACGTAAGCAACAATAAAAGAAGAATAAACTTAGACTAGGTAGTAAATATAATGATCAATATGATTTAATCTTTCTTAAAGAAAATGGAGATCCTTATCTGCCTTTATATACAACTAGACAATTTAATAAAGTAGCTGATAAAGCTGATTTATCACAATTTCGATTACATGATCTAAGACACACTCACGCAACACTGATGCTTAAAGCTGGTGTGCATCCTAGATAGTTCAGGAAAGATTAGGCCATTCTTCAATCACACAGACCCTTGATACCTATTCTCATGTAATTTCTTCTATGCAAAAAGAAGCAGTTAAAAAACTAAAAAACAACCTTAATAAATAGGTTTGGCAACAAAATGGCGACATTATCTCCAAAAAATAAAATAACCTGTCTTAGTGACAGGTCTTAATCCCTTATATCTCAATGGTTTATAAGTGGTGGGAATAACTGGGCTCGAACCAGTGACCTCTACGATGTCAACGTAGCGCTCTCCCAACTGAGCTATATCCCCTTAAGATTTAATTATATAAATAATGGTGCCGGAGGTCGGATTCGAACCGACACGGGCACAAAGGCCCACCGGATTTTAAGTCCGATGCGTCTGCCAGTTCCGCCACTCCGGCTTATATTTAATTAATAATTGACAATGGACAACTTACAATTAAAAAAACTATTAAATTAATTAAGTGGTGCCGGAGGTCAGACTCGAACTGACACGGGCACAAAGGCCCACCGGATTTTAAGTCCGATGCGTCTGCCAATTCCGCCACTCCGGCTTGTACACTAAATCATTGTAACTTATTTTAATTAATTTGTCAATAGTTAATTAAAATAGAGTTTCCCCAAAATTATAATACCAGCAAGCCAACATTGCTATTATAGCAATAGTTTAGACAACATTAATTGTTGTGATTGTTGGTATTTGATATTTTTATTAATAAAACTTTGGATACCTGTTCGGGTTTTCTTGAAAATATTATAAATTCCAGTAGCTATTGCATAATAATCAAATTCGGGGATATCATAAATTCTTTCAGATAATTTAGTTATCCACATATTTAATTTAGTTTTATTTCGCTTTTCTGACAGCATAGCAATAAAACCAATTAAAATACTAAGTAGCAAATCCATAGTTCTAATACTATTTAAAGATCTGACTCTAATATTTTCTAAATTGAATTGTTGTTTTTTAAATCGAAAGTATTCTTCTACTTTCCATCTTTTTAAGTATGCTTCAAATATAGTTTTAGTAAGTTTTTTTGATTCAGGAGCTAAATTACTAATTAATATCATAGGGGTTAGCCCAAGCCCTTTTACTATAACCATAGTTAAATCTTTATCTGGCATAGCAGGAAGTTTTATTTCAGCATAACTATACTTTGCTTTTTGGGGATTATTGTTTTTATCTTTAAAATTAGCAACATATTTACCTTTGTAAAACTTTGCTACATCTAATATATTCATTGTTTGCCCTTTATAAATAACATTTCTAGTTTTTTTAGCTCTAATAACAAAATTACATTCATCATTGTTTTTTGTAAAATATTTATAAAAACGATTATTATCGTACCAACGATCTAAGGCATAAATACCTTGATTCCCAAAGTGTGATTTAACAAAATCAAGACCTTTGATAGTCTCTATATTCTGACTTTTGAATCCTTTTTCTTTAGTAGAATAAACCCGAGAATATACAGAAAGCGGCATCTCATGTTCTTCTGTTAATGCTGCAATTTCAAAAGTATCATAACCATCGTTAATTTTCCCAGTGCTTCCATCACGAACTTGGTCTAATGCTTCTAATTTTTTGCTTGCAGGTTTAACTATATCAGATTTATCACAACAAAAAATTGTGTTTTCGTTAATGCATGTTTTAACTGAATTAATATAATTATTCATAACTGTTGATCTTTGATCAAAATTTTTACAATTGCGAGATAAACGATCAATTACTTTTTTTAATGTTATATCTTCTTTTAAAGCTCTAGAAATTTCACTTAATAATATAGATTGACTTTCTAATAGACCATATAATATTTGAAAAATGAATTTAGATTTTGGTTTTGATAAATTTTTAGTGATTTTATCTGAAAAAGTTGATAATTTTCGTTTCAATTGATAGATAAGTTTGGTATAATTAATCATGGTGAAATGACCTCCTATTTGGTTTTGGTTGCCAAACTAATTATACCAAATTTAGGAGTTCATTTCACCTTTTTTTATTTTAGAGCAGTTACTATCTGTTTTACCAAAAGTTATCCACAATTTTATTATCAATAAGTTCTAATTTATTATTTTTGAAAAAATGGGGAAACTCTACTTAATTAAAATGGAGGTGACACCCGGACTCGAACCGGGGAATGGAGGATTTGCAATCCTCTGCCTTACCAACTTGGCTATGTCACCATTACTGGAGCGAAAGACGAGATTCGAACTCGCGACCTTCTCGTTGGCAACGAGATGCTCTACCAACTGAGCTACTTTCGCATAAGGGTGGCAAGACCCGGATTTGAACCGGGGACACGAGGATTTTCAATCCACTGCTCTACCAACTGAGCTATCTCGCCACTTATGGCGGGGACGACGAGATTCGAACTCGCGATCTCCGGCGTGACAGGCCGGCGTGTTAACCAACTACACCACATCCCCACAATAAAACAAATTGACAATTGATAATGAACAATTTACAATTAATTTCTAACTTCAAAATCAAATCATTACCCATGATTATCGTCTTTAATTGACAATTCTCAATTGTACATTGTCAATTATTTGAATGGTGGGCGAAATAGGACTTGAACCTATGACCCCCTGCTTGTAAGGCAGGTGCTCTCCCAACTGAGCTATTCGCCCTTACTCATCAGCACCGTTTAATAGTATATACAAACAGGGGGAAAAGGTCAAGTATTATTTAGTTGTTCTTAAAGATTTAATTCAAAATAGATAATTGATACTATACTTTTCTCACATATACTACTAAATACTAATTAAATCATCTTGCAATCGTATAAATATCGCTATCAAGGCTTTTAATACTTACTTCTCTACCAGTTCTAGCATCAATTTTAATACTATACTTTTTCTCTCCACCCTTTACCCTTCCAATAAATTCATAACATAACCTTTCTTGAGTTTCATCATTAATTAAAACAAGTTTACTGTCTTCTATTTTTAAGTTATTATTCAATTTTTTCTTAACTTCTGCTTTACTTAACTTTGGGGTAAGTTCATTAACTTCTCTGGTGTGATGATATAGAACGTAATCAATACCATTAAATCCTGTTATCTCACCATTATCTAATGCAACTTCCACTTTTATTCTGTCTGCTTTAATCAATACCACCTTACCATTATCTAAAGTACGAGCTGGAAGAAATTCAACTATTAATTGTCTTGGATTTTTATTAGGAAACTTTTCAGCTGATTCAATCACTACATTCTCATAACCATTATCCTTTAAAAATTGTTTAGCACTCTGACGGGCTTGGTCTATATTAACATTGTGTTCACCAATTCCTCTTTGATTAAGCAACCATACTACTTGTCCACCATGTTTGCTAATATCTAATCTAATTACTTTATCTTCATCTTCTTGGTGTACAGCTTTAATAGCATAGGCTGGTAGCTTAGCTTCAACCATCTTTCCGTTATCCAACTTTATTTTATCATCCTCAGCTAATGTATAATTATATTGTTCGGGATTTTTTATAAACTTTTTAGCAATTGCAATTGCTTTTTTTCCAGCTACTTTTTCTCCTTCTAAAGCTGATAAAGCAGCTATTATACTTTGTTGGTTAGAACTCATTATATTACCTGGTACAACTGACTTTAACTTATCTTTAATCTTAGTTAATTTTAATTTCCCATCTAATTTATTTAATCCAGCTAGAGGACTAGCAGAATATTCTTTCTTATCCTCTCTTATACTTATTCTTCTTTTATCATACCATGTGAAATTCTCTTGCTCCATTTTATTGTGTACTGCTTCTAAACCACGATTAGCTACTTGGATTTTTTGCCTAAATTTGCTTAACATTTGTCTTTCATTTTCTTTTAATTCTCTGTTTACTACCCGACGGTCTAAGTGTTTACTGTAGCGAGATATATTAGATAATAACCCCTTTAGATTATCTAGAGCATCGCTATTTAGTGGTAACTCACCTAAATTCTCTCGAGCTGAATAAGCAGATCTCCAAACATTTGATAAATTAACTGATACATTATCAACAGTATTAGAAACAACTAAAGCACCTAACTCTTCCTCTAAAGAGTCAACTTGATGATTTAAACCTTGAAAAGCTTGCTGGTATCTATTATCTAATTCATTTTCTATTTGATTTAAAGTAGTATATTTACCATAACCCCAGTATCCTGTAGCAGCTATCCCAACAGCTAAAACAAGTATTAATATCCACTTCTCATCTAACCAATCTCCTAATCCTTCGTTATTCAAATTAATCCCTCCTATTTAGCAAAAATATGTTTGCCTATTCTGCGTACTACATTTCTAGTATATATCCAATTAGTCTCTACTTTAGCTGGATTGTAATAATAAATGGAACCATATGTTGGATCCCAACCACGTTTAGCAGCTAAAGTAGCACGAATAGTTCTCTCATCCGGGGTATTATTCCAAATGTGACCTCGTGCTACTGCTGTAAAAGCCCATGGTTGATAAATAACCCCCGATATAGAGTCAGGAAATTTAGAACTATCAACTCGATTTAAGATTACTGCCGCAACTGCAACTTGTCCAACTAATGACTCTCCTTTAGCTTCCGCAGAAACAGTTCGCGTCATCAATCTCATTTTAGGGGATAAACTCCAAAAACTTGGAGCAGCAGCTTCAAGTTTTTCAAGCTTCCCAGTTGACTGTGTTTCATAAATTAATACCCCAGTCCCAATTACCGCTAATATTGCTACCAATATTCCTAGCTTTTTCATTTTATCCTCCCCTACAATTAATTTGATTTCAATATTATCATTTACTTTTAACCAACTTTATATTCACGAATCTATCTTTTCTCTTGATCTCCTTCTTCTTCATCATCTCGTGGTATTTCAGGTGGTTGAGGTGGTGGGCCTTCGCCTTCATCAGAAGAGCGATAAGGCGAATGTACAATAGTGATACTATTAAGTAATATCTCTAGCTCTTTTGTCTTATCTTCTGTTTCTAATCTTTTTCTAATTTCAGCTCTAGGAACTACAACAGTAACCTCATGTGGTCTATCATAAGCAAAACAACGTTCCATATCTATTTCTAAACCATCTAGATCAAGATGTATTTCATCTTCATTTCTACAATGACACTCCTTTTTAAATAGTTTTTCTAATTTATCTTTTAATTTACTAATCAAGGAAAATACCAATTATCCCACCTCCTTAATATAATCTATTCACTCTACCTTCTAGAGGTGCATTAAAATAAAAAATGACCTAACTTTAAAAGTTAGATCAAAAATAATGTATGTTTAAATTCTATTTTAAAAATTTATTAATAATCTTAATGCCATTGCTAAAATTAAAACTATTAGTATAACCTTAATCCATCTATCACCCTTAGCTATAGCAAAATTACTACCTAAATAAGCACCTAAACTATTGCCCACAGCTAAAATAATTCCTAATAACCAATTAATTTTACCATTTGTAATAAATACTACAAGAGAAGATATAGTATAAGCAGCAATTACAAATACTTTAATACTATTAATTTTAACTAATGAAGAATCTGTAATTAATGATAAAGTAACAATAAACATAAACCCAACACCTGCTTGAATAAACCCACCATAAATACCTACAAAGAAAAAAGCTATCATTGCTATAATCTGTTGCTTAAGATTCAACGCTTCTACTTTATTTTCTGTATCTTTAGTAGGGTTGAGAATAATCACCCCTAATACTAAAAACATTATCCCGGCTAATATTTTATTAAATAACTCTTCAGGAAGTGTTATAGCTACACTTGAGCCAAAAACGGCACCAATTACTGCTGGTATAGCCAACTTTAAATTCAGTTTCAAATCAAAAAAACCTTTACGCTTAAAATTAGTAACTGCTACAATATTCTGTACTAAAACAGCAATTCGATTAGTTCCATTAGCTATAGCAGAAGGCAAGCCCATAAAAATCAAAGCTGACATAGCAATTAATGAACCTCCACCAGCTAATGTATTAATAAATCCTGCTGCTAGGCCAGCAAATAAAACTATACTTATTTCAAATAAAGACATAAATCTCCTCCTTATATCCAAAATATATATGAAGTATATCAAAATTATACCATGGAAACAAATTATTAAAAACCCTACAGCTATATGACTAACTGTAGGGAAATTAAATTATTCATCATTATTTAACTTTTTAGCTAACTTATCTTCAGAAGCCTCAATAATGTCCTTTAAGCCAGAACGTCCTACTGTCATATGGTCAGTTTCACTAGCAGGAGAGCCAGAAAGGACTTGGTCTCTAAATCTACCTACCTGCTGAGCAGCATCTGCCTTAAAACTTGTCCACTGACCGGTCTCAATTTCAGTTTCAGGAAAGTTAAATCCTTCTCCTTTCTCCTGTAAACTTATAAAATTTTCTCTATGCTCTACCTTCTCGTTTACATCTCTCATTAATCCTTGATTGTTTGCTCCATTATTTGTTTCATCTCTAATATTTAATAATCCATTAGTCTCTTCTTCTAACTCATCTTGTTCAGGGATATAATTTTCTCTATCAATTCGATCTTTTTTCATTTTAAACTCCACCTCCTAAAATCTAGTTTGTCATTAATCTCCAAAATAAATGTTAGTAATTTTTTATTATTTAAACTTATCTTACTTAAAATAAAGGAATTAAAGTCAAAATATCAAAATAAATAAAAGAGATTAATATAATTTTTTAGGAGGAATACAATGTCAGCTAAAATTTTTCTTAAATTAGTGGAGATTAAAACCAAAGTCGCCAGTATGATTCCCTTTCTATTAGGATCATTATACACCTTATATCATTTTAACAACTTTAATTTCAAAAACTTTATTTTTATGTTAATATCATTATTAACAATTGATATGGCTACAACAGCTATAAATAATTATTATGATTATAAAAGAGCTAATAAAACTCATGGGTACAATTATGAAAGTCATAATGCAATTGTTAAAAACAATTTAAAAGAAAGTACAGTTAGATTTATTATATTAGCTTTATTGATAATTGCAGTCTTATTTGGGATTATCCTCGTCTTAAATACAAACTTTGTAGTTCTTATTTTAGGTGTTCTTTCATTTTCAGTAGGCATTCTTTACTCTTTTGGCCCAATTCCTATTTCGCAAACACCACTAGGAGAAGCATTTTCGGGAGTATTTATGGGTTTTTTGATAACTTTTATATCAATCTATATTCACGTTTTTAATCAAAATATTGCTTTTTTACTTTATAACCAAGGGTTACTTAGTCTTCATTTAAATATTATTGAGATAACTTATATCTTTTTATTCTCTATACCATTAATAATTGGAATCGCAAATATTATGTTAGCAAACAATATTTGTGATATTAAAGATGATCTAGAAAACAATCGCTATACATTACCAACTTATATTGGTAAAAGTAATTCATTAAAACTCTTTAAAACACTTTATTACCTTGTTTATCTTGATCTAATTCTTTTATTAATTTTTAAAGTTACACCTTTAATTTGCCTAATTACTTTATTAACATTCATTCCTGTAAAAAAGAATATTGATTTATTTATGAAAAAACAGAGCAAAGCAGATACTTTTATATTATCTGTGAAAAATTTCATTATAATAAATGTAGTTCAATTATTAGCCCTAAGCTTAGTAATAATCTAATAAAAAAGTATACTCAATTGAGTATACTTTTTACCTTCTATATAATTTTAATTTCAAATATATCCTAAGTAGTATTACAGAATTTTATGGTGCCGAGAGTGGGAATTGAACCCACACAGACAAAATGTCTATAGCGCCCTCAACGCTACGCGTCTGCCAGTTCCGCCACCTCGGCATTTCCTTAATATTATATCAAATCACTTATAAAAGTCAAGACTAAACTACTAACTCACCTGGTAATACCAGTTGAACACTATTAGCATCAAAATAATAATTTTCGACTCCTACTGGTATTTTATCAATAAAAATTACTCTTTGACTTTTAACAATTGGCCCGTTCGCCTCTATATCAAGTTGACAAGATAAAAAACTATTAGCTCTTTCTACTTGGATAACATTATTTCTAAACTTTAAGTTATTAACCCCTTTACTACCAAATAACTCATATAATGAATTCAAATCACAAATTCTATCTTGATTGATATCAGAACTTAAATAAGTAATGATTTCTTGCAAGCCATAAGCTTTCTGATCTACCATTCGAACTTGCACTATTTTATATAATTCTTCTTCTGGATTAGTTGGAGCTAATTCACCAAACTCAAAATCATCAACTTGCTGTAATTGAACATCACCTGCAGCTATTTCTCCATCTTGTTTTAATAATTGAATAGTAGCTTTTTGCAAATCATCGTGTTTACCTTCTAAACGCTGCTCCATATTCCTAGCATATTTTTCCCTTAAGTCCATCAAAGAAATGTTAGCTTCTGATAAAATAGTTCTTACATATCTAGGAGTTGTCTCTACTCGCTCAGAAATATCACTAATCTTTAAAAATGGATCATGTCTAGCAAAATTAATAATTTGTTCTTTTTTAGTTAGTTCTTCTACTTGCATTCCACTCACTCCTTATATCTCTTATTTGCTAAGTAGTATCCCTAACTTATGCCATTTTATACATTTTAGATACAAAAAATAAAAAAGCAGCCAACTTAAATTGACTGCTTTAAATATTAATCTATTACTGATGACTTGGATCTAACCAAACATCTGTTAACTCTAATGGAGTTTGTGGCGTAAATGTATAACCATGAACAAATGGTTTAACTAGTACATGAGTACTATAATAGTACACTGGAATCCAAGGTGCATCATCCATAATTTTCTTTTCAATCTTTTGGTATAACTCAAGTCTCTCTTTTCCAGGCTTCATTCGTCGTGCTTTTTCTAATAACTTATCAACCGCTGGATTCTTATAGAAAGAGTAATTTCCACCTGATCCAGCATTATCAGAATGGAATAATACATATAAGAAATTGTCTGGATCTGGATAATCCGCGATCCAACCTAATCTGAATATTTGTGTATCTCCTTTATCTACCTTGTTAATATACGTACCCCAATCAGTATTAACTAACTTAACATCTACCCCAAGTTCTTTGAGGTTACGTTGTACTGCTACTGCAATTTTTTGGTGACTCTTGCTTGTATTATAAGCTAATTCGTAAGTTCCCGGTAAACCATTTGGATATCCTGCTTCAGCTAGTAACTTCTTAGCCTTTTTCATATTAAATGTATATCCTTCTAAATCAGGATTATATCCAGGCATTCCAGGTGGCAAGATACCTTGTGCAGGCTTTACAGTACCATGTCTAAGAACCTGAGCAATCACTTGTCTATTTACAGCATAATTAAGAGCTTTTCTTACCTTGGGATTATCAAATGGCGCTTTTTGAGTATTAAAACCAAGGTAATAAGTTCCTAATCGATTTACTAAACTATAATCATCAGCAAATTCTCCATTTGGATCCATAATTCTTTCTACCTGACCAGATGGAATATCTGAATCCATTTGGTAAATACTACCTTGCTCATAACTAGCAAAAGCAGTAGTATTGTCTGCAATTACTTTATACTCTACTTTATCTAAATATGGACGTCCATCAACATAGTAATCTTCAAATTTCTCTAATACAACCTTACTATCATGTTTCCAACTAGTAAACTTAAATGGTCCAGTTCCTACTGGATGTTGACTAAATTGGTCCCCATACTTTTTAACAGCTTCTTTAGAAACAATAGAAGCATTCTCCATTGCTAACACCTGTAAAAATGGAGTAAATGGTCTTTTTAGCTGAATCCTTACAGTATACTTATCAATCTTCTTAAAACCACTAACTTTATCAGCTTTTCCATTTTGATAAGCTTCTACCCCTTTTACATCTTCAAATAATCCAGCTCTTTCAGACATAGTATCTGGATCTACAATTCGAGTAAAGGAATAAATCACATCTTCAGCAGTTACTTTATTTCCATTATGGAATGTAACATCCTTTCTTAAATTGAAAGTCCAAGTTAAACCATCCTTACTCACATCCCAACTTTTAGCAATGGCTGGTACTATTTCTAAATCTTTATTATATTGTACTAAACCATCAAAGATATTTCTAATTACTCGACTAGAAGTAGTATCAGTTGCATGAGCCGGGTCTAATGTTGGTGGATCAGATGCTAATCTACCCTTAAATGTTCCACCGTACTTTTCTTTCTTAGTTATTTTCTGATCTTTCTCTTTTACTTGTTCTCCATTCTTAGCTTCTTTCTTATTTACATCATTACCACCACAACCAACGGCAGCAAATAAAACTACAAATAAAATTAATAATAAACTTATACTTTTCTTAAACATATTTCCTTCTACCTCCTCTAGTTTATATGAATATAAAATTAAAACCTATCACTACAAACATAAGTAACCTTAAAAAATCACAAATATATTGGTTAATAATCACTCTTTACTTCTAATTTAATCCCTTGATAAGAAATTGGATCTAGTACCAATTGGAATTTACTAAAATCACAATAAATCATATCAACCCCACACAATTTCTGATTAATAAAAATCTCTTTCCAGATAACTATTATAGGGGAATTCTCTTTTATATTTAATAATCTAGTTATTTTTTTCTGAGATAAAACAGAACTACATCTAATCTTTGAAAAATGAGCATTTGATTTCTCTTTTAGCTTTGATAAACTATCATATGCTTCCTTAGTAACTATTAAATTACTATTAATTAAACTAACATCATCCTTAAGCTGAAATAGTCTTGTCTTAGCTAATTGGTAATTATTATTCTCTTTAAGTTTATTATACTTATCAATGTTATTTAATATAGCCTCATCAGTCTCTAATTCTACTGTTAAATTATTTAATTGCTTTATATCTAATATATCTAATAACAGTCCATTTCTTTCATCTACCTCTGTATCACTACCTTGAGCATATTCTTTCCTTAATCGAGTTAAAGATAAATTAGCTTCTGAAAGAACTGTTCGTACATAATGAGAACTTGTTTCTGCTAATTGAGCTATCTTTTCAACCTTTAAAAAAGGATCACGTTTAGCCAAATAAACAACTTTCTCCTTTTTAGTCCAATCATAAGGGTTAAACTTATCTACTCTCCTACTTATATCTCTACTCATCTTATACCCTCCAAAAAAATTAATACTCTAAACTAATTAGTTTAGAGTAGCTAAATTCAACAAAAAATAATAAAGTATATGTAACTCACTTTATAATAATTTCTTGTTATATATTCTACTCTACTACTCGCTAATCTTCTAATTTACTCTGGCTTCTCAATTACCTACTATATTTTCTTAATTCTAATAGTCCTCTCCTCATAAAAATTGTATTATAAATAAAACTTATTGTCAAGAGTCTATTCTTTATTCTGCTAAATATTCTCCTTATACATATTACACATATTATAATACAAGTTACATTTAATATCAAGAAATATCCTAATTATCAAAAGAGTAGCTGCATAAGTGCAGCTACTCTTTTTACTCTACTAAATGACAAGCATAGAAATGTCCGTCACCGGTATCTTTAAATTGTGGGGTTTTCTTTTTACAAATTTCTTTAGCAAATGGACATCTGGTATGGAAACTACATCCACTTGGCGGATTAATAGGGCTAGGTACATCACCTTCTAGAAGAATCCTATCTTTATTTGCTTCTGGATTTGGAACTGGAATTGCAGATAATAAAGCCTTTGTATACGGATGTTTGGGATTTTCATATAATTCATCTTTATCTGCTAATTCTGCCATCTCACCTAGATACATTACTGCTACTCGATCACTAATATGGCGGACTACACTTAGATCATGAGCAATAAAGATATAAGTTAAACCTAATTCTTCTTGTAGTTCCTCTAATAAATTTATTACCTGGGCCTGAATAGAAACATCTAAAGCCGATACAGGTTCATCACAGACAATAATCTTAGGATTTACCGCTAATGCTCTAGCAATCCCTATTCTTTGTCTTTGTCCTCCACTAAATTCATGAGGATAACGATTAGCATAATTAGGTTGTAATCCTACTTTATCTAGTAATTCTCTAACTCTTTTTTCCTTTTCCTGACCGCTAGCTAAACCATGAATTTCTAATGGCTCCCCGATTATCTCTCCTACTGTCATCCGGGGATTTAAAGAAGCATATGGGTCTTGGAAAATCATCTGCATCTCTCGACGTAGACTACGCATCTCTTTTTTATCTAAATCATATATATTTTGGCCTTCAAAGACTACTTCACCTTCTGTTGCCTCTAATAAACGTAATAATACTTTTCCGGTTGTTGATTTCCCACAACCTGATTCTCCTACTAAACCTAATGTTTCTCCTCTTTTTACTTCAAAGTTTAATCCATCTACTGCTTTAACAGAATTTATTTGACGCTTGAAAATTCCACCTTTTATTGGAAAGTGTTTCTTTAGATTCTTTACTTCTAAAATAGCATCTTTCATTTTCTCACCTCCTACTTACTTCTTAAGCTCTAATTCATTCCATCTCCAACATCTAACTAGATGGTTATCTTTAATCTCTTCTAACTGAGGCTCCTGCTGCCAACATTTATCTGTTGCATAATCACATCTATTAGCAAACTTACAACCTTTAGGAAAACTAAATGGATCAGGTACTGTTCCTTCAATTGGATCCAATTGACCATTTCTACCTTCTACTTTAGGAATAGAATTAATTAATCCAGCTGTATATGGATGTTCTGGATCCTTAAATAGGGTCTTTACATCAGTCTGTTCTACAACCCGTCCGCCATACATGACTGCTACTTTATCTGCTATTTCTGCTACAACGCCTAAGTTATGAGTAATTAACATTGTAGCTGTATTAAAGTCATCTTTTAATTCTTGCATTAATTCTAAAATTTGAGCCTGAATTGTTACATCTAATGCAGTGGTTGGCTCATCTGCTATTAAAAGCTCTGGATTACAAGATAAAGCCATGGCAATCATTACTCTTTGTCTCATACCACCACTTAATTGATGAGGGTGTTCGTCTACTCTCTCTTCTGGAGAAGGAATCCCTACTTTTTCTAACATTTCAATTGATTTTTCTCGTGCTTGTTCTTTGTTTAAATTTTGGTGTAGCTGGAGTGCTTCGCCAATTTGACTACCAATCGTATATACTGGATTTAAGGCGGTCATTGGTTCTTGAAAGATCATTGAAATTTGGTTTCCTCTAATCTTTCGGATTTCTTTTTTAGATTTTTCTAAAAGATTCTCTCCTTTAAATAAAATCTCTCCATCAGCTATCTCTCCAGGAGGAGTTGGTACTAACTGCATTACTGAAGCAGCAGTTACACTCTTTCCTGAGCCTGATTCTCCTACTACTCCTAATGTTTCTCCTTCTTTTATCTCAAAACTAACCCCATCTACTGCTTTAACTGTTCCCCTATCTGTATTAAAATAAGTCTTTAAATCCTTTAATTTTAAAATTGCATTTTTCATCTTCTCACCTCCAATGCTACTCTTTCATCTTTGGATCTAGAGCATCTCTTAATCCATCTCCAAATAAATTAAATCCTAATACAGTCAATACAATTGCTATTCCTGGAACTAACATCATTCGTGGAGCAGTTCTCATATATTGTTTACCACTATTTAGCATTAATCCCCAACTTGGTTGTGGTGGTTGAGCTCCTAAACCTAAATAACTCAATCCAGCTTCAGCAAGAATAGCTCCTGCTATCCCCAAAGTAACTGTTACAATAATCGGGGCCAAGCAATTTGGAATTATATGCTTAAAGATAATTCGAAAATCATTAGCACCTAAAGATTCTACTGCTTCAACATATTCTTCCTCTTTTAGTGACATAACTTGTCCTCTTACTATTCTAGCAAGTCCTGGCCAACTAACCAATCCTAAAGCAATAAATACTTTATCTACACCTGGATCTTGGAAGACAGCCATAATTGCAATTGCAAATAATAAGAATGGAAAGGCTAAAAAGACATTAATTAAATAGGAAATAATATCATCAACTATCCCACCATAATAACCTGCTAAAGCTCCTAACGTAATCCCAATCACTAAGGATATAATCTGTGTAACAAATCCAACCATTAACGAAATTCGAGCTCCATAAACAATTCTACTAAATATATCACGACCTAACGTATCAGTTCCAAATGGATGAGCTAAACTTGGCCCTTGCATAGATAACTCCACTTTCCCTTCCTGCATAACAGGAGAATAAAAAGGATCATAAGGAGCTATTACAGGCGCAAAAATAGCTACTATCATTAAAATAGCAGTAATTCCTAAACCAAACATCGCCAGCTTATTTCTTTTTAATCTTCTCCAAGCAGCTCGCCAAGGACTATGAACTTCTACTTCTTTCGTTTCAGTAGTCTCTTTAGCATTCTGCTCTACTTTTGGTTGAGCCATATTAATCCCTCCTCTATACATCAATAATTATAAAATATGTCTTATTTAGACAATTTTTAATCAATCATAATTAATTCGTGGGTCTAAGAAGCCATAACTAATATCAACTAATAAATTAACTATAATAAATACCGATGCTAAAAATACTACTGTTCCCTGAATTAATGGGAAATCACGTTTCATTACAGCATCTACTGCTAAACGACCAAGTCCTGGCCAAGAAAAAGTAGTTTCAGTTAATACAGTTCCACCTAATAAATAACCCATTTGAGTTCCAATTACTGTTACAACAGGAATTAATGCATTACGCAGACCATGTTTAATAACTACTATTCTTTCAGCTACACCTTTAGCTCTAGCAGTCTTAATATAATCTTTACCAATTACCTCTAACATACTAGATCTTGTCATCCTAGCAATCTTAGCAGCTTGTCTACTTCCTAAAGCAATAGCTGGTAGAATTAAATGTTGCCAACTACCATATCCTGAAACTGGTAATAAATCTAAATTTAAAGAGAATATTAAAATTAAAACCAATCCTAGCCAATAAACAGGCATTGAAACACCTATCATAGCTAAGGTCATAAATAAATAATCCCAAATTGAGTTAGGCATTACTGCTGAAATAACTCCAGCTGTTACTCCTATTATAATAGCTACTAACATAGCTGAACCAGCTAATTGAGCTGTAGCTGGTAACCTTTCTAAAATAATATTAATTACGGGACGTTGAGAAGTAAAGGATTCACCTAAATCTCCTTGTACTAATCTACCAATAAACCTAAAATATTGAACATATAAAGGATCATTTAATCCCATCTCTTCTCTAATCATCTTAAGGGTCTCTGGGTCAGCACTTTGGCCCATAGCAATTCTAACTGGATCCCCAGGAACAAAAACAAAATTAAGCAAAAAAGTTATCGTAGCAATTCCTAATAAAATTGGTATCGCCATTAAACTTTTTCTTGCTATATACGTCAGCATATTATCACCTCTCTTTATTTTTTGCTTGTCACAGCCTAACTATAAATTATATTTAGATTACTTATTTAAGTCATCTTTAATTTTAAAACTTACTTGTCACCCCCCTAAATAATAAACAAACATCTACAAAAATCAACATTTATAGATATTAAAGCGCAACACAATAATTTTATCCTAGTTTTTATATTTTGTCAAACGATTCTCTAAATGTATCCTTTTTTAGTTCTAGAAGAAGCTATCTTCTCCTTCTTCTTTATAAATAAATTTATATCTATCATAAAATTTCATAACTCTATTAACATAATTTTTAGTCTGGGTAAAAGGAATCTGGTCTGCATTCTTATGCTTACCATCCCATCTATCATTCTCTAACCACTTATCAACATTACCTAATCCACCATTATAAGCTGCTAGTGTAACAGCTAATTTTCTATCAAATCTTTTGTATAACCAAGCTAAATACCAACATCCATATTCAATATTCTTTTTTACAGTATATAAATCACTAACTGAAAAATCATTATCACTCTTCATCTTAGCAATCCATTTTCCTGTTTTAGGCATAATCTGCATTAAGCCCTTGGCCCCTGTATTGGAGGTAGCATGAGGATCAAATTTACTCTCTGCATAAATAACAGCAGCTACTAAATAGGGATCTAACCCCTTATTAGCCGCCTCCCTAAAAATTAAATCTTTATAAACAAGTGGATAAATAACTTTTAAAAATATTTTATAATTGCTAATTAATAAACCTAATACTATTAGGACTAACAGGATAAAAAGAACCTTTTTTAAATCAAAGTTCACTAATAACACTCCTAAAAATATAATAATTTTTAATTGTTAACTACTTCTTTGATCTCTTTCCACACTCTTTTGACTTCATTCTCAAGTTCCGTTGGGGTTCCATTATTATTTATAATTCTATCTGCATATTGTTTTTTCTCATCTAATGGCATTTGAGATTCAATTCTTGTTAATGCTTCTTGATGATCAAAATTACCTCTAGCCATTAACCGTTCAATTTGAACTTCTCTAGATACATAAACTAACCAAATTCTATCAAATAAATCTAACATATCTGCTTCAATTAACAAAGGAACTTCTGCTACTATTAGATTATCCGGGCCAACCTCTCTCATTCTTTCTCTAAGCTCAGCAATAATAGCAGGATGAGTAATCTGATCAAGCTTCTTTTTAGCTTGGATATCATTAAATATTATCTCTCCTAACTTCTTTCTATCAATCTCATTACTGGATAATAAAATTTCTTTACCAAAATTATCTACAATTTTATTCCATACTTCCTTCTTAGGTTCCATTAATTGATGAGCAATCTGGTCTGTATCTATAACTTCAACCCCTAATTCCTCTAATAATTTTGTTACAGTACTTTTTCCACTAGCTATCCCACCTGTTAATCCAATCTTCACTCCCATCGCTCCTTTTAGAATAATTTTGTTAGCCCAAGTAAAATTAAAATTAATCCGGGAAGTAATCTCAACATAGAACTAAGTTTGTTACAAGTAACTTGTTTTCCTATTTGCAATCCACCATTTAACAAAATGAAATTACAACCAATTACTAAAAAAACAGTAGTTAAGGGTGGATAGCCTACCATTACAGCTCCAATTCCAGCTCCAAAAGCATCTAATGATAAAGCAATTCCTAAAAATAAAGCTTCCTGATTATTAATAGCTCCAGAATAATCAAAATCAGCCTTAACTGGTTCATGTAATATATTAACGATTAATCCTAAAGAATTAATCTTAAAAGTAAAGAGTTCTTTAGGAGTATCATCTTTTTCTATATCTTGATTCTTGACCAATAATTGATGGAGTGCATCATAAAATGACCAAATTCCCAGTCCAATTAATATAACTCCTCCTATTTTGCTAGTCCAGACTGAAGCTATAAACTTACTTAAAAAAGATCCTAAACTCATAGATAATAAAATAGCAATCCCGGAAGCAATACTAATAATTAAAGTCGAAAGATAACTTAATTCTATCTTTTTTAAGCCATAAGTTATTCCTACTACAAAACCATCCAGACTAATCGCTAAAGCTAAAACAAAAATAGCTATTAGATTCATAAGACCATCCCCTCTCATCTTATCTACAACTAACATATGAGAATAGGGATGTAGATGTTACTAAATTGCTTCTTCCCATAAACTATAATAGTCATTTAATTCTTCTTTTAATCTTTCGTACTTTTTAGTTAATTCAGCCACTTCTTCCTGGTCATCATATAAATCCTGTTGATTAAATTCTTCTTCTAATTCTTCTACTTTAGCTTCTAACTTCATGATTTCTGACTCTAACTCTTCTAAGTTAATCTGTTGGTCTTTAGGCTTGTTTTGTTCTACTTCTTGTTTTGGTTTTCCTTTTTTTTCTTCCTTTTGCTGGGCCAAGCTTTCTTGATACTGCTGATAATAATCCGAATAATCACCTGCATATTCAACTAGGTCATTATTTTCTAAAGCAAATACTTTACTAATTAACTTATCTAAAAAATAACGGTCATGTGAAATAACTAAGATTGTTCCTGGATAATTATCTAAAGCAGTTTCTAATATTTCTTTAGACTTAATATCTAAATGATTAGTTGGCTCATCTAATAATAATAAATTAAAATCCTGAATTGATAATTTGGCCAAAGATAACCGAGCCTGTTCACCACCACTTAAGGTAGCAACCTTCTTAAAAACTTCATCTCCTTTAAATAAAAAGCGAGCTAAGATATCCCTAGCTTGGCTATCATTAATCTTTTTTACTTTTTTTAATTCCTCAATTAAGTTGTACTCAGGATTTAAACTTTCGTGTTCTTGGTCATAATAACCTATCTTAACTCTAGCTCCTAGATTAACAGTTCCAGCTTCTGCATTTTCTTGACCTAATAGTAACTTAAATAAAGTAGACTTCCCACTACCATTAGGGCCAACCAAAGCTACCTTTTCCCCTCGATATAACTTAAAATCAATCCCTTCTAATACTTTTTCTTGCTGGTATGACTTAGTTAAACCTTTAATATCTAATACCTCTGCTCCACTAGTAGTCTCCATTTCAAATTCAATCTTAGGCTTTTCTAAACTAGGAGGAGGAGCAATCTCTTTCATCCTATCTAATTTTTTCTGTCTGCCTCGAGCCTGCTTCGCATCTACTCCTGCTTTATTCTTTCTAATATAGGCCTTAAGTTCTTTTATTTTCTCCTGTTGCTGTTCATATTCTCGCTGCCATGTTAATAATCTATGCTTTTTTTCCTCAAGGTAGAAGGAATAATCTCCTTTATACTTTTCAAATCTTCCTTTTTCTAACTCCCAAATTCTATTTACTACCTTATCTAAAAAATAACGATCATGTGAGATAATAACTATAGCACCAGGATAATCATTTAAATAATCCTCTAACCATTCTTTAGCAGCTAAATCAAGATGATTAGTGGGCTCATCTAGTAATAATAAATCAGGTTGTTGTAATAATAATTTAGCTAAAGCTGCTCTAGTCTTTTGACCTCCACTAAAATTAATCAGTTGCTCATTAAAATCAGCTTTACTAAATCCTAATCCCCGTAGAATACCTTTGATCTGACTTTCTACTTGATATCCATTCTGATCTTCATAATTTTGACGTAACCGACTGTAACGATTCATTACTTTCTCTAACTGATCACCAGTCAGTTGGCCCATTTTAGTCTCTAAACCTTTTATTTTCTCTTCTAAAGCAAATAAATCAGAAAAAACACTCAACATTTCTTCATACAGTGTTTTATCTAATTTTAAACCAAAATCTTGGGCCAAATATCCCATCTCTAAATCATTACTAGTTAAAATCTCACCTTTATCTAGATACTCTTGGCCCCTTAATATCTTAACTAGAGTTGATTTTCCAGTACCATTGGCCCCAATCAATCCTACCCGATCCTGCTTTTGTATCTGTAATGAAATATCTTGAAAAATAATTTGTTCTGGATACCTCTTACTTCCTTTTCGTAATTGTAACAAAGACATACCTTATTCCTCCTGTTGACAAGATGGACAAAAGTAAGAACTTCGTCCTCCTACTTTAATTCTGTCTAATTCACTTCCACATCTATTACATTCTTCTCCTTCTCGACCATAAGCTCGTAAATAATTTTGATATTCACCAGCTTGGCCACTAGCATCAACATAATCCCACTTAGTTGTGCCCCGATGTTTAATCCCTTCCCTCAACACCTGCTTAATTGCTTTATATAATCTTTCTATCTCTTCTAAGCTAAGTGTATCCGCAGTTCTTAAAGGATGAATTTGAGAAATATAAATAGCTTCATCTACATAAATATTACCTAAACCAGCTAAAAACTTCTGGTTTAATAATAAAGGCTTAATTCTACCTCGTCGAGTAGATAGCATCTCTTTAAAGAGTTCTAAAGTAAATTCATCCGATAAGGGTTCAGGCCCTAGCTTAGTTAAACTACCTGCATCCTCTAAATCTTTAACTAAATAAACTCTAGTAAACTGTCTTTTACTACCTAACCTTAATTCATCAGCACCTCTAAATTTAAAGAAAATATAATCATACTTATCATGCTCTTCGTCTTGTTTAGTATAAACAAATCTTCCTGTCATTCTTAAATGGGTCACTAAATAATATCGATTATCCAATTCAATAATAATATATTTGCCTCTTCTTCTTACTTCTTCTATCTTACTGCCAATTAAAATTTCCTTAAAATCTTCTGGTTTAGATTGAGCTATTAACCTTTCTTGCTTAATCTTAACATCTGTAATTTCTTTATTTAAAATAAACCCCTGTAATGTATCTACTACTGTCTGTACTTCGGGTAACTCAGGCATATTAGCTCCTCCGTTTCCTGTTTTTAATTATACTCGCTACTGAAGATTTCTTCCCATAATTGAGGTCTTTTTTTCTTTAAAAGAATAGATTGGTACTCAAAACTTATTTTAACCCATTTTAAATCTTTGATTTTGGTAATTATTGATATTTGGGCTCTTTTAACATTAAATTTTCTCCTTTAGACCAATCTTTAACAAAATACTCTCTCAGTCAAAGCAATCAGTCTATTATAATCTAGATTACAATCTTGTGAAACTAACTTACACTCCTTTAGATGTTCTTTGCGCCATGCTTCCCACTTTTTACATACACAATCGCCCTCTACTAAAACATTTATCTCTGATAGCTTGCTCATCCCTAACTTATGAAAGTTTGCTGAACCTAAGAAAAATTTCCTTCTATCTATACACATAAATTTGGAATGTACCATCCTATCTGATAAATAAACCTTAACATTTGATTCTTTAATAATTTTTTCTAAAACTTGCTGATTTAAAGCCTGCTGTACATTAGCATCTTTAGAGGTTAATATTGTGACATTAACACCTTTTCGAGAGATTTCAATAATTTTATTTGTTATATCTCGATCCCCAAAATAAGCCATCTCTATATCTACTCTGTATCTTGCTTGGTCTAATAATTCTAATACTTTCGGTTTAATTTGATATATTTTTTTATCTCTCATATTAAAATAGAAACTAACCCCTTGGTAAGCAAGAGGTTGGCCCTTAGCTAAGCTCTCTAAAAAGCAAGTTACCAAACCTTGGTCAGCCAATTTAATCATATAATCCCCGTATTGTGCTCCTAAGGCAGCAACCGTTTTATCACCAATATTCATGCCACCTAAAATCAATACTTGCTTATCAAAAATATAAAATTTAGAATGGTCATGTCGTTCTTTATTAAATTTAATCGTAATATTTTCATGCTCTAACATTCTATTTAATCTCTTATTTCTAAGTTGCTTTTTAGAAACTTTATTATCCCGATAATACAAAAAGGAGATAAACCACTCCTTAATACAACACTTAACCTCCCTTTGTTTGTGAAAAAAGCTTTGCTTTTGTTGTTCAACACGTTCAAATACAGAACCTGCTTTATCCTTTAAAATCTCAACCTTAACCCCTCTATCAGCAGCTTTAATTAATTCTTCAGCCACTAAATTCCCAATATTATCATCTCTCCAAATATACATACAGATATAAATCGACTCTTTAGCCTCTCTAATTTGCTGTAATATCTCAGAAAAGGCTTCTGTTTCATTAATTAATAACTCTTTTTCCATTGTAACTACAACCCCTTCTAATTTGTTAAATAATTATACTTTAACAAGTTTAATCATAACATTAATTCCCGCTAATCGCCAATTTCTTAACCTTAAAAGTGGGACTAGCAAAGGAACCAATCATTGGATTGAAGGTTAAATCTGTACCTAACTCTTCTATATCCTCTAAAAAGCCAATCAAATTACCAGCAATTGTTATTTCACTAACTGCCTTTTCAATTTCTCCATCTTTAATCCACTGCCCTGTAGCTCCAACTGAGAATTCACCTGAAATAGGATTAGCCCCTCCTGTTACTAAACCAGATACTTTGTGAACATAAAATCCATTATCTACATTACTAATAATTTCTTCTGGTTTTTTATTTCCAGGGGCCAAATAAAAATTACTAGCTGCAACTCCTGGCACGCCACGATAACCTCCTCTAGTTCCATTCCCTGTTGAATTAACTTTATCTTTATTAGCTGTATAGGTATCATATAGATAGTTAGTTAAAACTCCATCTTTAATTAATTCAGTTGCAGAGCAAGGAACCCCCTCATCATCAAAAGGAGCTGTAGCTAAACCTTCTTCTAAAGTACCATCATCAATGATATTAACTCTTTTAGCAGCTACAGATTCTTCTAATCTCCCTGCAAATAAAGACCTTCCCTTTTGGACTGCTTCAGCAGTTAATGCCTGGGCCAAGACATACATAAACATACTACCCACTTGAGGAGTAAAAACAACTGGAGCTTCTTGGGATTTTACAGGTTGACCACCTAATAACTTAATTGCATTCTCGACTGCTTGTTTAGCCTTCTTAATTGGCTTTAATTCATCTAAAGATTTACCATATGATAAAGCACGACCAGTCTGTTGTCTTGCTCCTTCTTTAGCTAATACATATAAATAAGCATAACAGCCATTACTCCGATAACTTTCATCTAATCCTTTAGAATTAACAATTCTAACTTCTGAATTATAATCACCATAATTTACACTCATTACCGTTTTAATTCTATCATCATATTCTAAAGCTGCTTCCTCCATCTGTAAAGCTAAATCAATTTTATCTTCAATACTACTCTCCTCTAATTTAACATTATAAATGTTAAGTTCTGGATAATCAAAAGAACCTTCTGGTAATTTTCTATATTGATCAGCAGTAGCTAATTTAGCATTAGCTATTGCTTCAGTAATTGTTTCTTCTAAAGCATCTGCAGTAAAGTTAGCAGTATAAGCAAAGCCCATTTTATCTCCTACAAAGGTTCGAACTCCTAATCCCTTTGCATTGGCTGATTCTAAAGAGTCAACTTCTCCTTGATATATCTCTAAATCATTATTCTTTGATCTTTGGTAATATAACTCAACTTCATCTGCACCTTTATCTTTAGCTTGGGCCAATAAACTAGTTAAATTTATATCTTCCATTATTCTCCTCTCCTTTCTGTACCACCAACAGTAATTTGATCTACTAACAGTGTCGGTTGACCAACTGCTGCTGGAATACTTTGATCACTTTTACCACATGCTCCCGCAGCCAATTTTAAATCATCTCCAACCATTGATATCTTATTAAGAACATCTATTCCTCTACCAACTAAGGTAGCTCCTCGAACTGGTTTATCAATCTGACCATCTTTAATCAAATAGCCTTCTGCTACAGTAAAGACAAATTCCCCAGTAGCCGGTTCAACTTGGCCCCCACTTAATTTCTTAGCATACAAACCATCATCAACAGCTGCAATAATATCCTCTGGCTTATCTTCTCCTGGAGCAATAAAAGTATTAGTCATTCTTGGAATCGGCAGACTACGAAAAGACTGTCTTCTTCCGTTCCCAGTTGATTCTCTAGCACCTTTTTTAGCTGCTTTACGATCATACATGTAATCCTGTAAGATGCCATCCTTAATTAGTACTGTCTCTTGTGCTATAACTCCTTCATCATCAATATTAAATGATCCCCAAGCATTCTTAACAGTTGCATCATCTATAGCCGTTACAACTGATGAAGCTACTTGTTCTCCAACCTTGTCAGCAAATACAGACGATTCCTTTTGAATAGCATCAGCTTCTAAACCATGGCCACAGGCTTCATGAAATAAAACACCACCAAATCCATTGTTAATTACTACTGGCATTTGTCCTGATGGTGCAGGGTCAGCCTGCAACATTGTAACTGCTTGTCTAGCAGCCTCTTCTCCTATCTCTTGTGGACTATACTGGTCAAATAACTCAAAACCAACATGTAAACCAGGGCCTTCACTTCCCGTTTGAATCTTCTCTCCATCACTAGCTATAGCATTAACCCTTAGTCTAGTTCGAATTCGCTCATCTTCTCTAAATAATCCTTCGGAATTAGCAATCATTACCTGTTGGATATAATCACCATAACTAATCTTTACTTGTTGGATACTTTCATCAAACTCTAAAGCAGCTTGATTAGCCTGTTTAATAAAATCAACTTTCTTCTGCTTAGAAACTTCATTTGGTCTAATCTTAATTGGATGCGCTTGCTTAACTTCTTTTGTAGTTAAATCGGTAATACTAACTTGCTTATCATTTTGGCTAGCAGCCCCTGCTACTTGAGCAGTACTTAATAATGAATCCTTACTTAAATCATCAGTATAAGCATAAGAAACTTGTTCTCCATTTAAAACCCTAATTCCAACTCCCAAGTCATAACCTGTCTTAACTTGCTCTAACTTAGAATTCTCTAAACTAAATGTATTACTCTTTTTATCTTCAAAAAATACCTCAGCAAAATCTCCACCTTTATCTAAAGCAGTGGCTAATATTTTTTTAATTAATTTTTTAGATAGCATTAACTTTGCTCCTTTCTCAATCTAATTATAAGTTGAAGATTAATACTCTTCCATTTCATTCCAATTATCTCCTACCTTAACATCAACCTCTAAAGGTACATCTAAATTAACTGTATCTTCCATTCTTTTCTTTACTAATTTAGCAACCTTCTTAACTTCATCCTTTGGAACCTCTAACACTAATTCATCGTGAACCTGTAATAAAATATCACTAGCTAACTCTTCTTTTTCTAAAGCTTTAGCTACATCAAGCATAGCTAACTTCATAATATCTGCAGCACTCCCTTGAATAGGAGTATTAATAGCTGTTCTTTCAGCAAATTGACGTTTATGATAATTTCTACTATTTATTTCTGGCAAATATCTCTTGCGATCAAAAATAGTTGTTACATAGCCTTGTTTTTTAGCTTGTCTAATCTTATCATCAATATACTCTTTAACTTTTGGATAACGACTAAAATAAAGATCAATATATTCTTTTGCTTCTCGTTTGTTAATTTTAAGCCGATCAGCTAATCCCCAATCACTAATTCCATAAGCTATCCCAAAGTTAACTGCTTTAGCTTTCCGGCGTGTCTGTTTTGTGGAGATACCAAACAGCTCTTTAGCAGTTTGAGTATGAATATCAAGCCCTTGTTGATAAGCCTTCTTTAATCTTTCGTCCTGAGAAATATGGGCCAAGACCCTCAATTCAACCTGAGAGTAATCTGCTGCTACTAACTTATATCCTTCTTGGGCCACAAATACCTGTCTGATTTTACGTCCTTCTTCTGTTCTAATCGGAATATTTTGCAGATTAGGTTCTCTACTACTTAATCTACCTGTCGCTGTAACTTGTTGCTTAAAGTTAGTATGTATCCGGCCTGTTTTCTCATTAATATAACTCTCTAAAGGATCAACATAAGTAGACTTTAATTTAGTTAAAGAACGATATTCAGAAATTAATGGAATAATCTCATGATTTCCTTCTAACTTTTCTAATACTTTAGCACTAGTAGAATAGTTACCGGTGCTAGTTTTTTTAATTACAGGTAAGTCTAATTTATCAAATAAAATGGTTCCTAACTGCTGAGGAGAATTAATATTGAATTCTTCTCCTGCTAAATTACAAATTTCTTTCTTTAGTTTAGATATTTTTGTAGATAACTCAGTAAATAAATTTTCTAATTGCTCTTGGCTAACCTTAATACCATTTAATTCTAATTGAGCTAAGATTCTAACCAAAGGTAGTTCCATATCTTGAAACAACTCTAATAAATCATTTTCTTTTAGTTCTTCCTCTAATTTAATTTGTAACTTAAACAAAATATTTGTTCTAACTGCTAATAGCTTTATCCCTGTTACTTCTGGTTCAGCCTGTTGTAGATACTTTTCTATTATTCCTGCTAAATCAATTGCATCTTCACTAGGTTGTAATAAATAAGCAGCCAATAGTGGATCAAAAGATAAATTAAACTCCTCGATTCCCTGCTGCAATAAATACCTCAATTGCCCTTTAGCCTGATACATTAATAATTTCTTATCTACTAAAGTATCTTCTAAGTAGGTGATTAACTCTTTTTCAGCTAAATTAATATAATATACTTGCTCAAGAGTAGCTATTATTATTCCCTCTAGCGTTTGTTTTAACCTTGGCCCGTTTAAATTAAGTTTAATAGCTATTGTGGAAGGAAGCTTAAGGCTTTGTAATTCTTCTAACTCATTAACTTCTTGGTAGTCTACTTTTTCTAAACCTTTATGCCCTCCTAAATAAGAAATCAAACTAGTAAATTCTAACCTATTAAATAAATCATAAGCTTGGTCAATATCCTCTAAATCAGCTAAAACTAACTTATCAAAATTGATCTCTAGTGGACAATCAACCTTAATAGTAGCTAGCCTTTTGCTAAGCTTGGCCCTAGCTCCTTGCTCTCTTAGCATTTGTTTTCTTTTTTTGCCACCAACTTGGTCAATATTATCTAATACTTCTTCTAACCCACCAAATTCTTTTAATAATTTAGTAGAAGTCTTATCTCCAATCCCATCAACACCAGGAATATTATCTGACTTATCCCCCATCAATGCTTTTTTATCTACTAATTGTTCTGGGTCCAATTCATAATCTTCTCTAAACTTGTCCACATCATATCTAATTATATTACTGATACCTCGCTTGGTATACATTATCTCGATATTATCACTAATTAACTGTAAAGCATCACGGTCTCCAGTTACAATCGTAACTTTATAATCTTCTTTCTCTGCTTCTATTGCTAGAGTTCCAATTAAATCATCTGCCTCTAAACTTTCTACCTCAAATCTAGGAATCTCTAAAGCATCTACCACCTCTTTTACTAAGTCAAACTGATGCTTTAACTTATCAGGAGTTTCTTTTCGATTAGCCTTATATTCTTCATACTCCTCGTGTCTAAATGTAGCCCCTTGGGCATCAAAAGCAATGCCAATTAAATCAGGCGCTTGATTATCGATTAAACTAAGTAACATTTTAGTAAAACCAAATACTGCATTAGTAACTGTCCCATCTGATGTAGTTAGTGTATCTGGTAAAGCATAAAAAGCTCTATAAACTAAACTATTCCCATCTAATAAATATAATCTCTGTTTCGACATCTTGCTGCCTCCTTAACCTCTCTTAAATTCTTTGGCCCTAACTTTTTTACTTCACTAGAAAAGATAAAATTCCTTCTCTACCTAGTTCTTAAGTTTCCAAATTATTAACTTAACTATTAGTCCTAATTAAATTTATCTAAAAACTAACAGCTTAAAACAGTTCCCATAAACTGTAAAAGTAATTTTATAGAAAAAACATCTATTATATGTTAAACTTTTATATGTATCACTTAGTAGACAAGCTAATATTCAATATAGAAAGGAGTAGTTATTATGAAGAAAAAAACTTTAATAACTCTTTTAACACTATTAATAGTATTTAGTTCAACCGTTCCTGTTTTGGCTTACCGACCACAAGATGTTAAATCTAATCACTGGGCATTAAAATACATTAGTCCCTTATTAGATAAAGGAATTATGTATGTTTATCAAAATGGAGCCTTTAAACCAGACCAACCGATTACTCGAGGAGAATTTGCTTACTCTTTAGCTAAAATATTGCAGTTACAACCAGCTGCAACTTCTAAAATGACTGATATATCTAATCATCCTGCTAAAGGATATATCTCTGCTTTAGTAAAAAAAGAAATTATTACTGGTTATCCTGATAATACTTTTAGGCCACACCGAAAAATCACTAGAGCAGAAATTATTACAATGTTAGGTAGAACATTACAATTAGATGATGAACAAAAGAAAATTACAGTTAACAGTATCTACTATTCAGATTTATCCAAAGATCACTGGGCTTATAATCTAATTGCTGTAAGTACTAAATTAGGGATCATTAATGGTTACCCAAATAATGAATTTAGACCTGATAACTATGTTACAAGAGCAGAAAGTGCTAAACTACTAGCCAAATTAGCAAGTTTAAAAACTGTTACAGGAAAAGTAGTGGCCACTTATCCAATCTCTAATTTTATTAAAATTAAGGTTAATAATAAAGTAAAAACAATTAAAGTTGCTGATAGTAGTTTAATTGGTAGAAACAATCGAAAAATAGGTCTAAAAGAAATGCTAGTTTCTGATAATATTTTTGTTATCATTAATCCACAAAATGAAATAATTTATCTTAAAGCTTACGGATTAATTAAAAAAGAGGATGTAGCTAAAAAAGTTAGTAATATGACTGATGGTCTCCTTAACACAGACCAAATCATAGCTATTTCTAATCAAAATTGGGATGCGGTAGTTCCTAGTCTGCGACAGAAATTAACAATGAGCTTATTAAATCAAGGTTTAACTGCTCAAGAAGTGCATACAATCTTAAATAAAGACTGGGATAAATTAGAGAAATTAGGTAAAGCAAGATTGATAGAAGCAATTGCTTTAAATACTAATATTTCTCCTAAACTTATTAAAGCAGCAGCTAATAAAAACTGGGATAAAGCTAAAAAGTTAGCTGAAGTTACTGCTATTAATGGCCTGCTTAATCAGTTTATGACTAATAGTAATCTATTTTCCTAAATAAAAGAAGCCCGTGTTTTAGATCTAAAACACGGGCTTCTTACATAATTATTTAATAGTTTGCCCTATCAATAGTTGGAAGCTCAAATCTTCCTTCAAACTTTATACACTGTTTATCTGATTCCTCATCTGTTATTATAGATATATCTGTAAGCACACCTTCTATATCACAAAAATCTAACTCTTCACAAGGATCTTCTATAAGCTCTGGGTCATCTACTGCAAATGCACCAACAACATTATCAACAAATGTAGTTCCTTCACAACATACATTAGCTTCCCTATCAGGTATTACTTCAATATCACCTTCTCCTCTACCATATTTATCTCCTCTTACAGCAGGGTAAGCATTTAAAATATACTCTATAGCACCTACTATCTTAACTACACAGACATCAACTTCAATATCCCCAATTCCTGGAATATTGCATTCTTCTGTTGTTTTATCTAAACAACAGTATAATTTATCTGTATTAAAAATAAATCTAATCTCTTCCAAAGATTCTATATCAACAGCAAAACTTTCTGGCACACAAGTTACACAAGTAAATTCCACTTCAGTATCTGTTTGAGCATTCCCATTACCACATTTATCATCACATTGTGCTTGAGCCTGTTTTCTAATTGCTTCTTTTATTATTTCTTGCTCATTATCAACCATCTTTTCACCTCCTTTCAATGATGGAGTTAAGACTTCATGGTTAGAATCCTGGGTAACCGCAACTTCTTCAGTTCCAGAAGTTAAATTTTCTGTTACCCACAATTCGTTTCTCCTTTTACTACTTCTTAACTCCTCTAAACATTCTGTTAGCATCTTTAGTTTTTCCTGTTCCATATTACACAACTCGATAATAAAGTTAAGCAATGTTATTAAATTCATTTGCAATCTCCTTTCTAATTAAAATTTAAGTATATATTAATAGATGTTGTTTAGAGGAGTATTAAGGCAAGATAGTATAGAATATAAGCTTTTCTTTGCTTTTATAATATGACTATAATTTAAAAATGTGAGTAGCAATTAAAAAACTTAAATTTAAACTTGCATAAAAAAAGATAGTATGTTATGATAGTAATTGCTGAATAAGAGAGCCGAAGTGGCGGAATTGGCAGACGCGTTGGATTCAAAATCCAATGGTCCTTGTGGCCTTGTGGGTTCGAGCCCCACCTTCGGTACCATTTATATCATAGGAATGAAAGCACCTGCCGTTAAGGCTGGATTTTTTATTTTTTTGTGAGGAAAACACTGGAAAGAGACAGCACTGGATTTTTAGCACTTTTTTTGCTAATCCAATGCTGCATGTTTGCTTAAATCCTGCCTTAGATTTTTAATTATTAAAATCTTTTTTTATCTCTTGAAGCTTACTTTGATAGTCTTCTTCAGACATATAACCTCTTTCATAAGCTTTATTTATCTTATCCTTTTTATCATGATATTGTTTTACCTTTTGATCCATCTCTTCTCTTTCCATGATCACAGAGTTAATATAATTGATTTCACTACTTAAATATCCTTCTATTTCTTTAAGTCTATTCAGTTCTTCAATGCGTTTTTCATCTGAAACTATCCCTTCTTCATTCAAAGCATCTAATTCTTCTTTTCTATAATTTATTAATTTTGGTATTTTGTTTTCTAATCTCCCTCGGGAAAATTTAAGTTTTCCTTTTTCATCTGAAGCTTTTTTTATTCCTTTTAATTTAATCTTCTTATATTCTTTTAAATCTTTTATATAACTATCTATTCGTGCTTTTCCACCCTGTCCACGCCATTTTGATCCATTAATAAGCTCTTTTACTCCTTCAGCTAATAAAGCTATTGGCCCAAAAATAACTGTTCCCATACCTGCTAATGATCTTGTATCTTTCCCTTCAGAAACAGCTATTTCTGCTTCAACCTCCAAAAAAGCAATTATTTGATCAATATCTTCTGTATTAATAACTTCAATAGCATCATCTAGGTTATCTTTTTTCCACTTTTCCTTTAAGTTTTTTCTTGAATCTGGTTTCTTATCTTCCTTTTTATTTATTAGTAAAGATATAATATAAATCGCTATAAAAACTCCTATCCAATACATTACTAAACTCCTCCTTTTGTTTACTTTAATAATGAAAGTATCTGTGATGGTTTTGCATTAGCTTGCATTAATACAGATTGAGCAGCACTCATTAAAATATCTCTTTTAGTCTTTTGCATATTCCTTTTGCCATATTAAGATCTGAAATCCTAGACTTTGATTTAGTTAAATTTTCATCATAATTATTTACATTATTTAAGGAATGTTCTAATCTATTCTGATAAGAACCTAAATTACTTTTTACACTAGAAACTTTTTTTATTGCCTTATCTAACTTATTTATTGCAGTTGAAGCACTTGAATGATCATTTACATCAATATCAGTTATATCTAAAGCACTTGTAGTCATACTAGAAATATTAATTTTCAGACTATCATTACTATTAGCACCTGTTTGCAACTCAATTCCTGCATCAGGATCTTCATATTCAACAGATAATTCTGCTAGACTTCCTGTGACATATCTTTGCCCCTGTATACCATTTGCTGGGTCATGTGTTCTAGTAAATGGATCCTCCGAAGTAAAAATTACTTTATTTCCTACTATATGCATGTCCATATTAGCAATTGTTAACTGTTCACTAGGAGCTCCCTCAGAACCAGACTTAATTGCATAAAATTTATTTTTTAGATTATCTAAGGATTTTTCTCGGGTACTAGCAATATCAACTTCTGACCACACCCCATCTTTATCAGCAGGTGTTACAAACTGAAACCTAATACCAGTTACTGTATTATTATTACTAACTCCTAAATTTCCTTCTGAGGTAGGATTAAAAGTTATTTCAAACTCTCCAATATAAGGAGCAGTAAAAGTTTCTTCTTTTGACTTAGACTGTGAACCGTCTATAAGATTAATATTATTAAATTGCGTATTATTAGCAATATTGTTTATTTCTTTTTTTATCTCAGTAATTTCCTTGTTTATATTATTCCTATCGTCTTTTGTTAAAGTATCATTTGCTGCCTGTACTGCTAACCCTCTAGCTCTTTGTAATAACTTATGAACTTCTTTACCTCCAGCCTCAGCAGTTTTGAAGCAATGATATACCATCTTGTATATTCTTTTGGGCTTGACCTAACCCTTTCATTTGAGACTTCATTTTTTCAGATACAGCTAATCCTGCTGCATCATCAGCTGCACTATTAATTCTTTTTCCAGAAGATAATTGTTCTATATTTTCTCTGCTTTTCTTATTATTCTTTTTTAAATTATTTAATGCATTAAGTGCAGGCAAATTACTATTTATAATCATCTTTTCTATTCTCCTTATAAACTGATTTATATTAAATATTGTAAACAAAGCACTATTATCCCTTTAAATTATTATTTATACTCTTTTTATACAAAATCCTTTATTTATTGTTAAATTTTTATTTTTCTATTTCTAAATAGTTCATTATCTCTCTCCCTTTAAAGAGAAAACCTGCTCCAAATTAGGAAGCAGGTTTTTGCACATCTTTTAATTTTTCTATTAGTTTCTTAGCTTGATTCAAATTCAATCTATTTACATTAGATAGATCTTTAGCATCTTTTATTCCAATTTCAGTTAGAAAAGTAGTGATAATTTCTCCTGAAGCACTTGGGTTCTTCTGATATAACTTTCTGATCTGATCAACATAATTCTCTTTTTGGGGTAGAAATTCTGCTGGTAGCTGAGGTTCATCTTTAATCACATAATTTTTACCTTGTTTCTTGATATCAGCCCAAATTGTCGGTAGTTCATATAAGTAACGCCCGATCCCCCAACTAACAGCAGCTCTTTTAAAAGCATCACTTAAACCACCTTTGATAGCTTCAAAATCAGTCTGCCCTGCTCCCCCTGATTTCCAAATCCAATTATCCTCTATCTTAATTCCAATTGCACAGATAATCTCACCATTATTACCAAAGCTATATTTCTTCTACCAATTCTCTACTCCACACACATTATCTAATCTTTCCATTACTACCCTGCTATCTACATAAGAAAGTGCTAATCCTCTTTTCTTATCATTAGTAGTAGCTCCTACTCTCCACTTAATCTTCTCTCAAGCAAATGGCTTTCTTAACTCTCTTAATTCCATAATATCAGTTCCTTTCATTAATATTGATCTTAAACTTTTCACCTCGATTAATCACTTGAATCCCTTCAATGATTTCTCCAGTAACAGCGTTTATTGCTTTACCCTCTTTAACCTCAATCTTCTTCTTTAGCTCTCTTTTATTAACTGTTTCTTTGATTTTCACTAACTCATCTAAACCCATTGCTTTTACTGATGCTAATAACTGTTCTTGGTCATACTTCCATTTAGCTCTCTGCTTCCTAAATTGTAATTCTCCAGCCGGCAAGGACTTAGTTTTGAACTCTTCATCTTTTTCTTTTAGATTTAAAGCATACTCTGTTAGTAATGATTGAAAGAAATCTATCTTATTATCTAAAGTTTTATTCTCTGCTGCTAACCATTCTTCTATTTCAGCTATCTCTTGTTCTGCAAAGTCCTTATTCTTAGCTTTCTCTTCTTCTAATTTACGAATCTTCTTTAATGTCCAGTTTGCCTTATGATCGTCATTCACTACAAACTTCTCATCTTTACTCATTTAGCTCAGCTCCTTCTTAATAAATCCTAATTCAATTAAAGTTTCTTGATCATCCTCTTCAATTGCTTGTCTAATCATCTCTTCTCTTTCAAAGCGTCTTCTTTATAATGATAGGTAAGCTTTTGAAAACATCTCCAGCTTTCCCCCATTCTACACCCTGCGTGAGATTTTCAAACTCACAAGGCGTGCCATGAAATAAAATGATTATTACTATTTATCATATATAGCTGAAAACTCTTCTCAGAATCCCATTGGGCAGCTAAAAGGTCTAAACCCTTCACTTTTATTAGTCTTACAAGAAACCAATGTACTATATTAATAACTTTTATTATCATTTTATTTCACTTGTGGCTATCCCTCCACCTCTTGTTATTAAGGCTTCAATGGTACTGTGCCACTACTTTCATCAGCATTAAGGTATATTATATTATTCTTTCTATACCACCAGTTCAAAGGTATTAAGACCTCCCTGTCGCTGACTTCCCTTGTTCCAAAAGACCTTACCCTTAACATATATCCGTAGATATTCCCTATGAGCCTGTATGTTTTATATACACCCTATAAGTGTATAAGGATTTTCATAATATAGAATCTTACTTACCCCACATACCCCAAACTTTGTTGGTATAACCATTTCTAGTTATTTGAATTCTAGACCCGTACGATTCAGGAATTCGTCAATACCTATATGGTATATTCTTATCTTAGATACTTTATGGGCGACCGAGCTATAAGTTGCATTATCCACCGCTGAATAATTTTCGTATGATTACGACAACTCTCACCCGACTTCACCGAGCTTACTACAATAAATTACTTAATCAATTTATTGCAGTTCGGAGTATCATCGTCAGCCCTTCAAGGTGTTAACCCTCTCATTTGACTGATAGGTCTTTTAGTTCTAGTATTATTACAATACTAGGCAATACTTTTCATATTGCAACAAGTCGCACCTATAAATTCATCAAATTTTTGATATTTTATATAAGCTCTATCAAAAAGATAAGTATAGCTAGGATTAAAAGTTAAATTATAAAATATTTCTTTATCATGAATTACAGCATCACTTATTATTATATTTTCTGGAGCATTAGTATTTAAATCATATAGAGTATGAAGCTTAATTCCACCTTTAGTACTTCTAAACTTAGCCCAAGGAAATAATGATAAACATAAGCTTACTGTTGAAGAATCTAAAATTTTTACAGAACCAATTTCTTTTAATGCTTTTTTTAGCCCTTTATTAGCTTTAAGCTTATCAAAGAGGTGTTGAAAAATCTCAAAGAAAATTTTATAAGTTCTATCTTCATTTTTTCGAGATAACTGAGACTTGCTTATCTTAGGCAATGCTTTATTTAGTTGTTTATTATTTTTTAAATCAGAAACAAAATCTTCTAAACTTTCTTTTTTAGTAAGATGAAAGTAAAGTAAATATAACAAATGAACTTCCGTTGTTAGCTTATGAACCTTATAATCTGCATTATATTTATTAATTAAACCTTTTAGAAAATTTTTATCAATAATATCTAGCAGTTTAGTTAAAAGTATGGTACAATAATTCATGATTTCAACTCCTTTGGTTTCATGGATTTTGTACTGTGGTGGGTACTTATCTATTTAATCAAAGGAGTTTTATTTTTTCAATGACTTTTTATAAAAAACGATGCAACGCTAGTGAGTATATTACTCTCCCCTCACTATATTATTTAAAACATTTTTCTGGTTCTGTAGGCTTAAAATGTGCTATTGATACTGGATAAGAATTTCCTGCTTCATAAATCATTGTAAATATATTACCTGAATCATTTCTTGCAGTTAGGAGAACTTCTTCCCCAATTATTTCAATGCCTCTAAAATCATTTAATGCTTTAGGCAAATAATAAAGCCCCTGCTCTTTTTTTAAAGTTTCTTTAGCAAACTCTTCATATGAAACTAATTTAAATATTAATATGGAATTAGGATATGATTCTCCCATTTCATATATTGTTGCTATTATATCACCTGACTCTCCTCTCGAAGTTAAACAAATTTCTGGCCCTTTTATTGCTAAATCCTTTACATCAGTAAATGATTCTGGTAGATAATATACCCCTTGCTCTCTTTTAAAATCTTTATCGACAATCTTATTAATCGGTTTTGGCTCAAAGACTGCCATATTTTTAGGAATAGACTTTCCCATTTCATAAATAATCGTCATTATTTTCCCTGATAAAGCTTTTGAAGTTAAAAATACTTCAGAATTTTTTATTTCCAAATCTCTAAGATCAGATAAACCATTTGGCAAATAATATTTACCTTTTTCATTTGGTAGATCATCTTTTAATATTTTATCAATTGAAGTTGATTCAAAACTAGCTATAGAAGTTGGATTAGAATTACCAAAACTATACAACAAGCTTATTACATCGCCAGTCATAAATTTTGTTTTAGAGGTTATCATAATTTCATCATCAAAAATTTTTACATCTTTTACATCAGTTAAAGTTTGAGGTAAATAATATTTCCCGTTTGCATCTGGTAAATCATTCTCTAATACTTTTTCATTATCTACTGCTTTAAAATACATGGATCCTGAAAGATGAGATTTGCCCATATTGTAAATTGCAATAAATACATCTCCTAACTCGCTTTTTGAAGTAATAATTATTTCACTATTTTTAAATTTTATATCTCTAACATCTGTTAAACCATTCGGTAAATAATATACTCCTTGCTTATTAGGCAAATTACTTGATAATACTAAATTAGTAGACAACATAGTCATAAAAATAATTAAAAGACAAATAAAAACCTTCTTCAATGCAACTCCCCCTTTTTTATTAGATTAATTATCAGATAAAACCTCTTATTAGGAAATCTTATTATTATATTACCACGAAAAGATAAATTTTCCTCTAAATATATAAAGATTGATCAAAAAATGTCAAAATAAAAACCGAAGGCAAAGCCCCCGGCTATATCTTTATTTCATCTGTATTGGATCATGATTATCTGCAACCTGATCAAGAGGATTAAACTTATCAAATTCTTTCTTCAGATCATCGCCAAACATATTTACATACTCTTTAACTACATCCATAGTAGAATGTCCTAAGATCTTCTGCAATCGAAATACATCGCCACCTGCTAATATCCACTTCTTAGCAAAGGTATGTCTGAATAAATGAATAGAAGTCTTATCAACTCCTCGTCTTAAATTGTATTTTCTAATAGCAGACTTCAAAGTACTCTCCTTTAACTTCTTGCCATAAATATTACAGAACAAATAATCTTCTAGCTCACCTTCTCTATACTCTAAATACTCCACTAAAATCTTAGCTAACTGCTTAGATAACGGAATAACTTGTTGTTTTTTATTCTTAGTCTTTTTTAGTGTGATATAACCACTATCAAAATCAATATCTTCTATCTTTACATTAACTAAGGTCTTTAATCTATTACCTGTTCCCACAAGATAATTTACTATTACCCAATTTCTATACTGAGCAAAACTACATTCTTTCTTATCAGGCTTCTCTAATAGCAGTTCTAGCTCACTATCACTATAAGTCTTCTTTAGCTTCTTCTCGGCTTTAATCATTTCAATCTTAAACTCTTCCATATAACCTAACCGCATAAAGTAATAGAGCATAGCTCTAACTCTTCTTAACCTGCTATTGACAGAGGTATTATTCATATCTCTTCCTTTGAGATAGAGTATAAAATCATTGACTAATGCTCTTGTAATTCCTTTAGTTGATTTATCTGCACCATAGAAATCAACAAAGTAACTATAACTAGTCTTATAATAACTAATTGTAGATTCTGATAAGCTCTTTACTTTACAATACTTAATAAATTCTTGAAAAGCTTCTTTAACTGTTTTATCCTCTTTTTCTTTCTGCATTTTTATCTTCATAACTATAAATGAGCAAAAACCGTTCCAATTTATGGAAGCAACTTGATATAGTTTTTCTATGCAACATTTAATAACTCTAAAGTGGTATTTAATGGTATGCCAGTTTGAGCACATTCATAAATCCATTCTATATATTCTCTTTTACTGTGCTTTCTGGCTTCTAGAACACCTCTGCCAAATTTCATTGGTTTATCTAAACCAATGGTACAAAATAAATAAACTAAATTTTGTAATACCCAGATTCTATCTATGGCTTTGATAGATCTGACTTGATATTTATCAAGACCTAATATACTTTTAGATTGTCTAAAATATACTTCAATAGACCAGCGTTTAGAATAGTATTCTAAAATAGTTTTTTCATCTAAAGAAACATTAGTGCAGAGGAATGCTCTTAAAGCCTTAGAATTCTTAAAAGCATCTACAGGCCAAGATAAAATTACAACCGCATTTTCTATATTATTCAGGTTTCCCTCATAACGGTGAACCCAATATTCAGAGCCGTTCACGGTCACAAGGTGAACATCACTCTTTTGAATATATTTTGCATAATCAGATATACCGATTCTAATACCTTTAGGGTAAATAATGCGGTTTCTTTTAAGAGCTCCAATGCAATGATAACCCTTTTTAGCATAAGCATTAATTATTTTAGGACAATTATACCATGAATCAAATAATGCATAAGCATTTGTAGGTGGTGTAGGCATAGATTCTGCAATATCACAAACAGTATCAATTTTACTTTTGCCTTCTCTATCATAGCGTTGAAGGTCATAAACTAAATTATGCTCACCAGATTGAATCATAGTAGTTAATAATTGATGTCCTAACACAGTTCTTCCAGTTAAATGAGAGTAGCAAAAATCAGTTTTCTCAATTGGTGACTTTGCCTGTGACGAAGGATTAGTCTTTTCAGAAACAGTGTCATCATGAAGAATAAAGATTGGTTCATCATTATTCTTTGCATAATCAAATGAAAACTCTAAACTTTGGTTTTTAATAATTTCTTTAATGAATTCTTCATTCCAGTTTCCTTTAGATAAGAAATGACCAATTGTAGTTCTATGATTTTCACTATACTCTGCAATATCAGTTGTTTTAGATGAAAACCTTTTAGAAATTCCTGCTAGAATGAATTCTTTTATATGCTTTAAAGCTGGTTTAGAATAATAAAGATTAAAATTATTTTCGTCAAAAAACTTGTCAATTAGCTTATTATCAGGTAGAATAAAGTTATTAGACATTTCCAACATCCTTTCTGGTGAGAGTTTGGTATGGTAACTTTATTCTACACCAAAATGTTGGGAATGTCTTGTTTTATTTTTTGACTTGGAATAATATGGGTTCAAATTTGCTCATTTATAGCTTCATAATATAAAAAACCTCCCTAATTTTACTTAGGCAGGATTTAAGTAATCCAATGCTTTATATTAAATTAATTCTTCAAGATCCCCGTCATTGAGCCGCTCATCCGGAACTGGCAGACGCGTTGAATTCAAAATCCAATGGTCCTTGTGGCCTTGTGGGTTCGAGCCCCACCTTCGGTACCAATTTACATATTAATGAAAACAAAGAACCCTGTCCTCCCTTAATACTACTGGGATTACAGGGCATTTATATTTTTTGGAGCTTTAAATTAATCTCGCCGACAAAGAAATAATGCTAAATAACTTTTAAAACTGGATAGGTTATAATCAATTAAGTTATTATTTTATTATTGTTTCAAGCGAGTAAAAAGAATATTATTTTCTAAATGTATATGTTGAAAAAGATCTGTTTCTAGTTCTTCTAATAGCTGATAAGTTCGTTCATAAGTTTTACATCCGTCATCAGGAACGTTATAATCTGCAGTAACTTCCCGTAACTCTTTTATAATATCTCCCGCCTGGTCATGCTCATGTTTCAATTCATCAACCCTTGAAAAACCATTAACCTGTTTCTCTTCTTTTGTGTTCTGTTCATATTTCTTAATCGCTGGAAATACAATTTCTTCTTCCTTCAGCAAATGCTGTTCTAAATCAATTTTTAAGTTATGAAATAAGCGGTGTACTTTAGTTAACTCTTCTTCATGGTTAATCCCGTGTACACGTAAAATCTTTATTACTAATTCACTAATTTCTGGTAGTTTATCCTTCAGAAAAGTATGGTGTTGACCGACAATATAATCAATTAAATCACTAGAGGAAGTCTCTTCCCAATTATCATTAATTTCTTCTAACTCAGCTTCTTTTTCTTGATAAACTGTATTAATCTCTTCCATTAATTGTTCTTTATCCAGCTCTTGTTCTTCAATTGCTTCTGCTAATGGCCGGTCACCACCACAGCAAAAATCTATCCCATATTTTTGAAATATAGACATAGCAGCCGGAAATTTAGTTGCAATCTCTCCAATTTTATCTTTCGCAGTAAACATATATTTTCATCTCCTTTAATATGCTAAATCACTATTTAGACTTATTAATTTTCTCTGCAATTTTTTCTCCTAATTGATAAGCTTCATCCAATTTTTCTTCATTCGGCACATATTTAAATTCAAATGGCTCACCAACTAAATTAATCTTAGCTTTTTCTAATCGGTCCGCAATTCTCTGCGCAGCTCCTCCAGCCCAACCTTTTGAACCAAAAGCAGCACCTAATTTATTTTTAAATCTTAAACCTTCTAGTTCTTCTAATATAGGAGTTACTGCTGGGATCATTACATTATTTATAGTTGGAGACCCAACAATAACAGCTTTTGCATCCAAAATTTCGGTAACTATATCATTCTTATCTGAAATGGATTTACGGTAAAAATTAACTTCTATTCCCGCATCTATAAGTCCTTCAACAATTTTCTGAGCTACTAATTCAGTGCTATCCCACATTGTTTCATAGATAACAACTGCTTTCTTTTTCGGTTTCATCTCTGCCCATTCAACGTATTTATTAATGATTTCTTCTGGGTTTTCCCGCCAGATTATCCCGTGGCTAGGGGCAATTATATCAATCTCAAGTCCCATTTCTTCTACTTCATTCAATTTCTTTAACACTAGGTCACTGAAAGGAGTCAAAATATTAGCAAAATATTTTTTAGCTTCCTTTATTAGCAGATTTTGATCATTCTGGTCATCGAATAAACTGGAAACACAAAGGTGCATTCCAAAAGCATCATTCGGTAGTAAAAGTTTATCTTCTGGAATATAGGTAAACATGCTGTCTGGCCAGTGGAGCATTGAGGCTTCCAGAAAAGATAAAGTTCTAGCTCCAATATCAATAGTATCACCACTATTAATCACCTGATAATTATAACTATCACCATAGTGTTCAAGTAAATTATTTTTGCCACTAGCAGTACAAACTACAGTAACATCATCCCGTAGTTTTTCCATTGTGGCCGGAAAAGAACCTGAGTGATCCGGTTCAGCGTGATTCACTATATAATAGTCTATATCTTCCCAATCAATAACTTCTTGAATATGCTCAAATAAAGTATCTGTAAATGGTTTATGAACTCCATCAACCAGTACATTCTTCTCATCTTTTATTAAATATGCATTATATGTGGTTCCATGAGGAGTGTTAAAGGCCGGCCCGTGGAAAGACCGCAGATTCCAATCCCTAGCTCCTACCCAATAAATATTTTCTTTTACCTTAAAGCTTCCCATAATTAATTTGACCTCCTCTTTTTACTCATTATTATTCCTAAAAAGTTAAAGAGTTATCCACTACTAGTTTGTAAAAAATCATTCGTGCTCAACAGTGGAATATCAAAAACCTGTAGTTCTCTAATAAGCTTATCTCGACCATAAGGACTTGCTACTGCATCGCGAAACACTTTGACCTTAATATCATTCATTAACAAACTTTTGGCATTAGGATAAACACATAGATCACCAGTTAGTAATACTTCAGTGATATTTAATTCACCTAATCTTTCAGCTAACTTAGGATTAGAAAACCCATTTTGTTCTCGCTTTTTAATTACAATATCATTTTTAGTTGGAGCAACTTTAGAAACTATCTTTGCGCCTGACGTATCAGCCATACAGTGTGGGCCAACTCTTTTTACCTCGGGATCAGCTTCGGTGTGCCAGTCACAAAGATAGAATATTGGAATTTCTTCTTTCCTAACTTCAGTTACTATTTTAGTTAAATTCTCTATAACTTCTTGCATCCGAGGCATATTCTCCTTTGTATCATTTTGGACATCAACAATCATCAAAGCTTGATTACCCAAATTATCTCCTCCTTTATTTAAATATCCTCTTATTCTAAATAATATTATACTAAATTTCTTAATTAAATATTTATTCAATCCAGTTTACTTAAATTTGATCATTGTTTAGCTTATTTATAAGTTATCTAAATTAGTTAAACAAATTGGATTATAGAAAAAGTAATACCCGAGCAAAAAGTTAGCCCGGGTATTAATTATATGAACAGGGATATATAAATGAAAAATAAAATTAGCAATACCTTATTTTATAAATTTTACTTAAGCACTCAAAAACTCATCAATATCTGTTTCTACTTCTTCAATTCCACTAATACCAAATTTATCAACTAATACACTAGCAACGTTCTCTGATAAAAAGGCGGGTAATGTTGGCCCTAGTTTAATATCCTTAACTCCTAAATATAATAAAGAAAGAAGTACAATTACTGCCTTTTGTTCATACCAAGCCACATTATAAGAAATTGGCAATTCGTTAATATCATCTAATTCAAATACTTCTTGTAATTTCATTGCAATTACTGCTAAAGAATAAGAATCATTACATTGCCCTGCATCTAATACTCGTGGAATACCATCAATATCTCCTAAATCCAGTTTGTTATACCTATACTTCGCACAACCAGCAGTTAAAATTACTGTATCTTCTGGTAACTCCTTTGCAAATTCAGTATAGTATTCTCGACTATTCATTCGACCATCACAACCAGCCATCACGAAAAATTCTTTAATAGCTCCTTCTTTAACTGCTTCTACTACTTTATCAGCTAATTCCATTACCTGATTGTGAGCAAATCCACCAACAATTGTACCTTCTTCAATCTGTTCAGGAGCGTCACATTCTTTAGCTAGCTCAATAATTTCCCGGAAATTTTTATCTCCATTTTCATCTGCTTCAATATGAGTTGCTCCTTCTAATCCAGCTGCACCAGTTGTAAAGATTTTATCTTTATAACTAGCATCAGATTTAGGTGGTACTATGCAGTTAGTAGTAAATAATATTGGCCCATTAAATTTCTCAAATTCTTCCTTTTGTTGCCACCAAGCATTACCATAATTACCTACAAAATGATCATACTTTTTAAAAGCTGGGTAATAATTTGCCGGTAACATTTCACTATGAGTATAAACATCTACCCCAGTGCCTGCTGTTTGTTTTAATAATTGTTCCATATCTTTTAAATCATGACCACTGATTAAAATTGCTGGATTATCTCTAGTACCAATCTCAACTTCAGTAATTTCTGGGTCACCATATCTTTCTGTATTGGCTTCATCAAGCTGCTTCATAGCTTCTACACCAAATTTACCTGTCTCTAATGTTAACTCCACTAATTCATCAGCACTTAAATTATCATCAGTAGTAGCAACCAAAGCTTCTTGCATAAAATCATAAAGCTCTTGCTTTTCATAACCTAAGTTATAAGCATGTTCAGTATAAGCAGCCATTCCCTTAATACCATAAGTAATTAATTCTCTTAATGACCTTACATCTTCATCTTCTGTCTGTAAAACTCCAACTTCATTTGCTTTAGTGATAAATTCAGCTTCCGTTTCTGCTCTCCAAGTTGCTCCCTCATATAATTTATTATCATCAAAGTTAGCACCAGCTTCTTCTGCTTTAGCTCTTATCTTATCTCTTAGATCTAAACCTTCTTTAATCTGCTCGATAAATGCAGTATCATCAAAATTAGCATTAGTAATCGTCATAAATAAAGATTCCATTACAAATTCATCTGCTTTTAGAGTCTTAACTTCTAATTCTTTAGCTTTAGTAGTATAAATGGAAATTCCTTTTAACAAATAAATTAATAAATCTTGTAAATTTGCTGTCTTTGGTTCCTTCCCACAGACTCCTTTAACTGTACATCCTTCATTCTTTGCAGTTTCTTGGCATTGATAACAAAACATATCCATACACTGTTCCCTCCTTATAGTTCTTTACTTTTCTCTAACAATTACAAGTATATCTCATTCGCTAGCATACTTCCGTAATCTATATCACAGAGAAACCCAATTTTTTAAACCTGCTCAATACAATCTACTGGACAAATAGACGCACAAGCACCACAGTCAATACAATCATCTTCAGCAATAACTCTTTTACCGTCATCCTGTTCAGAAATACAATCTACCGGACAAACCGCCTGGCATTGACCGCAAGCAATACAATCAGCTTCAGTAATTCTATGAGACATAATTTTTACCCCCTCCCCTAAATAAAATTAAACAATAAATGTTAAACTTCTTTGTTTTCATATTTTATCAGCCGATAAAAAAACTTTCTGTGAGCTATATCATAAACATTAAACGATAGTATAAATAATAAAGTAGGACCAGCCTCACGGCTGGGACCTCTTGTCAAACTGCACGTACGGTTCTCCCGTATACAGCTTTCGGTCATTGTTGCTCCTTAACAGAGAGTAAGTTATCGTCTTTGTGTTGCCACAAATGTATATTTTACTCTTGTCTAAAGCACATCGGTAAGCAGTGATTCTAGTCCTAAATCTCTTAATATTTTATTAGGAAGGCGATAATTCTGTCCTTTCGCCTTCTTTCCTTCTATAAAACAACGTACTCTCATTCTTATCCAACCATCTAACTTTTTATATAGTCCTTTAACATTTCCTAGTAGAAAGCTATTACCCCAACCTCTAATAATTAAATTAAGTTCATCAATCATTACAGCTACTCCTATTGATCTATTCCTTTTGGTTTTCTTTCTTACTTTATCCTTGAAACTTTTAATAGAGCTCTCTTTTGGCATTTTATAATCACCATTATAAAATCTAAATTCTAGAAATTTAAACCCATCATCAAAATTCGTAATTACTGTTTTCCGAGGATGTAGTCTTAAGTTTAATTCATTTTCTATAATCTGGCGAGTTACTTCCAAAGCACGTTCTGCTTTAGCTTTACTCTTAGCCATAATTATAAAGTCATCGGCAAATCTAACTATCTTATATCCTCGACGCGTCATTTTCTTATCAAAGTGATGTAGGTAGATATTTGCTAAAAGTGGAGAAATTACGCCTCCTTGTGGAGTTCCCTCCGTTGTTTCTTCTCTTCCTTGCTCAGTCATGACACCTATAGTAAGCCACGACCTAATAATATCTAATATCCAACCATCACTTACTTCCTCTGCTATCAGCTCCATTAAAATTTCATGGTCTATTGTATCAAAGTAAGATTTGACATCTGCGTCTAATACCCAATTATAACCTTGTTCTTTATATTCTTCTACTTTCTTAATTGCATCTTCGGTTGACCTATTAGGTCTAAAACCATAAGAACAGTCGCAGAATATTTCTTCAAAGTGTATCTCTAGAATCTGTTTCACTGCTTGTTGGGCAATTCGGTCTTTAATTACTGGAATACCTAGTGGTCTTTGTTCTCCATTTCCTTTTGAGATATACGTTCTTAGAACTGGTTGTGGCTCATATCTATCTTCTGTTAACTGGCGATATAAAGCACTCATATTCTTAGTGTAATTTTCTCTAAATTCTTCAACTTCTACACCGTCAATCCCTCCACAACCACCATTATTCAAAACTTTCTGAGCTGCACAATGTAAATGTCTTTTCTTAGTCACTAAATCTTTTATACTATATAGCGAACTAATTTTTTTTTTTCACCTATCCTACCTCACGACTTACCAGTTCTTCCTATCCTGTCTTAATATCTAAACCCCTATATTCGTAGCATTCCTAAGCACGTCTTCTAAGCTCTCGCCAATCGCACCTCTTAGTTTACTACTACTTAGGTCATGGTTTTTCTTAAATTCATCACGCTTCCAGTTATGATTTTCTGTCCGCTATTTCTTTTAAGACTTATTGTCTTTAACAATGTTTAAACCATTTTGATTTAAATACCATCAACACTCAATTCTAAACTTCAATAACCTGGCTATCCTTCACTGTAATCAACTTTCATTGATTTTTTTTTTTCACTACTATGATAGCTTCTGAACTCTAATATTTCATCGCTTTGACTTTCCCTATTCAGGTTATATCATCACTTATCTTTATAAATTTCTATAAAGACCATATTAGAGCATCCTCTGGTCACCTATGCTATATTCCAATCATTCCGACCATAATCACACTCATTAGCCTAACATATTCCTATGGTCTATAAGTTAGCCTTGGACTTCCCCATTATTTTGGTGAGTCGTCACTAATGAATGCCACCTTCGGTTCACATATTGTTCCGGACTGATTTTTCGCCTCAAACTCTTCAGATTACATCTCACAATGAACACCCTGTTACTGTTGGCTTCATATCCTGTTCTTTATTAACTTAGGTTGACGTTTGTTTTCTCCGTTTGCTCACCCATTTCGTCTGTGAGTGCCACAATATCTCAACCATATTATCCATTCTTCCAGAATAGGCAGGACTTACACCTACTATCATCATAGACTACAGAGCACACAAAAGGATTAACCCAATATTGGGTTAATCCTTTTTCCCTTCATTATACTATATTCTATATTATTTTACTTTGCTAACTCCAGTCACTTTACCTCCAGCTTCAGTAGTAAAGCTTGACTTATACTCCTCTTTAGCAAAGTATACATTTCCTTTTACTGTTGCATCATCAATTGTAAATCCTTTAGCCTTGACATATACATCACCTGCAAAAATTCCACCTTGGAATTTAGCATTTGGACTCTTAACAATAAACTTTGGTGCTGTTATTGTATATCTTTCTGTTACATTATAACTATCATCTTGAGTATATGGAGCTATCTTTCGATACACTTCATTACTAGCCTTACCTTTATCATGGAATGTACCTGCTATTACTAGCTCTTCATCAAATGTTAAATCATTTAATGCTGCTACTATCCAAGTCCCTTTCTCACTAACAGCTTTTCTAAAGACTGCTTCTTTTCCTGTTATTGAAGCTGCTGTTACTACATCTGCCTTCCCTTTAACCTTAGTAACTCCAGTCACTTTACCTCCGGCTTCAGTAGTAAAGCTGGACTTGTACTCCTCTTTAGCAAAGTATACATTTCCTTTTACTGTTGCATCATCAATTGTAAATCCTTTAGCCTTGACATATACGTCACCTGCAAAAATTCCACCTTGGAATTTAGTATTTGGACTCTTAACAATAAACTTTGGGGCTGTTATTGTATATCTTTCTGTTACATTATAACTATCATCTTGAGTATATGGAGCTATTTTTCGATACACTTCATTACTAGCCTTCCCTTTATCATGGAATGTACCTGCTATTACTAGCTCTTCATCAAATGTTAAATCATTTAATGCTGCTACTATCCAAGTCCCTTTCTCACTAACAGCTTTTCTAAAGACTGCTTCTTTTCCTGTTATTGAAGCTGCTGTTACTACATCTGCCTTCCCTTTAACCTTAGTAACTCCAGTCACTTTACCTCCAGCTTCAGTAGTAAAGCTTGACTTATACTCCTCTTTAGCAAAGTATACATTTCCTTTTACTGTTGCATCATCAATTGTAAATCCTTTAGCCTTGACATATACATCACCTGCAAAAATTCCACCTTGGAATTTAGCATTTGGACTCTTAACAATAAACTTTGGTGCTGTTATTGTATATCTTTCTGTTACATTATAACTATCATCTTGAGTATATGGAGCTATCTTTCGATACACTTCATTACTAGCCTTACCTTTATCATGGAATGTACCTGCTATTACTAGCTCTTCATCAAATGTTAAATCATTTAATGCTGCTACTATCCAAGTCCCTTTCTCACTAACAGCTTTTCTAAAGACTGCTTCTTTTCCTGTTATTGAAGCTGCTGTTACTGTATCAGCTTCTTTTTTAGGTTGTCCTTGATTTGTGGCGGGCTGATTTCCTCCACAGCCTGTTAATACTACAAGTGATAGTAAAAATACTAGACTTAAACTTAAAAATTTCTTCATATTTATCTTCCTCCTTTTATTTTTAATAATTTGATAAGTATATCAAAAGCTAACTTATTTATAAATTAGTGTTAAACACCTCCCTAAAAGTAATTATGTATTCTCTTAATTTGTTAATCCCAATAATCAAATGATAATTGATTTCATTATCAGTGTAGCATCTTATTGATAACGAGTCAATATTTTTATGATTTATTAACAATTTAAATTATAGAAATATAAAGACCTCTACTTAGTAGGGGTATTATATAACTATAAATACAGGTGCTTAGCATAAATTACCCCGTGAATGTTTTATCTTTCACTAAATTAAACATACCTCTATGAATATTAATAGAATACTTCCTTATAATTTAAAATAATTTAGAAGATTAAAAACTCATTATGTTCTAATAATACTATTTTTATATAAGTTTGTCAAACTTACTTATTCAAAAAATCCTAACTAAATAATAGCCCTGCTTTCCCTTAAACAATTGGGATTACAGGGCAGCTATCTTTTTATTATCCTAAAATATTATCTAGAAACATCATAATTACAAATCCAATTAAGATAGCATGAGTCGCTAAATTAGAATCATTATCTTTTTGTGTTTCAGGAATTATCTCATTATTAATTACAAATAACATAGCTCCTGCTGCAAAAGATAAAGCAAAAGGCAATAAAGGACGTGATACTTGTACTAATCCCACTCCTAATAATCCGCCAATTGGTTCTACTAATCCACTAGCTAAAGCAACTCCAAAAGCCTTCCAAACTCTTATTTTTTCATGAATAAATGGAAGAGCAATTGCTAAACCTTCTGGAATATTTTGCAATCCGATTGCTATAGCTAAACTTAATCCACTCACAATATCACCATCGCCAAATCCTACTCCCACAGCCAATCCCTCTGGAAAGTTATGTATAGTAATTGCTAAGGCAAAAAGCCAAACTTTTCTTAGATTAGCTTCCTCATTAGTCGAATTAGCTAACAAATTAGTATCTGGAAAAAATTTATCTACAATATCTAAAAATCCCCCTCCAGCTAAAATTCCAAATAAAGCTATTGTAGCTCCAGCAACTCCACCACCTCCTTTTTCAATAGCTGGAATAATCAAACTAAAGGAAGTAGCTGCTAACATAACCCCAGCTGCAAATCCTAAAGAAACGTTTAATACTTTTTCAGGGATTTTACGAGTGAAAAAGATAGGTAAAGCACCTACACCAGTAGCTAAACCAGCAGCTAAACTAGCTAATAAACCAAGAGTGATAATATTATAATTAGCTAAAGCTTCAACCACTTAGTCTCACCTCCTTCACTCTATACTATGCAAACCATTAATACCTGTGATAAAATGCCCCTAAACTAAAACAACCTCTGGATTAAATCCAGAGGTTACTAGTAATCATTTATTAAAATAACTCATTACAAAATTTTTAAGCCACCTAAATATTATTGTAAAGAAACCTGCTTTCTTTACTTCCTTGGTTGTTATTAGTTTTACTTCTCCTAATTTCTTACCTTGCTGAAGAAATAATACTTTTCCAACTACAGCTCCTTTTTTAACTGGAGCTATTAATTTTTCGTTAATTTTAAATTTCCTTTTAACTTGATCTTTAGTACCTAATTTAATAAGTGCTGAAAATTCACGAGCTGTTTCAACAGGTACCTTTAGCTTTTTACCTTTTTTTACTTTAACTTGATTAACTTCCACTCCAGCATTAATCAATCTAACCGTATGAAAGGCATTAAATCCATAATCTAATAACTTAGCTGTTTCAGCTACTCTAGCCTTATCACTCTTAGTTCCCATTACAACTGCAATCAAAGTAGTTTCTCCCCTAGTAGCTGTTCCTGCTAAACAATATCCAGCTTCTTCTGTCCAACCAGTCTTTAATCCATTAGCATCAGGATAATACCCAATTAAATCATTAGTAGTATATAAAGGAATGGTTCCATTCTTAATATAATCCACGCGCTTACTTGTCCACTTTAAAACTTTTTTATGTTTTGTAATTAATTCCCGGGCCATTAATGCAATATCATAAGCACTAGAATAGTGTTTACCATGATCAACAGGTAATCCTGTAGAATTAATAAAATTAGTGTGCTTTAATCCTAATTCTTTAGCTTTTTGATTCATCATCCGCACAAAATTTCTTTCTGTTCCCCCGATATATTCTGCTAATGCTACACAAGCATCATTAGCTGAAGGAATAATTACTGCTTTTAAGAGCTCTTTTAATGTCAACTTTTCTCCTGCTGCCAACCAAATTTGCGAACCTCCCATTGATTCTGCTAAACTACTTACAGTTACTTTATCATCTAAGCTAACTCTATTTGCATCAACTGCTTCCATAGTTAATAAAATCGTCATAATTTTAGTTATACTAGCTGGTGGTAATTCTAAATTCTTATTTTTACTAAATAAAACTTGTCCAGTCTGAGCATCCATTAAAACAGCTGATTTAGCATTAATCTTAACGCCTTGTGCATAAGCCGGTAAAGATGACAATACTACAATTAAAATCAGAATCACTACCTTTTTTAAATCAAACACACCTTTCCCTCCTTGTAGAATATTCATTATAGACAAGAATCAATTATTTCACTTGCCTTATTTAATCCAGGGCCTCCTAACAATAGTAATAAGTCATTACTAGTAACCTTATCTAACCCTAATTTAAGAGCATCTTCTAGTTCTTTCATATTAATAATCCGAATATTATGTTCACTAATAATATCAGTAAATACTTCTTCTTCTTTAAATAACACCTTATTTTTCTCAGTTACTCTTTTAGCACATTTTGTTGTAATAATTTCTTTTAAATCCAATTCCTTACTCCAATCAGCTATTAATTGAGCATTAAGCCTGTTTATTTTGGTCCCTCTTTGGCCTTTTAAAAAATGAATAATAACTAAATTATTATACTCTAATTCCTTTATAGTCTCAAAATTAGCAGTTAAACTAGCTGGATTATGAGCAAAATCATCAATAATAGTAAACTCTTCATCATAAATCAATTCCATTCTTCTCTTAACTCCTGTAAAACCCTCTAATCCTTTCTTAATATCTTCTAGACTAATTCCTAAAACTACACCTGCTATAAAAGCTGCCAAAGCATTGTAAATATTATGATAACCTAAAATTGGTAATTTTATTTTAATTATTTGTGGTTTAATAATCTTTTTATTTAAAGTTACTAATTCCTGATTGATTTCTATGTCAAATGTAATCCCTTGTCTAGTTAACTTTATCTTTTGAGCTACAACATCTGCTTCTTTCTCAATTCCATAAGTATAATAATTGTTAGATACTAAATCGCTAATTAGTGATTTAGTATAGTCATCATCTAAGTTAAAAATAGCAACTCCTTCTGACTTTAAATTAGAAAATAATTTAGCTTTACTTTGATAATAATCATCTAAAGTTGGATGGAAATCCAAATGGTCATAAGATAAATTAGTGAAAATACCAATATTAAATTCTAAACCATAAACTCTATCCAACTTTAGAGCATGAGAAGAAACCTCCATACTAGCATAATCAATTTTTTCTCTTTTCATACGGGCCAATCTCTCATATAGTGTTACAGCATCAGGAGTTGTACACTGGTGTGGATTAGAATAGCATTTATCACCTATCTTAGTATGTAATGTTCCAATCAATCCAGTTTGTTTAACTACTTGATTAATTATACTATCAACCATTGAAGCAGTTGTTGTCTTACCTGCTGTACCAGTTACTCCAATTAATCTCATCTGCTGATAAGGATAATTATAAAACTTAGCAGCTAATTTTGCTAAAGCTTTCCTACTATTACTAACTCTAATATATAACATATCAGCTGGAGGAGTCATATTTTTCTCACCAATAATAGCTACTGCTCCATTTTCTCTTGCTTCAAAAATATAATCATGTCCATCTACATTAAATCCTTCTATAGCTACAAAAATTGAACCCTCTGTAACTTCCTTTGAATTATTCGTTATATTATTTATTTTATAATTTTTAAAATTAATTTTTTCTTTTACTTTTAAATCCTTAATTAAATCAGCTAAAACCCAACTATTCTCCTTGGCTACAGAATTTATCAACATCTATATCCCCCATCTTTATATCAAAATATTTTATTACTCTCTATTTAAAATTATAAACATTTTATAAACAAAATGCAAAAAATAATCTAATTTTTTAGCTGGTATTAAATGGAGTCTATTGAATTTGGCCCTAATATAAAACTAAAAGTAGTTCCTTCACCAAGTTTACTTTCTAACTTTACTTCTCCACCATGCTTAGATATTATATCTTTAACGATAGCTAAGCCCAATCCACTACCTTCTTTCTCCTTTCTGGTTCGGGCAGTATCGATCTTATAAAATCTCTGCCAAACTTTTTCTTTTTCTTTTTGAGAAATTCCAGGTCCCTGGTCAGTTACAGAAAATTTAATAACATCTTGATCGGGTTTGTATTGCTGGACAGAAATTATTATTTGACCATTAAAAGGGGAATAGGTTATAGCATTCTCTAATAAATTAATTAAAACCTGATGAATGCGATTTGAATCTACATAAAGATTGGGCAAATCATCTGCTAATTCCACTTTAATATCTAAATTCTTTTTCTTTAGTTTGTTTTGGGAAGACTTGACCGCCCTGTTAATTAATTGATTAGGGGTAACATACTCTTTATTTAATGACAAACTCTTTGAATCACACTTACTTAGGATAAGTAAGTCCTCTAACAAATGTTCTAGATACTCTGTATCTTTATACATAATCTGACTATATTGCTTAATTTCAGATTTATCTAAATCATGCTCTAATAACAACTCTAAAAAGCCCTTAATCGAAGTTAAAGGGGCTCTAAATTCATGAGAGACATTAGCTACAAACTCCCTTCGCATTCTCTCTAAATGTTTTTTCTCTTGTAATGTTTCATCAATTTGATCTACTGCATAATTAAATGAATTCACTAAATTTTCAATTTCTTCACTACTATTTGAAGGAGGTTTTACTTTCTTAAAATTGCCTTCAGTAAGATTCATAGCAGCATTATTAATAGCCATAAGTGGTTTTGTTACCCGACGAGCAAAAAAATAACTTAAAAAGATAGCTGCAATCATTGCTATTAGAAAAGAGTATAAAATCAACTTGGTAATTTCATTAATAGTTTCTGTTACACTACCCATTGGTGTCCGTAAGACTATTCCGCCGATAATTTTACTATTCCACTCTTTTGACTCTAGTATAATAGAATTATTATTATTTGTTTTAAACAAAGGAAAAATCATTAGTAGACTTTTATTATCTGGACCCATTATTTTTTTACTTATTCTATTGCCTGCTAGAACTCTCTGAATCTCATTATTCTTAATAGTTAAATTAAACTCCTGAGCAATAGAGTCAAAAATAATTTCGCCTTGTCTATTTACAATAGCAATATCCATATTTGATGAGCGGGAGATTGTATTAATTTTATCTTTGAATTTTTTTATTTCAATAGCCTTTAGTTTGTTTTCTGATACATTTCTACTAACTAATTTAGCAATCCGTTGGCCCTTTCTAGTCACTTTCCATTCCTTTAATCCAAAATAATAGTTTTGAATTAAATAACCAAATATAATTCCAATTACAAGTAAAGAAATTAAGATAATAATTAAATGAGATAACATTAGCCTACCGAAGAAACTTTTAATATCAAACTTCATTCTTTTTTTCATCCTCTATTTCAAATTTATATCCAATCCCCCACACAGTTTCTAAAGGAATATCCTTTAATCCCGCAGCAGTAAGTTTTTTTCTTAATCTTTTAATATGTTCATCAACTGTTCTTGTCTGTTTGCTATTATTATCCCAAATTTGGTCTAATAAATCCTCTCTACTAAATGCCTCATTTGGATGGCTAGCTAAAAAAGATAATAACTCAAACTCTTTAGGAGCAACCATTACTTTACTCCCTTTTACATACACATCATAACTTTTAAGATTAATTTCTAAATTAATTTTAGGAAATTGCAATCTAGTTTCAGTTTTTACTTTCTTTGTTTTTTCAAATCTTCGCAAGACTGCCTTTATTCTAGCTATTAATTCCCTAGGACTAAATGGTTTAGTTACATAATCATCAGCCCCCATCTCTAAACCTAAAACTTTATCTGCCTCTTCTACTTTAGCAGTTAGCATTATTATTGGCGTATCAATTCCGGAATTCTTTAATTGCCGACATACCTCCCAGCCATCTTTTTTAGGAAGCATAATATCCAATAAAATCAAATGGTAATTATTAAATAATGCCATTTCTAAACCCTTCATACCATCTTTCTCAAAAGTTAAATTAACATCATATGGTTTTAACATTGCTTCAATTAAAGAAAAAATATGTTGATCATCTTCAATTAATAATATTTCTTTTCCGTGTAAATTCAACAGTAACTCCCCTTTCTAAAAAATATATTATAAAGTACTATTAAGCTTCTCTTTTTATTATAACAAATATAGTATCTATTACTAAATTAAAAATTCCTAGAAGGATAATTCCTTCTAGGATAGGGGGCACAAATTTTATTTATACAAACTAGCATAACCATTACCATATAAAGTTCTTTTAGCTAAATTTGATTTAACAGTTATCTTATCTTGATATCTTCTATACGTCCCAGCCCATTTTTGATCAACAGCTAGGTTATATGGTTTGTTAAGTTGAGAAGGATTCATAGCTATAAATGCATAAATCTTTTCTCCTACTTCTAGCTCTTTCAGAGTTATTATTGCTTCTTGCTTCTTTTTATTATAACTAACTTCTGCCTCAGTATATCCCCAACCAGGTTCTGATACTCCTATCTGAGTAATTTCTATAGCAGCTTTATCTTTAATCTTAACTTCTTTGGCTTTCTTTCCACCAGTATTCTTAACTATGATTGTACTCCATAAGTACTGATTCGTCTCTATCTTTTTATCAGTATCTTCAAGGTAATTCTTAAACTCTTCTTTAAATCGCTTTGGCCCACCTGCTACATAAGATATTTTATACTTAGGTTTTTGTACAATTTTTTTATTTTCAATAGCCAACTGTTGCGCTCCATTAGCTATAGAGAAAATCCAAAAAACTATAGCAATCACTACACCAACTTTTGCATAATCTTTAAACTTATCTTGCCACCCACTCTTTTTGTTTCTTTTAGTTTTAGTCATTAATAACACCCTCCTCTTTTTTAGTAGTCTTATTAAATTACCTTAACTAATCTTCTTTAGTATAATTATAAACATTATGTAAACAAAATGCAAACGTATATTAAATTAAATTTTAATCTTTCAATATAATAAAGTAGGACCAGCCTCACGGCTGGGACCTCTTGTCAAACTGCACGTACGGTTCTCCCGTATACAGCTTTCGGTCATTGTTGCTCCTTAACAGAGAGTAAGTTATCGTCTTTGTGTTGCCACAAATGTATATTTTACTCTTGTCTAAAGCACATCGGTAAGCAGTGATTCTAGTCCTAAATCTCTTAATATTTTATTAGGAAGGCGATAATTCTGCCCTTTCGCCTTCTTTCCTTCTATAAAACAACGTACTCTCATTCTTATCCAACCATCTAACTTTTTATATAGTCCTTTAATATTTCCTAGTAGAAAACTATTACCCCAACCTCTAATAATTAAATTAAGCTCATCAATCATTACAGCTACTCCTATTGACCTATTCCTTTTGGTTTTCTTTCTTACTTTATCCTTGAAACTTTTAATAGAGCTCTCTTTTGGCTTTTTATAATCACAATTATAAAATTTAAATTCTAGAAATTTAAATCCATCATTAAAATTCGTAATTACTGTTTTCCGAGGATGTAGTCTTAAGTTTAATTCATTTTCTATAATCTGGCGAGTTACTTCCAAAGCACGTTCTGCTTTAGCTTTACTCTTAGCCATAATTATAAAGTCATCGGCAAATCTAACTATCTTATATCCTCGACGCGTCATTTTCTTATCAAAGTGATGTAGGTAGATATTTGCTAAAAGTGGAGAAATTACGCCTCCTTGTGGAGTTCCCTCCGTTGTTTCTTCTTTTCCTTTCTCAGTCATGACACCTATAGTAAGCCACGACCTAATAATATCTAATATCCAACCATCACTTACTTCCTCTGCTATCAGCTCCATTAAAATTTCATGGTCTATTGTATCAAAGTAAGATTTGACATCTGTGTCTAATACCCAATTATAACCTTGTTCTTTATATTCTTCTACTTTCTTAATTGCATCTTCGGTTGACCTATTAGGTCTAAAACCATAAGAACAGTCGCAGAATATTTCTTCAAAGTGTATCTCTAGAATCTGTTTCACTGCTTGTTGGGCAATTCGGTCTTTAATTACTGGAATACCTAGTGGTCTTTGTTCTCCATTTCCTTTTGAGATATACGTTCTTAGAACTGGTTGTGGCTCATATCTATCTTCTGTTAACTGGCGATATAAAGCACTCATATTCTTAGTGTAATTTTCTCTAAATTCTTCAACTTCTACACCGTCAATCCCTCCACAACCACCATTATTCAAAACTTTCTGAGCTGCACAATGTAAATGTCTTTTCTTAGTCACTAAATCTTTTATACTATATAGCGAACTAATTTTTTTTTCTACCTATCCTACCTCACGACTTACCAGTTCTTCCTATCCTGTCTTAATATCTAAACCCCTATATTCGTAGCATTCCTAAGCACGTCTTCTAAGCTCTCGCCAATCGCACCTCTTAGTTTACTACTACTTAGGTCATGGTTTTTCTTAAATTCATCACGCTTCCAGTTATGATTTTCTGTCCGCTATTTCTTTTAAGACTTATTGTCTTTAACAATGTTTAAACCATTTTGATTTAAATACCATCAACACTCAATTCTAAACTTCAATAACCTGGCTATCCTTCACTGTAATCAACTTTCATTGATTTTTTTTTTTTTTTTTTTCACTACTATGATAGCTTCTGAACTCTAATATTTCATCGCTTTGACTTTCCCTATTCAGGTTATATCATCACTTATCTTTATAGATTTCTATAAAGACCATATTAGAGCATCCTCTGGTCACCTATGCTATATTCCAATCATTCCGACCATAATCACACTCATTAATCTAACATACTCCAATGGTCTGTAAGTCAGCTTTGGACTTCTCCATCCTTTTGGTAGATCGTCACTAATGAATGCCACCTTCGGTTCACATATTGTTCCGGACTGATTTTTCGCCTCAAACTCTTCAGATTACATCTCACAATGAACACCCTGTTACTGTTGACTTCATATCCTGTTCTTTATTAACTTAGGTTGACGTTTGTTTTCTCCGTTTGCTCACCCATTTCGTCTGTGAGTGCCACAATATCTCAACCATATTATCCATTCTTCCAGAATAGGCAGGACTTACACCTACTATCATCATAGACTACAGAGCACACAAAAAGACTATAGCTATTAGCCATAGTCCTCTCATATTCCTTAATAAATATATTCTATTTTTAATCTTCATCTATTTCTTCATAATCCTCTATATCAATTATATCATCTTCTTCTGTTTTATTCTTCTGAGATTGATTTATATCATCCCGCTTTGTTCTATGAGTATAGCTTTTCATAACTACTTTATCTTTAATTTGATTCTTAACTACTTGTCTGATTACTTTTCTAGTTACTGGAATTATTAAAGAAAAGCCCATTATATCTGTTATTAATCCAGGGGTTAAAAGTAGCACCCCACCTACTAAAATTAATCCACCATCTAATAGACTATCTTTAGGCAATTTACCACTACTTAGGTTCTGCCTTACTTCATTAATTACAGCTAAACCTTGCTGCTTAGCCAATGATACTCCTACTATACCTGTTCCAGCTACTAAAATAATAGTTGCCGGTAGACCAAAGTAACCTCCTATTCTAATCAACAAAGCTAATTCAATTAAAGGGACCACAGAAAAAATTAAAAATAAACGTAACATATCTATCACCTTCTTTTATAAAGTAAAAATGCGTAGCTTGAGCTACGCATTTTTAGCATTCCTACATTTATATTATAAAATCTTAGCTTCACCTTTATAGATTAATCCTCTAATACTATCTATTGTAACAACTTCATCATCTTCTAAATTATCAGTGGCATTAGAAACTCCTACTATTACAGGAATATCAAGTTTTAATCCTTTAATAGCAGTATAAGAAGTTAAACCAGGATTTTCTGTAATTACCCCTGCTGCTTTCTCTAAAGCAGGTAAGTAATCATCATTTGTTTCTGGTACCACTAAAATATCTCCTTGTTTAACCTTTTCTTTTGCATCATTGGCATTGTAAGCTATAGAAACTCTCCCACTAGCGGATTTATTACCAACTCCTACACCACGTAAAGCAACTTCTCCAACTATTTCTACTCTTAATAAATTAGTAGTTCCTGGAACACCAGCTGGAGCACCAGCAGTCATAACTACTAAATCACCTTGTTCTACATAGCCATCTTTTCTAGCAGCAGCTATTGATTCATCAATCATCTCATCTGTAGATTCAGTAATATCTGCTAATACAGGCTTAACCCCCCAAGATAAGATTAATTTATTAAAGACTCTTTTGTTAGGAGTAACAGCTACTACAGGAGCATATGGTCTATGCTTAGAAACCATTCTAGCTGTATATCCAGAACGAGTAGAAGTAATAATTGCAGAAGCTCCTAATTCATAAGCAGTCTTACATGTATCATAACTAATTGAATCAGTAATTGTTCTAGCTGGATTTAGTGCTTCTCTATCTAATAGTTGTCGATACTTTAATGATTTTTCAGTCTCTGTTGCAATGTTAGCCATTGTTTTAACTGACTCTTGTGGATAATCACCTTTTGCAGTCTCACCAGATAACATTGTTGCATCAGTACCATCATAAATAGCATTAGCTACATCACTAGCTTCTGCTCTTGTAGGCCGTGGATTGTGAATCATTGACTCTAACATTTGAGTAGCTGTAATAACTGGTTTACCTGCTCTATTACACTTATTTATCATCATCTTTTGAGCAGCTGGTACCTTCTCTGGTGGAATCTCTACACCTAAATCACCACGAGCTACCATTAATCCGTCAGCTACTTCTAAGATTTCATCAACATTTTCTACTCCCTCTTGATTCTCAATTTTAGCAATTATATGTATATCAGCATTATGCTCTTCTAAAATTTCTCTAATAGCTAAAACATCAGCTGCTTTACGAACAAAAGAAGCAGCAATAAAGTCTACACCTTGTTCTATACCAAACTTAATATCATTTTTATCCTTATCAGTAATAGCTGGTAATTGTACAGACACACCAGGTAAGTTAACACCTTTTGTAGAACCTAATTCTCCACCATTAACTACCGTACAAATAACATCTGTTTTATTGACTTCCTTTACTTCTAAACCAATTAATCCATCATCAATTAAAATTGTCTTACCAACAGACATATCTTCCGGTAAATTCTTATAGGAAACAGATACTTTTTCATTATTTCCTACAATATCTTCTGTAGTTAAAGTAAAATCTTGCCCAGCTTCTAAAACTACATCTTCATCATTCTCTAAGTCACCAGTTCTAATTTCTGGCCCCTTAGTATCTAATAATAAAGCTACAGGCTTTTCCTTTTCAGCAGATAATTCTCTAATCTTGTCTATCTTTGCTCCATGCTCCTCAAAATCACCATGGGAAAAGTTAAGTCGTGCTACATTCATACCTGCATCAATCAATTCAGATAATGTTTCCTTATCATCACTAGCAGGGCCAATAGTACAAACAATTTTAGTCTTTCTCATTTTAACAATTCCTCCTTATTTATAAATAATATTTAATTAGCTAATTTATATATTTTTTATTTAAGTTAGTATATTAGCTAATTTATATACCTCTTCATTCAACTCTTTATTACTTTCAATAGCTTCTTCAATTGGAGCTACCTTTACTGTATTATGAATTAAACCAACCATTTTATTACTTTTACCAGCTAATAATTGATCCACAGCAGAAGCTCCTAATCTACTAGCTAATAGTCTATCACGCCCAGTTGGAGCACCACCCCGCTGAATATGACCTAAGATAGTAACTCGAGTCTCAAATCCTGTTCTTTCATTAATTTCTCGACCAATTAAAAATGCAGGACTTTCATCAGGGTTTCTATTAGTTTCAAATTCTACATTTCCAAGCTCTACGCCTTCTGCTACTAAAACAATACTATGTATTTTACCTTCTTCATAATCATGTTGGATTTTTTCACAAACTTCATCCATCTCAAAATCTATCTCTGGAACTAAAATGGACTCTGCTCCGCCAGCTAACCCAGCAGCTAAAGTTAAAAATCCAGCGTGACGACCCATAGCTTCAATTACAAATGCTCTTTCATGTGAACTAGCAGTATCTCTGATTTTAGTGATAGCATCAATAATAGTATTCATAGCAGTATCATAACCAATAGAATCATCTGTACATGCAATATCATTATCAATAGTAGCAGGTACACCAATAGTCTTAATTCCTGTTTCTTCATTTAATAATTTAGCGCCAGTAAAAGAGCCATCACCACCAATTACTACTAAGCCTTCAATTCCCTCTTCTCTTAGTTTCTTAGCAGCTCTTTTTCTTCCTTCTTTAGTTCTAAACTCTTCACAACGAGCAGAACGTAAAAATGTGCCTCCTCGTTGGATAATATCACTTACTGAACTACGATCTAAAGTAATGAAGTCTCCTTCAATCACTCCAGAATAACCTCGTTTAATACCTACTACTTCTAAACCTTCGTGAAGGGCTTTTCGAACAACTGCTCTAACAGCAGCATTCATCCCTGGAGCATCTCCCCCACTAGTTAAAACTCCTATTTTATTCATTCTATTTCCTCCTTGTTTTAACTTATCTGAAACTAACTAAATATTATTATAGTTACCTAGTGGGTATGGTTTCCCACTAGGATTTGTGGTTCTCTCGAACCAATCTCCCTTGCGGGGTAATTCCCTTCTATGTCGCAGAATCATATAGATTCTTGCTCTTAGAGTACATTGGTGAACATAACCATTGGCTATAGTTCCCAGATGTAGTCAATAGCGAGGGTATGTAAATACCCTGCTATAGGCAATGTCAAATGGGGCTTATGCACTTTCGGTGTTAGCCTTTCATATCCAGAAGAACTAGACTTAGACGAGGTTTCTTCCTTAGTGCCACAGGGTAGTTTACAGAGCAAGGCTCTGCCTGCGATTTGGAACTGATGGATACATTCCAAAGTGTGATAACCTTGTTGAGTTTAATAAAAACTCTTTAACCAAATAACGTAGGAAACGCCTTTTGTTACGAAGTGTCCACAGGACACGAAGGCATTGTGCTAAAAACTTTTCAGTTCTCTACACTCCCTTTGCCTTGAGAGCAACGATCAACTTTACCTAGTTTTAACTAGGAATTTATAAGCTGTATCATAGCTCCTTAATTAGCTTGTTTCTCCTCAACAACTTCTTCAAACTTGTTTTTAATATACCCCATTTTTCTGAATTTATTGTACCTATTATCTAACAAAGTAGCTGTATCAAGTTCTTGCAGTTCACTGATTTCTTGCATAATTGTCTCCTTTAATAATTGAGCGCTACGCTCATAATTTTTATGAGCTCCTCCAGGAGGTTCAGCAATTGTACTATCTATGATGCCTAATTCTAATAAGTCTTGCGCAGTTATATTTAATGCTTTGGCTGCGGTTTCAGCCTCATTAGCATCCTTCCATAAAATAGCTGCACATGCTTCAGGAGAACAAACAGAATAGTAAGTATATTCTAACATTAGAACTCTATCACCTACACCAATACCTAATGCTCCACCACTACCTCCTTCTCCTGTAATAACTACAATGATTGGAACAGAGATTCCTGACATCTCCATCATATTCTTAGCAATAGCTTCGGCTTGTCCCCTCTCTTCAGCTCCAATTCCAGGGTAAGCTCCTGGCGTATTGATTAAAGATATAATTGGTCTACCAAATTTTTCTGCTTGCTCCATTAATCGTAAGGCCTTACGATAACCTTCAGGATGGGCCATACCAAAGTTACGATTAATATTATCTTTAGTAGTCTTTCCTTTTTGATGCCCGATAATAGTTACAGGCATGTTATCTATCTTAGCAATTCCTCCTACTAAAGCTTGATCATCTCCATAAGTTCTATCACCATGCAATTCAACAAATTCATCACAAATTAGATCGATATAATCTAAAGTAGTAGGTCTCTCACCATGTCGGGCAATCTTTAAAATTTCCCAAGGCTTTAATTCAGAGAATATTTCTTCTCGTAAATTATTAGCTCGCTTCTCTAAGCGCTTAACCTCATCTGTTAAGTCAATATCCTTATCTTGCATAAAACTATTCAATTCATTAATCTTTTCTTCTAATTCAATCAGAGGTTTTTCAAACTCTAAATATTCACTCATTTTTGTTCACCTCTAGGATAATGTATCTCTAGTATTGTTTTCAATACATCTTTAAGTTCTGATCTGTTAACAACTTTATCTAACATTCCATGCTCCTCTAAAAAATTAGCCGTCTGAAAGTCCTCAGGTAAATCCCGATTAATAGTCTGTTTAATTACCCTTGGCCCAGCAAAGCCAATTTTAGCATCAGTTTCACCAATATTAATATCACCTAATGAAGCAAAACTAGCTGAAATCCCACCATAAGTAGGGTCAGTTAAAATAGATACATATAATTGTCCTGCTTGGTCTAATCTCTTTAGGGCAGCACTTGTCTTAGCCATTTGCATTAAAGATAACATACCTTCATACATTCTAGCACCACCACCGCCCCCTGCTACTATTATTAGCGGTAATTTTTTATCTAAAGCCCGTTCAATTGCACGAGTCAACTTTTCTCCTACAACTGAATTCATACTTCCCATTAAAAATCTTGCATCAAGAGCTGCTAAAGAAACTTGGTAGCCATTTACCTCACCAATACCAGCAACTACAGCATCCTTAAGCCCAGTTTTATTTTGGTACTTATCAATCTTTTTTTCATAATCAGGGAAATTTAATGGATTTCCTGCTTCTAAATTAGCATCATATTCCTCAAATTCGCCTTCATCTACCAATAAAGATATTCTTTCTGTAGCAGTTAATCTAAAATGATAGCCACATTCGGGACAAACTTTTAAATTTTCAGCCAATTTTTTATTAAAAATTATCTCTTCACATTCTTGACATTTAGTCCATAAATCATCTGGCATTTCTTTTTTATCTGTTTCCTCATCTTGATGACGAGGTCTCTTTTTTTGTTCTACAGTTACATACTTAGATTTACTGCCAAATAAATCTTTTAGCAAATCTAGCACCCCACCTTCTCTATCCTTTTAATTTAATTAGCTATAAATATTATTAACCAAATCATTAATAAAAACACATTACAATAAAAAAATGACCAACTCAATCACACTGTTGGTCATATTATAACACAAAAAATTCAAAATGCAACTCACTTAACATTATTTTCAAAGTTTTATAGACAAATATATTTTTGTTACTCGTTACTTATTAATGGTTCTTTTAATTGAGCAATAAAGTGGCCTACCTTATTAATTAGATTATTCTCTTTTTCCGGTAATAAGTTTAAATTTGCCTCTATTTGCTTTATAATTGCACTCCCTACAATTATACCATCAGCAAATTTAGCTATTTCTCTAACATGTTCTTGCTTTGCAATCCCAAACCCAACAGCTACAGGGGTTGTAGTCAATTCCTTAACTTGACTAACTACCTCTTCTACTTGGTTTGATATCTCTGTTCTAGTTCCAGTAGTTCCCAAAGTGGATACTGCATAAATAAAACCTTGCGAAGCATTAGCTGCTTGTTTAATTCTTTTGCGATTACTAGTTGGAGCTACTAATAAAATAATATCTAAATCTGTACTATATTTTCTTAACTCTTGACCTTCCCCTAACGGTAAGTCAGGAATAATAACTCCATCAACACCTACTGTTTCACACTTAGCTACAAACTCTTTTAATCCATAATTAAAGATAGAATTATAATATCCCATCAAGACAATAGGAATTTGACTATCCTCTCTAATCTGGGCTACTAATTGAAATATATCTTCTAGATTAGTATCATGCTTTAAACTTCTCTGTCCTGCCTGTTGAACGGTTGGCCCGTCAGCTAAGGGAGTAGCATAAGGAATTCCTAATTCAACTATATCTGCCCCTTGTTTCTCAGCCTCTAAAACAATTTTTTTGGTTAAATCTAAAGTAGGATCTCCAGCCATTAAAAAAGGAATAAAGGGTTTTTCTCCTTCATTCCTTAAAGCCATAAAAGTCTCCTTAATATTACCCATCAATACTAACTCCTAATTTATCCGCAACTGTATAAACATCTTTATCTCCTCGACCAGATAAATTAACAATAATTACTTGATCTTGATCTAACTGTGGGGCCAATTTCTTAGCATAAGCTACTGCATGAGAACTTTCTAATGCTGGAATAATTCCCTCAACCTCAGATAATAGTTGAAAAGCCTCTACAGCTTCATCATCAGTTACTGCCTGATAATCAGCTCGTCCTATAGCCTTTAAATAACTATGCTCTGGGCCAACTCCTGGATAATCTAAACCAGCTGAGATAGAATGAGCCGGTTGTATTTGACCATTTTCATCCTGTAAGACATAACTTTTAAACCCATGTAAGATTCCCTTAGTTCCTTTAGACATAGTTGCAGCATGTTTATCAGTATTTAATCCTGTTCCAGCTGCTTCTACTCCTATCATCTCAACATCTTCATCATCAAGGAAAGGATGAAATAAGCCAATTGCATTACTTCCTCCTCCAACACAAGCAACTAAATAATCAGGTAAGTCTCCTTCAACATCTAAAATCTGTTCTCTAGCTTCTTCTCCAATTACTGAATGAAAATCACGTACCATAGTTGGATAGGGATGAGGGCCCACAACTGAGCCAATGATATAATGTGTATCTTCTACAGTTTCTACCCAATTTCTAATCGCTGCATCTACAGCATCACTTAAAGTAGCAGTCCCTTGAGTAACAGGAGTAACTTTAGCTCCTAATAATCTCATTCTAAAGACATTTAATTGCTGTCGTTCAATATCTTCTGCCCCCATAAAAATCTCACAATCCATACCAAACATAGCTGCTGCTGTTGCCGTTGCTACTCCATGTTGACCTGCTCCAGTTTCAGCAATAATTCTTTCTTTTCCCATTCTCTCAGCTAATAAAATCTGTCCAATAGTATTATTGATCTTATGAGCACCCATATGATTTAAATCTTCTCGTTTTAAATAAATCTTAGCTCCACCTAATTTCTCAGTTAGTCTTTCAGCATAATATAAAGGATTAGGCCGCCCTACATATTCTTTTAGATAATATTTGAATTCTTTTTGAAACTCAGGATCATCCTTTAATTCAAAATATGTTTTTTCTAACTCCTCTAAAGCTGGAATCAATAACTCTGGAACATACTTCCCACCAAATTCACCAAATTTACCATTCTCTTTAATATCTGTTACCATCTTAATTAGCCTCCTTTTAATGTTACAGTTTTACTCACTACCCACTACTCATTATCCAGTACTCTCGACACTCTCAACAAACTCTTTAACTTGTTCATAATCTTTCTTGCCAGGTTTAACTTCAACCCCACTACTAACATCTACAGCCCAGGGACTTACTTTTTTTACTGCTAATTTTACATTACTGGCTTCCAACCCACCAGCCATAATTATAGAACCATATTTTTTTGCTTGAATAGCTAACTCCCAATTAAAAGTCTTCCCGGTACCACCTAACTTATCAGGCACATAAGTATCCAATAAGTATTTATCTACTTCATACTCTCTTAATTGACTTAAAGAAGTTTTATCTTTAACTCTAAAAGCTTTAATTACTGGTAGCCTAAACTGTTTACAAAACTTAGGTGATTCACTACCATGTAACTGAATATAATCAAGATCACACTTAGTAATTGTCTCTTTAATTTCTGCTTTTGACTGATTAGCAAAAACCCCTACCTTCTTTACACCAGCTGGTAGTTCTTTACTAATCTTAGCAACTTCTCTATTGGTCACTTGTCTAGGACTTTTTGCAAAGATAAAACCTAATAAGTCAGCTCCAACTTCTGCTGCTTGTTTAGCATCCTCTAGATTAGTCAAACCACAAACTTTAATTTTGCTCATTAGCCAATAAGCTCCTTTACTTTAGCACTAATATCATCACTCTTCATTAAAGACTCTCCTACCAAAACCCCATCAATATTATGTTTAGCTAATAAATTAATATCAGATTTAGTTTTAATTCCACTTTCACTAATAATCACTTTATCATTTGGAACTAGCCTTTGCAATCCTAGTGTAGTTGCTAGATCAACTTCAAACACCTTTAAATTACGATTGTTAATTCCAATTAGATCAGCATCAACTTCTAAAGCTTGATATAATTCTTCTCTATTATGAACTTCTAGTAATACATCTAAATCTAACTTATTAGCTAAAATTAGATAGTCTCTTAATTGCTGAGTAGTTAAAATAGCTGCTATTAACAAAATAGCATCTGCTCTATAAGCTCTAGCCTGATAAATCTGATAGGGATCAATGATAAAGTCTTTCCTTAAAATGGGAAGTTTAACTTTTTCTTTAACTAACCGTAAATAATCTAATTGCCCCTGAAAAAATTTCTGATCAGTTAAAACAGAGACTGCTCTAGCACCTGCTGTTTGATACTCTTTTACTATTTCCTCTGGATTAAATTCTGCTTTAATTACACCTTTTGAAGGAGAAGCTTTTTTTACTTCAGCAATTAAGCTAACCCCTGGTTTTTTTAAAGCAGCTTTAAAGTCTCTTGTACCAGGCAAGTCATTAATACGTAATTTTAATTCTTTTAAACTTTCCTTACTCTTTTCTTCTTTAACTTCTTCTTTCTTATGCTTTACTATCCGGTCTAAAATCATTTGTTTCACCTCCATCACTACTAAAAGTTGAAATAATATTGATATAAAATTTAACTTTAAAATTGATTAGTGACTGCAATAAGTTGCTCTAACTTCTCTAAGGCTAAGCCCTCATCAATTACTTTAGTAGCTAAATTAACACCGGCTGATAAATCAATTGCTTTGCCTGCTGCCACTAAAGCTGCAGCAGCATTTAACAAAACAATATCACGCTTAGGGCCAAGTTCTCCAGCCAAAATCTGACGAGTGATCTCAGCATTCTCCGCTGGCCCTCCACCTGCTAATTGCTCAGCAGTTGCTTCTTTTAAACCAATATCTTCAGGAGCTAATTGATAAGTCTCTACCTCTCCCTCTTGCAGTTGACTAACCTTTGTTTTACCAACTGTTGATAATTCATCTAAGCCCACTAAACCATGAACTACAAAAGCAGCCTTGACACCTAAGTTATTTAAAGCATGGGCAATTGGTTCAGTTAATTGAGGATCATAAACTCCTAACAATTGAACCTGAGCACTAGCTGGATTTGTTAATGGGCCTAACATATTAAAGATTGTTCTAACCCCTATTTCTTTTCTAGGGCCAATCGCATGTTTCATAGCCTGATGAAATGTTGGAGCATATAAAAAACCAATCCCGATTTTGTCAATACATTGGCCCACCTGAGCAGGTGTTAAGTTAAGGTTGACACCTAAGTTCTCTAATACATCTGCACTTCCACTTTTACTAGACACAGAACGATTTCCATGTTTAGCAACTGCTATATCTGCTCCTGCCACTACAAAAGCAGTAGTTGTAGAAATATTAAAAGTATCTAAATTATCACCACCAGTCCCACATACATCAACTAATAAATCTTGATTTGTAGCAATTGGAGCAGCCTTTTGTCGCATTACTTGAGCAGCCCCAGTAATTTCTTCAATTGTTTCTCCTTTAGTTCGTAAAGCAGTAATGAAACTTCCAATTTGAGCATCTGTTGCCTTGCCACCCATAATTGCACTCATGGTTTCTTTGCTTTCCTCTATATCTAAATTTTGACCATTTACTACTTTTTTGATTACTCTTCTCATCTCTTCTCAACCTCCCAAAATTATAATTTACAGTCTTAATCCTTAATTATCAATTGATCTGTACAAAGTTGTTAAGGATCTCCTGGCCAGCCTCTGTCATAATAGACTCAGGGTGAAACTGTAGTCCATATAACTTACTCTTCTTATCTCGAATTCCCATAATTAGATCATCTTCTGTCTTAGCTGTTACTTCAAATCTAGCAGATAAAGTAGCAGGATCAATGATTAATGAATGATATCTTGTGGCTTCAAAATCATCTATTCCTTCTAAAATACTATCCTTTAATCCATAATTGATAACTTTAGTAGTCTTTCCATGAACTAATTTAGGTGCTTGAATAATTTCAGCTCCAAAAGCGGCCCCAATGGTTTGATGTCCTAAACAAATTCCTAATATCGGAATTTGACCTGAAAATTCTTTAACCACCTTTAGAGAGACTCCAGCATCTTCCGGGCGTCCTGGACCAGGCGAGATAATAATCTGACTAGGATTTAAATCTTTAATCTCATTCACGGTTATTTCATCATTACGCCTAACTACTATCTCACAACCTAGCTGGCCAATTAATTGAACTAAATTATAAGTAAATGAATCATAATTATCAATTACTAATACCATCAGAGTCTCCTCCTTCTGCTAACTGAACTGCTTCTAATAGACCTTGAGCTTTATTTAATGTTTCTTGATACTCAGTTTCTGGGTCTGAATCAGCTACAATTCCAGCTCCTGCTTGCACATAGGCTTTGTCATCTTGAATTAAGATTGTTCTAATTGTAATACAACTATCTAAATTACCAGAATAACTAAAATAACCTATACTACCTGCGTAAGGCCCCCGCCTAGTCGGCTCTAGCTGATCTATTAACTCCATAGCCCTAATTTTGGGAGCTCCAGATACAGTTCCAGCAGGAAAACAGGCTTCTAGAGCAGAGTAGATATCTTCATCTTCTTTTAACTTACCTGTTACATTAGAAACTAAATGCATTACATGAGAGTAGTACTCAACCTCCATTAACTCAGTAACATCTACTGTACCATATTTACTAACCCTTCCTACATCATTTCGCCCTAGATCAACCAACATAGTATGTTCCGCTCTTTCCTTTTCATCATTTAATAAATCTTGGGCCAAGCTTTCATCCTCACTACTATTAATTCCTCTTCTTCTCGTACCAGCAATTGGTCTATTCTCCACTCTTCCATCTTGAACCCTAACTAACAGTTCAGGTGATGAACCAACTAATTGAAAACCACCTAGATTAAGATAATACATATAAGGAGATGGATTCAGTCTTCTTAATTGCCGATAAATAGCAAAGGAATCAGTGGTAATTGGCATCTCCAACCTTTGGGATAGGACTATTTGAAAAATATCCCCTGTGGTAATATAATCTTTGGCATCTTGGACACTATTAATAAATTCCTCTTTAGTAAAGTTTGAAGTGTATTCTAATTCTTGACTGGTGTGATTAGTTTGCTGGCTGTATTCTGTCAATGGTTGTTGCAATTTAGCTACTATCTTATCTATCTTCTCTTGGGCTTTTTTATAATCTACTTGTGGCTGTTTACCAACTTTAACATTAGCTACTATCTTCAAGTTATGATGAAGATGATCAAAGACTAAGACTGTATCACTAACTACAAATAACATCTCGGGTAATTTAAGATCATCTGTAGTCTTTTGAGGTATATCTTCAAAATACTTTATAACATCATAGCCTAAGTAACCAACTGCTCCTCCATAAAACATTGGTAAGTCATCTACTTGATAACCTTGATAATCTTTTAGTAAACTCTTTAAATCATCTAAAGGATTATCAGTCTTTTCTGCGCTGACTATTTTACCTACTCGATCTTTGGTCCTTATTACTCCATCTTTACAGCTAATTAGTGCGTGATAATCAAGTCCAATAAAAGAATAACGCCCTAAGTTTTGGCCCTGCTCTACACTCTCTAATAAATATGAATATTCCCCTTGCTTTAACTTCTTAAAGGCAGATACAGGAGTCTCCATATCACCACTAACTTCTTTATAAACAGGGATCAATTTCCCTTCTTCCGCCTGCTTAATAAAGTCATCTTGTTTAGGAAAATACATTAGCAACCTCCTTCTATTAACTAATCCAAAAAAGAAACAGGGCCAACAGACTCGAGTCTGTTGGCCCTGAAAAATAGGTATACTACTCCCTAAATTAGATATACCTATCCCTAAGCTCGGCTCAACTTATCTCAACTCAACTCTGCTCTCCTCAACTAAAATATATTCTTTTACTCAATCTGTTCTACTCTCATCTAAAGTCTCTCATCTAACGCTCTTATCTATTCTGACTCTACCTTACCGTGACTAGTGATCAATTTTGCTTTACCTCTAATTTTAATTGCTGAAGTATGTTTGGTAAATTGGGCAATCATTACTTCTCCAGCATCTAACTTTTCTGTGTGATGAAATTTAGTCTGCTCACCACGTGTTAAACCAATTATTGTAACTCCATCTTCTAGAGCTTTAACAATAATATGGTCTTCACTTGCTGGCATCTCCATTTATATCCACCTCATTAATATTCTACTTTGTATTAATAATAAACTATTTTCCTTTTCCTGTCAAGTTGAAATTAATCTTCTATCCCTGATATAGCATAAATAACTCCTACTCCTAAAAGAAAACCTAGAATCTCTTCTACTCCTAAGTTAAATGACATTACACTCCTCATTGACCCTAAAATTAAGCCAGTTAAAAAGGACATTAATAATGATCTATAATTATCTAATAAATAGGATAATACAAAAGAAAAACTTAATAGACCACTACCAACTCCTAGTCCAAAAACAATCATTACAGGAAAATTAAAATTAACAATTGCCTCTAATACCCCTTGATAAAGACCAAGCATAATTAATATTGTACCACCACTAACTCCTGGTAAAATCATAGCTACACTACCAACAGCTCCACCTAAAAATAATCTAGTCCACGATAAAGTAGTTACATCTCCAGCTCCTCCTAGTTCTACTGAAAATATAAAAGCGACTACTAACCCTATAATACCTAAGATTATTGTTTTTAAATTTACTTGTTTTACTTGGTCATATGTTACTTTACTAGAAGCTATAATTAAACCTAACAAAAATGCTTTAACTACACTAGGATTGGTTTCTAATAAAGAAGTAACTATCTTAGAGCCACTTAAAACACCTGTTACTGCTCCTAAGAAAATAGGGATTAAAACCTGAAGCCTAATCTTTTTAATTCCATTAACTAACTGGTCATAAATACCTAAGACTAAAGCTAAAGTCCCCCCACTAATTCCTGGTAGTGTATTAGAAAGACCAATTGGAATTCCTTTTAAAAACAATTCACCAAAACCTGTTAGTTTATTTGTTGTATTCTTTTCTTCCACTAAAAACCCTCCACTTTAAGAAATCTCTGCCTCATCCAGTTCCTTATTTTTATTTTGATGTGCAATCTTCGCTGAAGCTGCTGAAGCAACTCCAGCTACTAAATCATCTAAAAAAGTATTAACCTGTTCTTTAGTTGTATCTAATTCTTTCATAATTCCCATTTTATCTTTATCTAAATAACCAAAACTAGTAAATCCAACACTTCCATAGATATTAGCGATAGCTAAAGCTAAACTTTCATCTACTCCATATAACGGTTCATCTTCTCTAATAATCTTAGCTAAAGCACCCTCTACTTTTTCCTCTTCTACCAATATATCTAAAGCTATCCCAGTTAATACAGTATACTGGACTTCTCTTTTCTCTAACACATGCTTTACAGCAACTAAGCAGTCTTCTAATTTTAAATCTTTACTATAAGGCTTTTGTAAATGATATGCTACCTCAGCTATATCTGATAACTCTACTCCCCGAGCTTGTAACTTATTGATTATTTCTTCTTTTAATTTCATAATTTTCCCTCCTCAATTACATCTCTATTATATAGTATATGCTTATTAATTAAAAGAAGTGCTTAGCACCTATACTTTTCAACTCTTTACTTAATTCATTAGTTGCTTGTACCCAGTACTTACTATCTAATTTTATACTAATTCTTTGCTCTTTAATAACTAAGTGTAGATATACTTTCTTTTCTCCAGAATAATTAACTAGTATATCTTTTAAATTATCTATTGTAGTTAAAGTCGGATCTTCTAATTGTAGATGGACTACCTTAACTTCATCTGCTACTGAATCAGTTACATCTATTATTTGCTGCGCAATTAATTTTTCTTCTTGATTTACTTGGCCCTTAATTAACACCCCTTGATCTTCAATCACTAATTCTTGGTACTTTTGATAAACATCTGGAAAAATAATTGCATCTAATTTATCTGTTTCATCTTTTAGTGATATAAAAGCCATCTGGCGCTGATTCTTAGTTATTACCTCTTTCTTTTTAGTAATTATTCCTCCTGTAACCACTTCTTGCTCTCCAATTTCTAAGCTTTGAATTGTACTATCTCTTCTTTCTTTTAATTGGGGTAAAATATCTTCTAAAGGATTACCAGACAGATATAAACCTAACATTTCCTTCTCTAAAGATAATAACTTCTGGTTAGCAAACTCCTTAATCTCTGGTAACTGAATATCAGTAGCTACAAACTCTTTATCCTCTGTAAATAAATCTGAAAAGCTAGTTTGACCATTACTTTGTTCCTTTTGCATTTTATGAGCTTGGCTAAAAACTTCAGGTAATACATTGAGCAATTGAGAACGATAATCACCTAAAGAATCAAAAGCTCCTGCTTTAATCAAACTCTCTACTACACGTTGATTGACCTTGCTTAAATCAACCTTTTGGCAAAAGTCAGATAAACTTTTAAACTTCTCTTCTTTACGAGCTGTAATAATTTCTTCAATAGCCTTGGCCCCTACATGCTTGACTCCTTGTAAGCCAAATCTAATCTGTCCAGAATCAACTGTAAAACCAAAGTAACTAGCATTTATATTAGGAGGTAGTACTTCAAAGCCCATCCTTCTTACTTCATTGATATATTTAGCTACCTTATCACTATTTTCTATCTGACTAGTTAATAACGCAGCCATAAATTCAACTGGATAATGAGCTTTTAAGTAAGCAGTATAATATGAAACATGAGCATAAGCTGCACTATGAGCCTTATTAAAGCCATAACCTCCAAAGTGTTCAATCAGTTCAAATAACTCTTTAGCTAACTCTTTGCTATAACCATTGTTTACTGCTCCAGCAATATCATCATTACCATTAATAAAAATATCTCGGTGTTTCTTCATAACCTCAGGTTTTTTCTTTCCCATTGATCGACGCAAAATATCAGCTTGACCAAGAGAATACCCTGCAATTTTTTGCACAATCTGCATTACTTGCTCCTGGTATAAAATTACACCATAAGTTGGCCCTAGAATTTCTTTTAAATCTGGATGAGGATACTCTACTTCCTGTTCATCATGCCTTCTAGCAATATAATCCTCTACCATTCCACTTCCTAAAGGCCCTGGTCGATATAAAGCTAGTAAAGCAATAATATCTTCTATGTCTTCTGGCTTTAACTTAGCAATTAAACGTCTCATACCAGTACTTTCTAATTGAAATACTCCTAAACTATTCCCACTACTTAATAAATCATATACTTTCTGGTCAGTAAAAGAAATCTGAGCTAACTCAATTTCTTCTCCTTGAGTCTCTTTTATTAAATCTAGTGTCTTATTAATTACTGTTAGAGTTCTTAAACCTAAAAAATCCATCTTTAATAAGCCTAATGACTCCAAATCATCCATAGCATACTGGGTAGTAACTTCACCACCATTCTGATATAGTGGAGTATAATTAGTCAATTCTTCTTTAGTAATTACTACTCCTGCAGCATGAGTAGAAGCATGGCGAGGTAATCCCTCAATACCATGAGCATAATCAACAATTTCTTTAACTTCTTTATCTGATTGATATAACTCTTCTAATTCTTCTGATTTAGACAAAGCCCCTTTAATATCAATCCCTAAATTATCAGGAATTGCTTTAGCTACCTTATCGGTCTTATTATAACTGACTCCTAAGACTCGTCCTACATCTCTGACTGCTGCCTTAGCAGCCATTGTTCCAAAAGTAATAATCTGGGCTACCTTATCTGGGCCATACTTCTTAGTTACATAATCTATTACTTCATCCCGCCGCTCATAACAGAAATCAATATCTATGTCCGGCATTGTTACTCGGGCCGGATTTAAAAATCGTTCAAATAATAAATCATACTCTAAAGGATCTATATTTGTAATATCTAACGCATAAGAAACTAAACTAGAAGCAGCACTACCTCGCCCTGGGCCAACTATAATATCATTCTCTTTAGCATATCTAACAAAATCCCGCACAATTAAAAAATAAGCAGGATAGCCCATTTGATTGATAATTTCTAACTCATACTCTAATCTTTCTTCTATTTCAGGAGTTATTTGCTCATACTTCTCTGCTAAACCCTGGTAAGCTACCTTACGTAAATAAGACTCAAGTGTATCCCCCTGGGGTACTTGATAATCAGGCAGTAGAGTTTGTTCAAAATCTAACTCAAGATTGCAACGCTGAGCAATCTTAACTGTATTTTCAATTGCTTGTGGGTAGTCAGAAAATAAATCTTGCATTTCTTGTGGAGACTTAAAATAAAATTCTTGATTAGGAAATTGTAATCTATCTTCATCCGTTACATCCTTACCAGTTTGAATACATAGCAGGATATCATGTACTGTAGCATCATCTTGCTTTAAATAATGAACATCATTGGTCACTACCAATGGTATATCTAACTCTCGACTTAATTTAACTAACTCTGTATTAACTTGCTTTTCTTCGGCTAAACCATGATCTTGCATCTCTAAAAAGAAGTTATTTGGCCCAAATATATTTTGATAATCTAATGCAACTTCCTTAGCTTGTTCAAATTGTCGGTTTTGAATTAAAGTTGCTACTTCACCAGCTAAACAACTACTTAAACAAATTAAACCCTCACTATACTTAGCTAATAATTCTTTATCAACTCGTGGTTTATAATAAAACCCTTCTAAAAAACTTTGTGAAACTAACTTTAACAAATTTTTATACCCTTGCTTATTTTCAGCTAATAATACTAAGTGATTTAATTTTCTATTACGAGGTTGTTTTTGTTGATAATCTTCAGTCACATATACCTCACAACCAATGATAGGTTTAATCCCTGCTTCTTTAAGTTGTTGATAAAAATCAATTGCACCATACAGTACCCCATGGTCAGTAATTGCTACCGCTGGCATATCATACTCTTTTGCTTGTTGAACCAAGTCATCTATTCTAATTGCCCCATCTAGCAGACTATATTCAGTATGAGTATGAAGATGAACAAAGTTAGACATATATTTCACCTCCTTTTTTAATTGGATAACTTACAATTAAAATTATCTACATAAATTATTATAACATTCTTTCCGAGCAAAGCATAATTTACACTAAATTTTAATAAATATATGCTATATTCTTTACAAACGGTAACTACTAATTTCATAAATCAGATTTAGTAGGTGATATAATGCAACGTTTATTAATTGTTTTTTTTATCTCCTTAGGGATCATCCTCGGAGGGTCATTAATTGGAAGTATTGGAGCTACTTTAGCTAAAGAATCACCTCTAAAATCTATGAGGGAATTATCGAAAGAACTCAAATTATGGGCTGTTGTAATCTCTATTGGTGGTACATTCTCTAACTTAAAGCTCTTTGAAGGGGGATTATTAGAAGGAGAAATTTTACTAGTGGTAAAACAATTTATACTTTTAATCACTGGCTTTTTAGGAGCTCAATTAGGGATTTGGATCATTACAATCCTTACTGGAGGAAACTAAAATGGAATTTAGATTTCTAGCTTTAACTAAAAAAGAATTTGCTCGTATACTAGCTAGTTTTATTTTAGGAATAATTATTGGTGGCTGTTTAATTAACCTCTGGATAGGCAGAGAACTTGACCAATTAATCTATGAAAAAAAACAATTGGTTGCTACAATAAATACCCAAGAAACTGAATTAAAAAAACTAAAAAAGAGTCTAAAAGAAGAAAAAAGAACAATAATCCAAGAGCTAGAAATAAATGTTCAAACAAAAGGAGATAAACATCTTAAACAAGAATTAAAAGAAAGAACTTTTAAATTATTAGATAGCTTAATTGGACGTAATATTGCAAAAATTGATGGCCAATTAATAGCTAACACCATTAATGAAAGGATTATTATTATTGAAGAAAAGAACTATCAACTTAAGCTCGTCTGGTTAATTATTCAACCTAAGGCAGTAGTTAAAGTTGAATTTACAGAGGTGGATAATTAAAAGTAAGGCGGCTTAAGCCGCCTTACTTTTAAGCAAGAAAATCTTTTATCTTATTTATAGCAGTTTTAATTTCTGATTCACTAGTAGCATAAGACATCCTTAAATATCCATCTTTGCCAAAGAAAGAACCTGGAATTGTAGCTACTCCTGCTTCTTGTAATAATAGATTAGCTAATTTTTGATCATTAGTTATCTTCTCTCCATTTATTTTTTGACCTAAAGCATCCTTAACATTAACAAAGAGATAAAAAGCTCCAGCTGGTTTTTTAGCTTTAAAACTAGGAATTTGATTTATTTGCTCTACTATCAAATCTCTTCTCTGCTTAAATGCTTTTTTCATCTTTTCTGTGGGGGCATGCGTTCCAGATAAAGCAGCTACACTTGCCTTTTGTGCAATTGAGTTAGCACTAGATGTACTATGACTTTGTAGACAAGCCATTGCAGCAATAACTTCTTGCGGGCCAACCGCAAAACCAATCCGCCATCCTGTCATAGCATAAGCTTTAGAAACACCATCAATAATAACTGTCTGCTCTTTAATTTCTTCTCCTAAAGAGGCAATACTCACTGCTTCTTTATCATAACTAATTTGTTGATAAATCTCATCAGCAATAATCATAATATCCTCTTTAATGGCTATCTCAGCAATCTTAGCTAACTCTTCTTGACTATAAATAGCTCCTGTAGGATTACTAGGAGTATTTAAGATTAAAACTTTAGTTTGAGGCGTAATAGAGTCTTTTAATTCTTGACTGGTTAACTTAAAATCATTCTCTTCTTTAGTTTCTACTGCTTTCATTTTACCACCAGCAAATTTAACCTGTTGGGGATAACTAACCCAATAAGGGGCTGGTAGAATAACCTCATCACCTTCATCAACTAGCACCTGCAATGTTAAAAATAAAGCATACTTGGCCCCTGGAGAAACAATTACCTGCTCACTGCTATATTCAATCTTCTTTTGCTTGTTAAATCTATCTGTAACAGCAGTTCTTAATTCTTTAGTCCCCACTGTAGCAGTATAGTTTGTAAACCCTGCTGCCATAGCTTCTTTTGCTGCCTCTTTAATATGTAAAGGAGTATTAAAATCTGGCTCTCCCGCTCCTAAACTAATCACATTCTTTCCTTGTTGGCATAATTCCTTTGCTTGAGCACTAATCGCTAATGTAGGCGAAGCATCAATCTGACTGACTCTCGACGATATCTCCATCTTGACTTCTCCTTTCTTTTTTAGTTATCAGGGTGAGCACTTTTTTCTACCCCATTCTCACTCATCCTGATGCTATTAATTGCTTTTTTGTGCCTTAACCCTTGTCTTTTTATTTAAAATTTTCTTTCTTAACCTAATATTTTTAGGTGTAATCTCTACTAATTCATCGCTAGTTATATACTCTAAAGACTCTTCTAAACTAAGCTCAGTGGCTGGTGTTAGAATCATAGCCTCATCTGAGCCAGCAGATCTCATATTATCTAACTTTTTATTTTTACAAATATTAATATTCAAATCTTGTTCTCGAGCATTGGACCCTACAATCATTCCTTCATACACTCTAGTCCCCGGCTCTACAAATATATCGCCTCTTTCTTGAGCAGTAAAGATACCATATCTAGTTACTTCACCCTCTCTATCTGCTACTATAGAACCAGTATCAGTCTCAGAAATTTGACCACGATGATTATCATAATGAGAAAAACTACAATTTAGTACCCCTTCCCCTTTGGTCTTAGTTAAAAACTCAGACCTAAAACCAATTAATCCTCGCGAAGGAACCTCAAAAGTTAATCTTAATCTACTCTGACTTAAGTGAACCATATTCTTCATTTCACCTTTTCTGGCACCTAATAATTCCATTACGGTTCCCATGTGTTCTTCTGGTATATCAATAATTGCTTCTTCAATGGGCTCTAATTTTTGGCCCTCTTCTTCTTTCATAATTACCTCTGGTTTAGAAACCTGGAATTCATAACCTTCCCGGCGCATAGTTTCAATTAAAATAGATAAGTGTAATTCTCCCCTTCCTGAAACCTTGAAGGTATCAGGATTTATTTCCTTAACTCGTAAAGCTACATTCTTTTCTAATTCCTTTAGTAATCTATCTTTTAAATTTCTAGAAGTAACAAAATCACCTTCTTGACCTGCAAAAGGACTATCATTGGTAGTAAAAGTCATACTAACAGTTGGTTCCTCAATTTCAATAAAAGGTAAGGCTTCAGGGTTATCTTTATCAGCTATTGTTTCACCAATATTAATTCCTTCCATTCCAGCTATAGCTACAATATCTCCAACTTTAGCCTCTTTAATTTCCTTTCTACCTAATCCTTGGTACGCATACAGTTTACTAATTCTTTTTTTATCAACTGTACCATCCCTTTTACAAATAGCTACTTCTTCTCCTTCACTAACTTGACCACGATTAATCTTTCCTAAAGCCATTCGCCCCACATAATCATTATATTCAATTGTAGTTACAATTGTTTGTAGTGGTTTATTTATTTCACCTTCAGGAGCTGGAATATGCTTAATAACTGCTTTAAATAAAGGCTCTAAATCATCATTAGTAGCAGATAATTCTTCTTGGGCATATCCTTCTAGAGCAGAAGCATAAATCACTGGAAAATCTATCTGTTCATCAGTGGCCCCTAAATCAATAAATAAATCTAATACCTTATCAACAACTTCCTCTGGTCGTGCATCTTCTCGATCAATTTTATTTAAAACTACTACAGGCTTTAAATCTAACTCTAATGCTTTAGTTAACACAAACTTAGTCTGAGGCATTGGCCCTTCAAAAGCATCAACAACTAATAAAACACCATCTACCATCTTTAAAATTCGTTCAACCTCACCACCAAAATCAGCGTGACCTGGTGTATCAACAATATTTATTTTAGTCTCCTTATAATTAACTGCTGTATTTTTAGATAAAATAGTAATTCCTCGTTCTCGTTCTAAATCATTATCATCCATTACTCTCTCTTGTACTTCTTGTTTAGAATGAAAGATGCCACTTTGTTTTAACATCCCATCTACTAAAGTTGTCTTTCCATGGTCTACGTGGGCAATAATTGCTATATTGCGAATATCATCTCTAACTATCATATACTTCCTCCTTAGTTTATAACAAAATTCCAAGTTAAGATTATAACATATTATCTTTATTGTCAATTATGATTCCAGAAAGAATTTGTTCTAACTTATAAAACCTAACATCATCTTAGCTAATCCTAGAAAAATAAAGAAACCAAAAACATCAGTAGCAGTAGTCACAAAGATAGCCGAAGCTAAAGCAGGGTCTACTCCTATCAACTCTAAAAATAAAGGTATTAAAAATCCAGCTAAACCTGCTATAAGCAAATTACCAATCATTGCTAAAAAGATAATTAAACCTAAATAAGGATTACCATACTGAAAATAAAGAATAATTCCTGTCAACAAACCTGTAACCGCTCCATTAATTAAACCTAGCCCTATCTCTTTAAAAACAAACCGCCAGTTTTCTCTTAAATCAATCTCTCCTAATGCAATTCCTCTAATTACAACAGATAAAGTCTGAGTCCCTGCATTACCACCCATCCCTGCTACGATAGGCATAGCTGCTGCTAAAGCAACTACTTGAGCAATTATATCTTCAAATAATCCAACAGTAAAAGAGGCTAAAAAAGCCGTTGCTAAATTAATGATTAACCAGGGTAATCTCTTCTTAATAGAATTTTTTAAAGAGCTATGTACACTTTCCTCTTCACTTACACCAACCATTCTAAACATATCCTCAGTATTTTCTGTCTCAATAACATCAATAATATCATCAACTGTAATTATTCCTAACAATTGGTCTTTACGATTAACTACAGGAATTGCAGTTAAATCATACTTAGCTACCAACAACGAGATTTCTTCTTGGTCATCATTTGGTAGTACAGAAACAACATTATAGTCAGTCACATCCCGTAATAAACTTTTTTCATCTGCTGCCAAAATATTACGCAAATCAGCAATCCCAACTAACTTATTATCATTTAGAACATAAATAGTATCAATTACTTCTGTTGTGATACCGATAGTCTTTATCTTATTAAGCACCTGAGCAATAGTTAATCCTTCATTAAGAGCAATATATTCTGTAGTCATCAATCCGCCAGCACTTTCTGTATCATAACCTAATAAATTACTAACAGGGCCTGACTTATTATTTTTCATTCTATTTAATAATTCCTTTCGCTCTTTAAAAGGAAGATTGCCCATTATATCTGTTAGATTATCAGTTGACATCTGAGAAAATAATTTAGTTTCATCTTCTAACTCGATTAATCTTAAAAGCCTAACCTGGGTTTTTTCTTCAGCTTGCTCAAGAATAATAGCCATATTTTCATAATTAGTTAACTCATAAAATTGAAGTAACTCTTTATCACTCAATTCAGATAAAACTTCTGCGATATCAATCGAATGAAATTCTTCAAGCCAAGCATTAAATTTTTTAGTCTCTTTAGTAGTTAGATTTTTTACTAACTTTTGGTATAATTTGCCTGTCACAGTTAATCCTCCTTAGCGTCTTATAACTGAATCATCTTTCTTTTCTTATTCTTAAAAGTAGCAATCTTAGTATAACCGATATCTGCTAGCAATTTCTTAACCATAGCAAAGTTTTCTCCTACTCTCCCTGCACAATGGGCATCAGAACCTAAGGTTACTTTAACTTCTAAATCATAAGCTTGTTCCAATATTTCTCGACTGGGATACATTTCACTAACTGGCTTATTAAATCCATTAGTATTAATCTCAATTACTACATCTTCTTGAGCAATTATTTCTAAAACAGGAGTAACAATCTTTAGTATATCAGCTTCCGGTTTGTACCCAAATACCTTAATTAAATCTAAGTGACCTAAAATTTGAAATAAACCTGATTTAGCAGCCTGTTTAACATAAGAAAAATACTCTTTATATAATTCAATTACATCCCAATTTTGATATTCATCTTGATAATCAGGATGATCAAACATCCAATCATCAAGATAATGAATAGATCCAATAGCATAATCTAGATTAAATTGATCTAAAAAATTATTAATTTGCTCTTCTTCTCCTGGTGTAAAATCCATTTCTAATCCCTTTCTTACCTTTAGCTGAGGAAACTCTTGGGCTACTTCCCCAATTAAATCAAAATTAAATTCCTTATAATAACGATTATGATCAGTAAATCCTATCTCTGCTATATTATTTTTTACTGCCTGCTCCAAAAACTCTCTAATTTCTTGGGCTGTCCCGGCTCGGTCTTGATGGCCTAACAAATGAGTATGATAATCTACTAACATCTTCTCACTCCTTCTTATTTCAATTGACAATTTACAGTTAAATTCAAATAATAATTAATAAAGAATAAATTATAAATTTTTTAATCCTTATTAACCATTAATTTCAAAGCTGGTACTCTATTAAATCATTTATCCGTTATCTATTATTTTATTCTTTAACTATCAACTACCCACTAATTTAACTTGTACTTTTCTAGTTCTTGGCCCGTCAAATTCTGCTAAATAAATCCCTTGCCAAGTACCTAATTCTAATTTGCCATTTTCAATAATAATTTGTTCTGAACTACCAACTAAACTAGCCTTTAAATGAGCTGCTGAATTTCCTTCTAAGTGTTTATAGTTATCATTCCAAGGGATTAAATTCTCTAACTTAGTTAGTATATCTCCTTTAACAGTTGGGTCTGCATTCTCATTAATTGTTACTGCTGCTGTTGTATGAGGAATAAAAACAACACATATTCCCTCATTGACTTGCGTTTGGTCGATAACCTCTTGAATTTGTAGCGTTATATCAACTAATTGAGAATGTTGATTAGTCTGAACTGTAAAAGAATTAATCATTTTATCACCTCTTTACCTTTAGATAGTAATTCTAACTTCAATAAGTAATCCCTGCACTAGAATATTAACTTTTTATAATTAACACTAATGAAACAACTAGTGCTACTACTAATAGTGATATAGCTAAGTACATTTTTGCCCCTCCTAAAAACTTTATGGTTAAGGCTAGAGTGAATTTTAGCTCTCACCCTAACCCAATTGATTTTTTAAACTATACTATGTTTGTTCCCCTTCTCTACAGTCTGGAATAGCTTCTTCATTACATTCCTTCACTCCATACAACCTATCTCTAGTATATTTTTTACGATTAACATATTTAGTGTGTAATAGATCTTGAGATTTATCCCCATGAGGTTTACCTAAAAATTCATCATATAGTTTCTTAACATAAGGATTAGTATGAGCTGTCCTATGCTCTTTTTGTTGGTCAGCTTTAAACAGTCCCTCAGCTCGTTTAACATAATGCTCTCCCATCTTAGTCCATCTATCATATCCGGAATAAACTGGTTGACCACCTCCACCAACGCAACCTCCGTTAGGACAAGCCATTACTTCTATAAAGTCATAGTCTTTTTCTCCTGACTGAATTTGATCTAGTAACTTTCTGGCATTACCTGTTCCTCTAACAACTGCTGCCCTAATTTCTCTTCCATCACCTAAATCAACAATTCCTTCCTTAAGTTCTTTTCCTCTTACTTGTTCAAGCTCTACATCCTCTAGTTCTTCTCCAGTCATCTTTTCATAGACTGTCCGTAAAGTAGCTTCACAAACACCTCCAGTTGAACCAAAAATAACCCCTGCTCCAGAAGCATAACCCATTGGATGATCATACTCTTCTTCTGGCAAGGTCTTTAGATCCAATCCAGCTTCTTTAATCAATTCTCCCAATTCTCTAGTGGTTAAATTTACATCTACATCTCGATCTTGACCACTATCATTCATTTCTGGTCGAGATGCTTCATATTTTTTAGCTACACAAGGCATTACTGAAACAGAAAAAATATTTTCTGGATCTATACCTGCTTGTTCTGCATAATAGGTCTTAACTAAAGAACCAAAGACTTGTTGAGGAGACTTACATGATGATAAATTATCTAAAAAGTCAGAATAAAAGTTCTCACAAAATTTTACCCACCCTGGACAGCAAGAAGTAAATTGTGGTAGATCCTTTCCACTTTCCAATCGTTCCATTAACTCATGTCCTTCTTCCATAACTACTACATCTGCCCCAAAACAATCATCAAATACTTTATCAAACCCTAATCTTTTTAAAGCAGCTACTAATTGACCTGTTACTAGACTTCCTACATCCATATCAAATATTTCTCCAATTGTTACTCGAATAGCAGGAGCAGTTTGAATTACCACATGCTTATCAGGATCTTTTAAGGCTTCCCAAACTTGTTGTTTATCATTTTTAGTATGTAAAGCACCAGTTGGGCAAACCAAAATACACTGTCCACAAGTAATACATGGGGTATCTAATAAACTATCACTAAATGCTGGACCAGCAACAGAAGGAAAACCTCTTTCTAAAACATCATAAATATGAACTTCTTGGATATTATCACAGACTCTAATACATCTTCTACACATAATACATTTACTAGGCTCTCTAACTAAAGCAGGTGATAAATCATCTATTGGATATTCATTTTTCTCACCTTGATACGGTATTTGCCTAACACCAAACTGGTCAGCTAAAGATTGTAACTCACAATTTAAATTAGCTTCACAAGTTAAACAATCAAAGGGATGATCTGATAATAATAATTCTAAAACTGTTTTTCTAGCATCTAATACTTCTGGGGTGTTAGTTCGAACTACCATCCCTTCTTTAACCTTATATTCACAAGCTGGCTGTAAATCCTGTTCTCCTTCTATCTCTACTACACAAACCCGACACGCTGCTGGTTCATTCACTCCCTCTAAATAACAAAGGGTCGGGATATCTATATCAACTTTATTAGCAGCATCAAGTATATTTAAACCTTCTTCTACTTTAACTTCTTGGCCATCAACTGTCATCGTTATCATTGCTCAACCCTCCTTCTAAAATTAACCTTTAGAAATAGCATCTACGGGACATTCTTCTGCACATTTGCCACAGGAAATACAAATTTCTGGATCTATTACGTAGGCTTCCCCATCTTCTCCACTAATAGCATCAACGGGACAGACTTCTGCACATTTGCCACAGGAGACACAAATTTCTGGGTCTATCTCATACTTAGCTAATTCATCACAAATACCTGCAGGACAATATTTATCTTCTGTATGGGCCAAGTACTCATCCCTAAAATGCTCAAGAGTACTTAAAACTGGATTAGGAGCTGATTTACACAGACCACATAAGGCAGTATCTTTAATATCAGTAGCTAACCTTTCTAATAAATCTAAGTCATCCTTACTTCCATCACCTTCTACAATCTTATTTAAAACTTCTAACATTCTTTTAGTACCAATTCTACCAGGAGCACATTTTCCACAAGCTTCATCTTGGGTGAAATCTAAATAAAACCTAGCCACATCAACCATACAGCTAGTCTCATCTAAAATAATTAAACCACCTGATCCCATCATTGAATTTGCTTCTAATAAAGCATCATACTCTAAAGAGATATCTAAATTATCTTGGGGTATAAAACCTCCTGATGGCCCACCAGTTTGAGCTGCCTTAACTTCTTTACCTTCAGGAATTCCTCCTCCTAAATCAAAAATTACTTCACGTAAACTAGTTCCCATTGGCACCTCAATTAAACCAGTGTTGTTAATATCTCCTGCTAAAGCAAATACTTTAGTTCCTGCACTATCTTCTGTACCTATTTTGTTATACCAATCACCACCATTATGAATAATAATTGGAATATTAGCTAGTGTTTCTACATTATTAATCAATGTTGGTTGATCATACAAACCATTTTGAGCTGGATAAGGTGGTTTAGATTGCGGATCACCTCGATATCCTTCAACTGAAGTTATTAGTGCTGTTTCCTCACCACAAACAAAAGCTCCCGCTCCAATCTTAATTTCTACATCAAAATCAAATCCACTACCAAAGATATCTGCACCTAACATTCCTGCTGCTCTAGCATTCTCAATTGCACCTTGTAACCTTTCAACAGCTAAAGGATATTCAGCTCTAACATAAACAAACCCTTGGTTGGCCCCTATCGCATATGCACCTATGGTCATTCCTTCAATTACACTATACGGATCCCCTTCTAAAATACTCCGATCCATAAAAGCACCAGGATCACCTTCATCAGCATTACATATAATATATTTAGGAGTTTCTTCACTTTTAGCAGTTAATTCCCATTTAACACCTGTAGGAAAACCTCCCCCGCCACGACCACGTAATTTAGATTCCTTTACTTCCTGAATTACTTCTTCTGGAGTCATCTGATTTAACACTTTATCTAAAGATTTATACCCATCATTAGCTTTATAATCAGCTATCTCAAAAGGATCTATTTGTCCACAGTTTCTTAAGGCAATTCGTTGTTGATATTCATAAAAGTCAATATCTTTATATTCAGGAACCTTTTCTTCAGTCTTTGGGTTTACATATAATAAATCATCTATTATACGTCCTTTAATTAAATGTTCTTTTACAATCTGCTCTGCATCTTCTGATTTTACCTGACAATAAAAAATTCCATCTTTAGATTCTTCTGAATAAACCACAACAATTGGCCCTTGATCACAGAATCCAAAACATCCTGTTTCTACTACTCTAGTCTTATCATCGAGGCCATTTTCTTGTAATTTTTCTAATAACTCACGATAAATCTCTGGTCCCTCTGAAGAATCACAACTTGTTCCTGCACAAACTAATATCTTATTCTTAGCTTCCATACTCCACCACCTCATTGATATTGATCTAATATTTTAGACACTCCATCAACATCTAATCCACCATGTATATCTTCTCCAGCAACAATTACTGGTGCTCTACCACATGCTCCTATACAACGAGTACTCTCTAAACCGAATTTCCCATCCTCTGTTACTTCACCTGGCTCAATCTTTAATTCGTCAGAAAATTCATCTAAGATATCTTGACTACCTTTTACATAACAAGCTGTTCCCATACAAACTTCGATTGTATTTTCTGCTCGTGGAGTAGTAGAAAATAAAGAATAAAAACTAACAACACTATATATCTCACTTAGTGGAATTCCTACTCCTTCAGCTAGCTTAACTTGTATATCACGAGAAACATGTCCATATATATCTTGAGCTTGATTAACAATTTTAACTATATTTATTTCATCACTTTCTTTAGCTTCTTGAATTACTTCCTTTAATTTAGCTTTTTTTTCTTTTTCTTCTTGCTTCATTTGGTAGTATGCCACCTCCTAGTTATCAATATTATTTGTTTAATTTCTCATATTTATCCCCTATAAAATTAAAAAAGATGGGAGTTTAATCCCATCGGTAGTCTAATTCCTCTCTTAATTTAAATAATGCCTGGTCTTTATTCTTGCACTCTAACATAATATCAAAATCTTCATCTGTTATATTTGTAATTAAGTCAATAAATTTCTTAAAATCTTGAGCATTAATATTATCAGCATGGCTAGCATATTTATCTTCATTCTTAGGAGATGAAAAATGCATCTTCGGCTTTTCACTACCCCAAGTTGCAAATATAGCTGGGATTAGTTCTTCTAACTTTTCATCTGCGCTATGATTACAATTAAAATGATGATTATCAAAAACCATAGGAATATCTAATTCTTGAGCTATCTTTAATACCTCTCTAGCCTGATATGATTTATCATCATTTTCAATAACTAATCGTCCTTTAATATCAGTAGATAACCGACAAAAATTCTCCTTAAATCTAGTTATAGCTGCTTTTTTATCACCATAAACTCCGCCAATATGTAAAATTAATTTATGGCTTGTATCAAGTCTCATAGTTTGTAAAACTTGAGAATGATATTCTAAATCTGCAATAGCTCTATCTACTACATCATCTTTATTACTATTAAGAACAGTATACTGTCCTGGATGCATACTTACTCTTAAATTATTATTTTTAATAAACTCTCCAATCTCTAAAAATTGCTCTTTACCAGCAGTAATATAATCCCAACCCTCAGTAACTGGATGAGTAGCTAAAGGAACAATATCAGACGACAAGCGGTAGAAATTTATATCATGAGCGACATTAAACCTTAGGATTCGCAAAGTATTAGCTAAGTTTTCAAATAATAAAGAATTTAATTTTGTAATTTGGCCCTCTGAATTTAATTTTTTTAGATAACCTACAGTTGTTCTACGGTTAGGTTTACAATCTTTTAGGCTACAATTTAAACAAGCATATCCTAGTTCCATATAATCTTCCTTTCTTTTTAAAATTAATAATAAAAACCTCCCTGTTGGGAGGTCTTTATCTATTCCTTACATTTACTACAATACCCAAAAAACTCAGTTCGATGATATTTAACTTCTCCCTCTACTAAATCAGCAACCTGTTGATTCATCTCTTGGACTACTTCTAACTCTACATCAATTACCTCATCACATTTTAAACAAGTAAAGTGATAATGATTCTTTGGGTTTCCATCAAATCGACTATAATCACTACCATAATTTAATTCTTGAATCTTCCCCATTTCTTGCAACACATTTAAATTTCTGTAAATAGTTCCTAAACTAACATTAGGTATTTCTTTTTTTACCTGTTCATAAACCCAATCTGCTGTTGGATGACAAGTAGTTCCTTGCAAGACTTTTAAAATTTTCTTTCTTTGTTTAGTCATTCTACGTTGTTTTTTAGTCAATTTCCCCATCCCTTTTTAATAATTATTATTAAATTTAAGTCTTATTTATAGTATAACCTATAAATGAGCAAAAACCGTTCCAATTTATGGAAGCAACTTGATATAGTTTTTCTATGCAACATTTAATAACTCTAAAGTGGTATTTAATGGTATGCCAGTTTGAGCACATTCATAAATCCATTCTATATATTCTCTTTTACTGTGCTTTCTGGCTTCTAGAACACCTCTGCCAAATTTCATTGGTTTATCTAAACCAATGGTACAAAATAAATAAACTAAATTTTGTAATACCCAGATTCTATCTATGGCTTTGATAGATCTGACTTGATATTTATCAAGACCTAATATCCTTTTAGATTGTCTAAAATATACTTCAATAGACCAGCGTTTAGAATAGTATTCTAAAATAGTTTTTTCATCTAAAGAAACATTAGTGCAGAGGAATGCTCTTAAAGCCTTAGAATTCTTAAAAGCATCTACAGGCCAAGATAAAATTACAACCGCATTTTCTATATTATTCAGGTTTCCCTCATAACGGTGAACCCAATATTCAGAGCCGTTCACGGTCACAAGGTGAACATCACTCTTTTGAATATATTTTGCATAATCAGATATACCGATTCTAATACCTTTAGGGTAAATAATGCGGTTTCTTTTAAGAGCTCCAATGCAATGATAACCCTTTTTAGCATAAGCATTAATTATTTTAGGACAATTATACCATGAATCAAATAATGCATAAGCATTTGTAGGTGGGGTAGGCATAGATTCTGCAATATCACAAACAGTATCAATTTTACTTTGCCTTTCTCTATCATAGCGTTGAAGGTCATAAACTAAATTATGCTCACCAGATTGAATCATAGTAGTTAATAATTGATGTCCTAACACAGTTCTTCCAGTTAAATGAGAGTAGCAAAAATCAGTTTTCTCAATTGGTGACTTTGCCTGTGACGAAGGCTTAGTCTTTTCAGAAACAGTGTCATCATGAAGAATAAAGATTGGTTCATCATTATTCTTTGCATAATCAAATGAAAACTCTAAACTTTGGTTTTTAATAATTTCTTTAATGAATTCTTCATTCCAGTTTCCTTTAGATAAGAAATGACCAATTGTAGTTCTATGATTTTCACTATACTCTGCAATATCAGTTGTTTTAGATGAAAACCCTTTAGAAATTCCTGCTAGAATGAATTCTTTTATATGCTTTAAAGCTGGTTTAGAATAATAAAGATTAAAATTATTTTCGTCAAAAAACTTGTCAATTAGCTTATTATCAGGTAGAATAAAGTTATTAGACATTTCCAACATCCTTTCTGGTGAGAGTTTGGTATGGTAACTTTATTCTACACCAAAATGTTGGGAATGTCTTGTTTTATTTTTTGACTTGGAATAATATGGGTTCAAATTTGCTCATTTATAGGTATAACAATAATTAATGATGGTTTCAATCTGATATAGATAATAATTATCATTACTAATAAAATTAAATTAATAATTAAACCTCTCTTTAGTCAATAATATATCTTAGGAGGAATGATAAATGCAACCAAAAAAAGAATTTGACAAAATAGCTATTATTGGAGCTGGTGGTGTAGGAGCTACTACAGCTTACGCTTTAATGATTGAAGGGATCGCTTCAGAAATAGCATTAATTGATATTGATGCCGAAAAAGCAGAAGGAGAGGCTATGGATATTACCCATGGAGCATCCTTTGTTCAACCAGTTGAAATTTATGCAGGAGATTATTCCGATTGTAAAAAAGCTGACATTATTATTATTACTGCCGGTGCTAAGCAAAAACCTGGTGAAAACAGATTAGACTTAGTTAAAAAAAATACAGAAATTTTTAAAGAGATTATTCCATCTATCATTGAATATAACAAAGAAGCTATCTTATTAGTAGTAACTAATCCCGTTGATATTTTAACCTATGTAACTCTTAAACTAGCTAATTTCCCTCAAAACAGAGTTATTGGATCCGGAACAGTATTAGATAGTTCACGCTTTAGGACTTTAATTGGTGAAAATTGTAATGTAGCAGCTAATAATGTTCACGGCTATATTATCGGTGAGCATGGAGATAGTGAAGTTCCGGTTTGGAGCTTAACCAACATTGCTGGAACTCAAATAGAAAATTATTGTCCAATTTGTACGAAAGAATGTAATTACAATAAAGAAAAAATAGCTGATAAAGTTAAAAATGCTGCTTATAAAATTATAGAAAAGAAAGGGGCAACCTATTATGCCATTGCTCTAGCTATAGCTAGAATTACTCGTAGTATTTTAAGAAATGAAAATTCTATTCTAACAGTTTCTAGTCTATTAGAAGATAAATATGAGGTTAACGACGTTTGTCTTAGTCTGCCAACTATAGTTAATGGCTCCGGAATAAAACGAGTCCTTAGACTACCTTTAAATAAAAAGGAAAAGCAGGCCTTCCAAAAATCAGCTATTAAATTACAAAACACAATAAAAAAATTAAATCTATAAAAATTTATTGACAAAAAGAAAAACTAATGTTATATTAATAGACGTCGCAGCAAAATAAGCGACAAAAAACAAGGGAAATTATTTTAATATTTTTCCTTGACATTTAGCAATAGTTTAAATATAATAGTAAACGTTGCAAATAAAGAAAATACATCGGAGCATGGCTCAGCTTGGCAGAGCACCTGGTTTGGGACCAGGGGGTCGCAGGTTCAAATCCTGCTGCTCCGACCATTATATGCGCCCGTAGCTCAACTGGATAGAGTTACAGACTTCGAATCTGGAGGTTGGAGGTTCGACTCCTCCCGGGCGCGCCAATAATTATTACCAAGGGCCATTAGCTCAGCTGGAAGAGCACCAGACTTTTAATCTGGGTGTCGGAGGTTCGAGTCCTCCATGGCTCACCATTAGGCCCCCATCGTCTAGTGGCCTAGGATACCAGGTTTTCATCCTGGCGGCAGGGGTTCGAATCCCCTTGGGGGTACCACTATTTAACAATAAAAATAGAATTATTTAAAACATGGGGATGTGGTGTAGCTGGTTAACACGCCGGCCTGTCACGCCGGAGATCGCGAGTTCGAATCTCGTCGTCCCCGCCATAATGCTGACGTAGCTCAATTGGCAGAGCAGCTGACTTGTAATCAGCAGGTTACCGGTTCAACTCCGGTCGTCAGCTCCACTAATTCAATAATGCGGAGGGGTTCCCGAGTCTGGTCAAAGGGAGCAGACTGTAAATCTGCCGGCGATGCCTTCAGAGGTTCGAATCCTCTCCCCTCCACCATTTTAGTTCTGGCTATTAGCCAGAACTTTTAATTTATTTAGATTAACATATTTATAATAAAAATAGAACAGATAACTAGTTATCTGTTCTATAAAAATGAACTCAATTGATAATATAAATCATTACTCTCTCGTACCCCAAAACCAGTATAGACTACTTTTCCTTCTTTAAAAAGTTTAAAAACTGGTACACTAGTGATTTTATACTTCTCTCTAATTTCTGGTACTTCTGAAATCAAACATTCATAGACTTGTAATTTAGACAATTGATCAATAATCTCTCTTAAATTTCTCTTTGCTAACTGGCAATACCCACAATCTTGACTAGAAAATATCATTAATACAACTTCATGTTCTCTAATAATTTCTGGAAAATTATCATCACTAACTTGAGGGAACCCTTTCATTATTCTACTCCCTTCTTTTTTAATCTGCTGTTTAATTCTTCTTAAATTTTGCTATATATTCCTTATAATCCTTATGTAATTTAGTTGTTACCCTTCCTATTTGTCCGCCATTAATCTCTTTATCATCTACTTTAGTAACCCCTAATACTTCTTTAGTTGTACTAGTAATAAATACTTCCTCTGCCTGATATAGATCACACGCAGTAAATGGCTTCTCTTTTACTTTAAATCTATTTCTAGCTAACTTTAATACTACTTGTCTTGTAATACCACCTAAAATATTTTCATTAGCAGGATGGGTTAAAATCATTCCATTTTTAACGATAAAAATATTACTACTAGTGCCCTCAGTTACTTTATTATCGTCAACAAAAACTGCCTCATAAACCCCTGCTTTTTTAGCCTGTTGTTTCCCTAAAATATTAGGTAATAAATTAATAGTTTTTATATTACAGTAGCCCCATCTTTTATCTGGAATAGTAATCACACTAACTCCTTTTTCTCTTAATTGGTTAGAAATTGATTTAGCAGGAAGTAAATATGCAATTAGAGTGGTCTCTATTCCATCATGATAACTATGGCTTCTAGGAGCTTCGCCTCTAGTTACTTGAAGATACAAACTACCTGACTTACTTCTTGGATTAGTTCGATTACAGGATAATACTTCTTGACATAATTCTTTTAACTCATTTACAGTATAATCTAAATTTAGATTAATGCTTGTAGCACTAGTTAATAACCTCTCCAAATGCTCTTCTAATTTAAACAATCTCCCTTGGTATAATTTGATTACTTCATAAATTCCATCACCAAATTGAAAACCACGGTCTTCAATTGAGATCTTTGCCTGACGCAACTCCATAAACTCTCCATTAACATAAGCTAAATTCTCCATTCTCAACCTCCTAAATTAGTTCTGGAAAATCAACCTGTCGCAAAGCTTCATATAAAACGATACTTACTGAATTAGATAAATTAAGCGATCTAATATTATCCCTCATTGGTATTCTAATACACTGTTGAGGATATTCCTCTAAAATATAATCTGGCAACCCTGCTGTTTCTTTCCCGAAGACTAAAAAGTCATCAACTTGATAACTAACTTCTGTATGATGATTATCAGCAAAATTAGTAGAGAAATAAAAATTATGCTCTGGATATTTTTCAAATAATTCTTTAAGACTATCATAATAATGAATATCTAATTTATCCCAATAATCTAGCCCAGCTCTCCTAACAGCTTTCTCGTCAGTTGAAAAACCTAACGGTCTAATCAAATGTAAACTAGCTCCAGTACAAGCACAAGTCCGGGCTATATTTCCAGTATTTGGAGGAATTTCTGGTTGATATAATACAATATTCACTATCAATCACTCCTCTAGTTTATTTAATTCTTCTTCATTAATTATTTTAATTCCTTCTTGGGCCAATAAAGCAGCTGTAATACCTTGTCCTTTCTTCTTCTCACCTACAAAACTACCATCATAAATTTTTTGACTACCACAAGAGGGACTCCTAGCTTTTAAAATAGCTAATTTACAATCATTTTGCTTAGCTATCTTTAGTGTTTTCTGGGCTCCTTTAATAAATTCTTGTGTAATATCTGCTCCTAATTTATTAACTACCTTAGCTTGACCTCTTAATACATCTTCTCCTCTGCCACCTTTAATTTCAGCTGGAGGCCTAGGAATAGCTAACCCTCCTAGCTTCTCTGGACAAACAGGAATTATTTCTTCTTGTTTAAATAACTTCTGTAATTTAGGGTTATTATTATTGCCACCATTATACTTACAATTTTGACCTAATAAACATGCACTCACTAAAATCATATCAGTTCTCCTTTATTCCAAAGTACTAATCCATTCTTTTGCTGACTCTAAAGTGGTAAATTGTTTAAGTAATGCATATTTTTTATATCTCCGCCTCCACAAGCGAAATTTAAAGCTAGAAACTGGGTCATTCAATATCAAGGCAATTCTTTTTAAGTCCAACTTTGTTAAACTCTGAATAAAAATATCAAAATTACTCTCTGCCAAGTTCACCTGCTTAAGATTTAATAATAAACCATCAATTCTTGACTGCTCAGTTAGTATCTCTACTACCTTGTTACATAAATTCTGAGCTTCTCGTTCATCTATTATATTATTCCCTTTAATTATTATAAATTCCTTTTTTATCTTTAAATCATACACACTATCCCCTCCTTCATACTATATTATTCATATTAAACGGAAGTGTGCATTAGAAAAGAGCAGTATCAAAAACTGCTCCTTAAACTCTTATTTTGTTCTACTTCTTAAATGTAATGGCTTTAATTTCTTTTTATCTACTACTATCTGATAATCATAAGCAGCTTTACTAAATTTCTTTTCAGCTTGATTAAGTGGCATCCCCAGCAAATTCATATTATTTAATTCTCCTTCTCCAACTTGCTCTCTAATTAAAGTATGCAAATACTGAATTGCTTGCTGTCTAAATCCTAATAACCTAGCCCCTACCACATCAGTTGCTACTGGGTCAGTCCCTGTTACTACTAAATCTGCATTAACTGGCTTCCCATTTGATGGCCCAGTACCTACCATACCTTGATCTCCACTTAAAATAGTTAAATCAATGGGAATCAGTTTACCCATTTCTGTAATGAATTGATGTAAATACTCATGAATTCCTAGACCAGCCTTAGGAAAACCATGAATTTCTGCTGGGGGCCAAGAGAGAGCTATATTCTTAATTCCTAAAGAAACAGTTGCTTCTTCATGATGTTTAATTTGAGTATATGAAATCATAAAGTCAGTCTCAGTTAATAATTGATTAAGCTTTATTTTCTTTATAATAGGATGATCAATTTCAAACTCTTTATAGGGCCCATAATTTAAATCAATGAATTCAACTCCTTCTTCCTTAATAATTTTTTGGTATCCAGTCTGTTGAAATACTTTTGTAGTCTCTGTACCTCCGGATCCTGCTGCAACTACAATCTTAGCTGGGGATAAAGCTTTAATATACTGAATTAACTGGCGTAAAGATTCTGGGCCAACTACTGTACCTGTCTCTGGAGCATTATTATTTACCCAGTTAGGTATAATCGTAACTTGATCTTGATTTCCTATTGTTTGATTAATAGATAACTGATCTAGTGACCATTGGATTACCTCTCCTTCTAATCCTTCCCCTACTACTACATTTGAATCCTTAATCCTTCTTTCTCGTAACATCTTATCCCTCCATATATTAGTGTATAATTTATGTTTTACAATCAAAACTATGATTTTTTAATCTCAACTATAAATTGTGCATTATACACTGTTAACTAATATTATATCCAAACCAGAGGAATAAATTCTGATAGAAACCACTCTAACACCACTTTATAATCCCACAAGCTAGTCTCTTACCTGCATCTCCAGCAGGTTGAGTCCTAAAATCATCTGGATTTTGATGAATAATTACTGCTCTGCCAATTATGTCCTCTGGTTGAAATTCATTAGTAAAAACCTGCATTCTAGCTACTCCATTATTAGAGAATAAATTAGGTAGATCACCTGCATGATTACCATGTGGCTCACCATGAGGATTATAATGTCCTCCAGCAGCCTGAAAAGGATCTTCTGGATCACCAACTTCACAATTACCACGCTCATGAACATGAAAACCATGCGGCCCAATAGGATCTTTACCTCCTTCTCCTGGCTGATAAGAAGGTAGCCCCGATATCCTAACTGTAACAATAGTTCCTTTAGAAACTTCTCTAAAATAAACTCTTCCCTCTATCTTAGGTGCTAGTGGTCCTCCTATGACTTTAGCACATGCTACTTTACTTAATCCTAGAAATAATCTTTTCAATAAATTCATGTTATCCCCCTTTCTACAACAATCGAATTCTAATAATATTTATATGATATTTTCTTAGCTAATGTGTTTAGCCTTAGTTTTCTTGTAAAAAAATTAATTTTTTTATTGACATCTACCCTTTTTTCATATACAATAATAAACGTCGCAGATAAGGGAACAGCACAAAACACTTACATGGACCTGTAGCTCAGTTGGCTAGAGCAATCGGCTCATAACCGATCGGTCGGGGGTTCAAATCCTCCCAGGTCCACCATACATACTTATTAAAACAGACTGCCTTAAGGCAGTCTGTTTTATTTTAATAAATTTTAACCTAATACCTATTCATAGATACCATCTAAGCTCCCCGCTCCATAAAACTTTTCGTAAGTAGATATTGCATATTTATCCATCATTCCTGCAATATAATCAATGATTAATCTCTTTCTCTTTTTAACATCTTTGGCCCTAAACTCAACTGGTAAAAAACGGCTATCTGCATTAAAATCTTGGTCACTAAATACCTTATATAGACCTCTAATTACTTTCTCCCCCAATTTTTCATACTTTTTAATTAAATCAGTACGATTAATACACTCAAAAGTTATATCTTTAAGTCCCTGGGCCAAGTTTGCTAGCTTTTTAAAGCCTAATTCATACTTATGTTCTGTCCCTGTCTTTTGCTTATGTTTTTTATTAACTTTTACTAAATCAAGATCACAAATCAATTCATTAACTAAATTAGAGGTTAACTCCTTGTTAAATAAGAAGTTATATTCTTCAGATGAATTATAAATTTCTCCTTGTTTAGCTACTTCTCTTGCTTGCTTAACAGCCTTTGTCAGCTTTTGATATGCTATACTTTCTCTGCCATACTTTATTTGAAACTCATATAAAACTTCATCAATATTAAATAATTTCATACTTAATGTATCCTCCAAATCATGAGCAGCATAAGCTATTTCATCTGCTAAATCCATAATTTGAACATCTAAAGTTCTTTGGGTGAGATCATATTTAGTTAAGATTTCTTTTAATTGATCATAATTTTGATCATAAATAAATTTTTTAGTCTGACCATCATACTTTTTAAAATACTTTACTACTCCTAATAAAGTACGATAAGTTAAATTTAACCCTTTTTCATCTGGCCTTTTTTTCTCTAAATTCATTAGCACCCTTAAATTTTGGGCATTGCCTTCAAATCCTCCAATTCCTTGGCTTAATTCATTTAAAATTTCCTCTCCATAATGCCCAAAAGGAGATATGCCAATATCATGGGCCAAAGCACAACTCTCTACAACATAGATCTCTTCTTTTTTATACCCCAATCTCTCAGCAATAGCTCTTGAAATCTGAGCAACCTCTAGACTATGAGTTAACCTATTTCTAAAAAACTTATCATCTCGAACCCCTAATAATTGCCTCTTACCTTGTAATCTTCTAAAGGATGAAGAATATAATATCCGGGCATAATCTCTTTGAAATGGATTTCTTGCTCTACGATCCATTGGCCCGTGAAATCTCTCTGCTAAAGCTTCATTATTTAGTTCTTCTTTATAATGCTTTACTTTTTCTTGTAATCTTATCTTAGATTCCATAATCTTACCTCCTTAAATTATTACAATAAAAAAAGGTACTATGCTTTATTACATAGTACCTTCTCGTAATTAAACTATAAAACCAGCTACTAAAAAGAATACTGAAGCAATTGATGCTACAGTTAGAGCATACGGAAGTTGTGTATTTACATGGTCCATATGTTCACAACCAGCTCCAATAGAAGACATTACAGTAGTATCAGAGATTGGTGAACAATGATCACCAAAAGTTCCTCCAGATAGAACTGCTGCTACTGCTAAAAATGGATTCACACCAGCTGTTAGAGCAATTGGCATTATTAAAGGCATCATAATACCCCAAGTCCCAAAAGAAGTACCTAAAGAGAAACTCATAGCCCCACAAATAAAGAACGTAGCAAACGGAAGTATCGAAGGATAAATATTACCTTTTGCTATAGCTGCTATATACTTAGCTCCTCCTAATCCCTCTGGTGCTGCTACCTGAACCATATCACCTAAAGTAACAGCTAATATAATAATTATACCACCTGTAATTGCTGATTTGGTACCATCTATTGCCTCGTCCAAAAATTCTTCAGCACTCATTAAACCACTAAATACATATTTAATAAATGCTACAATTAAACCTAAACTAAAACTAATTAGTAACATATCCCGACTTCCTAGTGGAATTGATGGTACTCCTAATTTACTAAAGAAAGGAACACTAGCTAAAGTATAGTTCCAAGAGCCTAAAATAACCAAAGAAATTACTGATGCAGCTAGAGGCCATAACATATCAGATGCATTACCATCTTTTGTATCTTTTACAGAATCAGTTTCGTTATCATTATAGTCTATCTCTCCTCGAGCATACTTTTCTTCTATCTTCTTCATTGGCCCGTAATCTTTAATTATATTATTAGCTAATAAAAATACAAAAATTATCATAAAAATATTATAGAAATTATATGGGATTGTCTTTACTAAACCTGCAATTCCATTTTCTACACTCGGCAGATTCTCCTCTACTAAGATTGTCATATACGCTACCCAACCTGAAACTGGTACTAAAACATTGATCGGAGCTGCAGTAGCATCTAAGAAAAATGATAATTTTTCACGAGAAATTTTAATTCGATCATAAATTGGCCTAAAGACTGTACCTGTTGCTAAAGAACTAAAATAAGAACTTGTAAACAATGAACAACCCATAATTCCGGTTGCAGTTTGAGCTCCTTGCTTAGTTTTTACTTTCTTAGCCAACCAATCACCAAATGCAAGAGCCCCACCTGATTTCTCTAATACAGTAATAAAAGAACCCAACATTAAAACTACTATAAAGATTTTAGGTAAACTTGTACCACTTAAGATTCCTATTCCTTGTAAACCTGCTTCCTGATTAGCAGGATGACCTACAATCACATCAAATAGATTGGGGATAGCAAATAAAATAGAGTGGCCCAATCCATTAACCATAGTATCCATAATTAATACTCCTGTTAACAACCCAGCTAATAATGATTCGATTACTCGTTTAGACCAAATAGCCAAGCCTAAAGCTACAATAGTCGGCAATAAAGATAATAAACCATAATGTTCCATATTCTCTCCTCCTCAAATTCTATAACTTTTATAAGTCTTACATTAAATCTTTGACATTATCAACAAAATAATCAAATAATTTGCTCTGCTCTGCTACTTTCTCAAACATCATTTCTGGATGCCATTGAACTGCCAATAAAAACTGTTTGCTCTTATCCTCAATAGCTTCAACAATCCCATCATTAGCTCTAGCAGTTACTTCTAGACCCTCTCCCACCTCCTTTAGTACTTGATGATGTAAACTATTAGTCTTAATCTCAGTCTTACCAAAAGCTTGGGCAATCTGAGAATTATCCTCTAATTTAACCTCATGAATCTGATACCACTTAGGAAATTTTAATCCTCTATGATGGTTTGTCTGATCATTATAAGCTGTCAAATCCTGATAAAGTGTTCCTTGGTAATATATATTAATCAATTGCATTCCTCGACAGATACCAAAGGTTGGTTTATCCTCCTTAAGCACCTTAGCTAACAGTTTTATTTCAAAACTATCTCTTTTAGGGGTAATTGCTCCACATTCCTTAATCGGTTCTTCACCATATAATTGTGGGTCAACATCAGCCCCACCACTAAATAAAAAACCATCACATCTTTGCACAATATTATCCAAATACTCTTCATCATCTATATGACTTAACATAATAGGAATACCACCTGCTTGTCTTATCCCCCGTAGATAATCCATTGTGCACATTGCCATATCTTGTCCTGTAAATCCTCGAGTCCTATCTTCTAAAGCCCCTAATTCATTACTATCAACATAATAGTTAGTTACTCCTATTAAAGGTCTCATCTACTACATCCTCTCCTTAAATTCGACATCTTTTGCTTAAGCTAACTAAAATTATAATACATTTATAATACATATTCAAGATTATCAGTAAATATGATAGCATCAATTTTTTATAGGTTAATAGTTAAAAATTATTTTCCCAATCAAACAATTGCCTTTAAAGCTCTAGTTAAACCTGTTCTTCTTCCTATATTTATGCTAGGTATATTCTTCTTAGATTGAGCAAACTTCTTTTTTAACTTACTATTTATCGTTTTAGATTCAATCTCTGTTAAAGTTTCTTCTTTTTTTATTTTTTCTTCCTTTCTCAAAAACAATTCTTTCAGTTTTTCTTTATTTCCACCATTAAACTTAAATGCTTGTAATCTAGACATTTGATCAACACCAGTCTTTGACCAAGCCATTGGTCTTGAACTTAATCTATCTGCCAATATATGGCTTATATGTCCCTCAGCACTACAACCAATTGCATCTTTATCCTGGGTATAATTCACTATTCCATCCCAATTATTGTAAATATAATGACGTGATTTTCTAATTAAACTCTTTCTTTTCTCATTTTCTTCATTAGATATCAATTCACTAAAAGCTTCTTTAACTAACTCTTGGTCTGGTTCTTCTAATCCACTCCACAGTTTTTCTTTAACTTCTTTTCTTCCATATCTACTAGCTCTCCTAAAATACTTAATTAAATGATATCTATCTAATATGTATTTAGACTTAGGAAGCCACTTTAAGCCGCTTTTAATCCATGGTGCTCCATCCCCTAGTAAAAAGATCTTTTCCACTTTCTCTAACTTATAATTTTCATCTATATAATCCAGTACTTCTAACCACAGCTCTTCTGAATCTTTATATACTCCAGAAAAATAGTATTTATTCTTTAATTCTCTCTTATCTCCAACTTCACTTATTCCTTCATGAATATAAACTAATCTAGGCATTGATTTCTTCCCATTTTGTAAAGCTACATGATCTTCATCTGCTTCTATATACAAACAGTTTACTTCCCGTTTTTCTGTTACTTCATTTAATTCATTGTTTTCTATTTGCCCTAGCTTTCTTACCTTATTCATCACTGTTTGGTCACTTATTTCTAAATCGTCTACTGCCTCTTTACCTACCTTATTATAAGCATTTTCCGATGCTAAATCTACTAATTCAGCTTCTAACGAACTATCCATCCTTTGATATTTCTTTATTCCTAATCTTTCTTCTGCTAAATATTTATACTTATCACTGCTTTTAGAACGATAATATCTTCTTTTATACTTCACTTCCCCAAACTTAGTCATTAATTTTCTTTGTTTCTTTTTTACTATCTTCCATTCTTTTTTTCTTTTAGTACTTTCCTTTATTGTTTCATCTACTATTTCTATAACCCATTTAGAAAGCTTTCTACCTAACTCATCAAGATTACTTTTGATTAAATTTATTACTTCTGATATATCCCTTCCTGAATCTAATAGCACCTCTTTTAATATTTTTTCTAATTCAATGCTGATATTTTCCTCAAATTGTTGTATAATATTGTCCATAAGAGCCATCTCCTTTCTTTGGTTTTGTTGTGGTTAACAATACCTTATCAAAAGGAGTGGCTCTTTTCTAATTTTTTGGATAAATTCACCTATACTTTTTTTACGCTATCAGTAAATATTAAATGATAAGTAAAATTTTTATTTTTTAATTATTATCACTATCGTTGCATTTTTAAAAACTATAAATTGACTAATTCAATGAAATTAAATTAGTACTCAAAAACTTAATAATAGTTAAATTTTTCATCAGATGATAACACTTCATAAGCACTCCAACCATAATTTGCGTAAAAAACAGGATCGCTTGGAATCAAACCTTCAAAAGATGACATGGTGAACAACCTCCGAGATAAACAACGGAGGCTTCTTACTACTTCACATATACTAAGATAGCTATATGTTACTAGGTGAGTTTGAAAGATGTTTGGTGTTTAAGTTTCCTCCTAGTTAAAACCTAGGATACCCTTAATCTTTCGGGAGTGTCCACAAGTCCCATATCCCTAATCTGTTTTACCATTTTGGGAGTACCATTCTTTAAATATTTTCTCATTATATTTAAGCTACCATTTATATCAGCATTGATTATTTTATTACCAGACTTGAAAAGACCTCTAGTTATTCGTCTAGATTTATCATAGTCAGCTCTACTTAATCTTTCTTCATCTATCGCAGAACAACCAGAAGTGTAGGCTTCATTAAGAAAAATAACTTTAATACCTTCTAATTTTGCTTTATATTCTATTAAATCTTTGAACCTTTGAATTGGGATAGCTACAAAATGTTTATTTTGCTTATTATTTTGCTTAATACCTGATATATCTCCAATTACAATAGTAGATACCTTATTCTTAATTGCTAGATTAACTATCTTTCTACTAGCTTTGTGAAGATAATCAGCAACAAAATTTCTTCTTTTTAATCTAAAATTTTTAATTTGTTTGGTGTCTTTAAATTTTTTACTACCTACTTGTTTCATTCTGATTTTTTGAAGTTTAGAAATTCTTCTATTGTAATATCTGTTTTCTGATTTAATCTTCTTACCATCAATAATATAACCTTTAGGATTATCTTTAAAGGTTAAGGTAGCTAAATTATCAAGGCCTAAATCAATAGCCATTATATTGTTGCCCTGGGGTTTATCTTTAGGTTCAACTTTATAGATCACTAACAAATACCAGTCTTTAGAAAGATTATCTCGTTTTATCCTTACCTGTTGAAGATTATTTAAATTACTAATGCTTTGAACTGCTGGTGGCAATTCAAATTTAAAACTTTTTACATTATAATTTGATTTCATCTCTTTAGATAAGGATAGTAACAAGTTTCCATCTCTAACTCTGGTAGCTAAATTAGTAAAAATAATTTCACTTGGATTGCTATTTAGATATTTAAAATTGGGTGGTTTAGGTTGACCTTGGTATTTATTAGGGTTGTTATTGTAATCTTTTATAGAATTAAAGTAACTTTTCCAATCTTGGGCTAATTGTTTAAAAAGCTGTTGTCTATTATGAGAATGCAGATAGTCTGTGTGCCAGTTAGGCTTAAACTGTTTTTCTAATCGAGTATAGATAGGTTTAACTTCTTCATTGTTTTTAATTTGATAGTTTACAGTATTATATAGTTTACTTGTATGCCAACTTAACTATAGAGATAGGTAAGCCTTTGAGGTTATCTCTGGCTTTTCCCCCTCTTCACACCGTACGTGAGACTTTCACCTCATACGGCGTTCCATCATAGTTTAAGATAGTTCGATACAATCATTTCCTGCCTTAGTTCGGAATTTATTGAGCTTACTTAGGATTTCTTCATCAAAGTAACCTTTCACCTTATCATAATAACGTTTAATTGTTTCAGATTTAGTTGAGTGTATCAATTTGTGGACATTTTTTGTTACTAAACATAAATTTCTGTATGTGTCCTTACCACCCATACTGCGTGGCTTTTTGTGATGACACTCAATATTACCTATTGTCAGAGGTTTACCAGTTACAAAGCAACAACCATTCTGCCCTGAATATCTAGCAATTCGATTGTCATTATACTCAACTGACTGACCCTGTACAGGGTTTTCAACCAAATATCTTTGTACAACTGGTGATACACTTTTTAGTTTCTTGTGTATCTTTTCTCTACCTTTTGGTGTATAATCACATATGTCCTGACTAAAATTCATTGGAGGACTTGTGGTTACACCTGCTATTGGGAATATTTTGATACCTGTCACACAATAAGGTTTATAGTTATAACTTCCATAGAGTTTCTTGAAAGCTTTTGACTCAGTTCCCTTTCTATTCGGACTAAGACGATTCTCTAAGGTTCTATTGACTAAAAAGGCAATCTCTGAAAAATCAATATTCACGTGTGTAGCCATAGAGTAGTAATTGTGCATACCAAGTATCATTGAATTTAACTTAGACACTTGTTGTGGTGTTGTTTCTTGTTTTATATTATTAATCTGACGCTTGAGTTTATCAGCAAGTTTCTTTTTAACTCCATTGGCTATTCTAGATTTGCATACATATTTATTGCCTTTTTCAACAACTTTCAATTTAATACCCAAAAATTTTGTGTAACTTCTCTTAAGGTTGGTGATTTTAGTTTTCTTTTTACTCACATCAAGGTTTAATCTTTCTTTTAGCCATTGAATAGTGGCTACTTTAATCTTACTAGCAATTTCATAATCTCTACACATTATCTTGAAATCATCGGCATACCTTACAATGTATACTTCCTTAAGGTTTGACCTTTTCTTCAATGCTTGATACTTATTAGATTTTTGGTTGTATTTGAAGTCAGTCTCAAATGTCTCCCATTGATTTGATACCCACCAGTCTAATTCGTTTAATACTATATTAGACAGTAAAGGTGAGATAATTCCACCTTGTGGTGTGCCTTTATCTGGGATGCCTTCACCTTCAATTTCTGCTCTGAGCATATTACCTATTATAGAGATTAACTTTTTATCTTTTATACCCATAGACCACATTTGTTTCTTTAGTTTGGCGTGGTCAACATTATCGAAAAACCCTTTTATATCAACATCTACTACATAATGTAACTTGCTTTGGTTTATTAAACGCATTGTTCTAGCAATGGCATGTTTGGTTGACCTGTTAGGTCTGAAACCGTATGAGTGATTATGAAACTTTGCCTCACAAATAGGTTCTAAAACCTGTTTAATACATTGTTGTATTAATCTATCTTCGATTGTGGGTATTCCTAGCGGTCTTTTCCTACCGTCTGGCTTTGGAATATAAACTCTCCTTACAGATTGTGGGATGTAATACTCAAGTCTATTTCTTACATAGTCTACAAGTTTCTGTGTGGTTAGTTCTTCCAAATCCTTAATAGTCTTATTATTAGTACCTCTAGTCTTACTACCAGTATTTTTCTTGATGTTACGGTAAGCCAGTAGGATATTATCCTTTGACTTTATATGGTGCATTAGATTCTTAAAATCATAACCTTTTTTGCTATACCTATATAGCATATCTTGAATATCTTGGGTATTGTAATACTCATTATTTCTTAATTTTTGTTTCTTAGGATTCTCAACTTGTTCCTTCCTTAACGCAGTCATAAGTCGGCTAAAACCCCCTTGCAGAGACTTCACCTTTTTTAGTCTCACGAGAACCTTATGTTGTAAACGATATATCTTGTATCTTGAACTATTGACTATTGGCTATCCCTCCACTCCATGTTATCAGAGTTTCAACGGTACTATGCCAACACTATCACTAACATTAAGGTATGTTATGATTTTCATACCACTACTTCATAGGTATTAAGACCTCCATATCGTTAGCTTCCCTTGTTCCAAAAGACCTTACCTGTACATTTACCCTTAGATTTCTCCTATAAGCCTGTATGTTTTATATATACCCTATAAGTGTATAAGGACTTTCATATCAAAGAATTTTACTAATCCCACATACCTCAAACTTTGTTGATATAATCATTTCTAATTATTGATAGTTTAGACCCGTACATTCAGAGATTCGTCAGTACTTTATTCAAGTACCTTCTAATCATAGGTATTTTTATAGGCGACCGAGCTATCCTAACCTTACCTACCTCTAGGTACATTTCCTTTCAATCAGAAGATTGAATTAGGAGTTAATCTCACCCGACTTCACCGAGCTTATTACATTAAATTACTTAATTAATTTAATGCAATTCGGAGTATTATCGACAGCCCTTCAAGGCGTTACCCTCTCATTTGACTGTTTAGGTCTTTTAGTTCTAATTATCCTCCGATAACTAGACTAAACTTTTAATTTAACAACAAGTCGCACCTTTAACTATCTCTAGTTGCTTATGGCTAAAATTAGGTTTGAATTTAAATGCTAATCTCATAGTTTCACCTCCTTTTTATGTTGTTAACTATATTATAACATAATGTTGATATGTTGTCAACTATATGATATACTTGGTTTAGAGGTGATGGAAATGAGAAGAAAAGCTGTTAATACTACATTAGATGAAGATTTATACAAAAAAATTAAAGTGTTGGCTATTAAGTTAGACAAGAACGCTAATGATTTGATTGAAGAAGGTATGGAATATATTATTGATAAGTACGAAAATCAAAAGAATGTTTAATTTTAAGGTATCGAACCTTAAAATTAAAGGCTCATTCAGCCCCTAAGACAAGCATAGGGGTTTTCTGAGCCTAACTTATAAACCCTTTGACCATTTGCTGCAGCTTTAGCATTTATATGAAATCCTAAATCCTTAGATTCATACACACCAAAACCTAAATCAGTAAAATAATAATAATCTGGAGAATCTTCTTCTACATGTAATTCAGTATCTAATCCATTTGGATCAACATATTTCAACGGATTATTTCTACAATACGTATACCAATTCCACCCATCCTGTACTGGATCTTCTGTAATAAACCTCCCAATTGTCGGATCATAATATCTTGCACCATAATAGTATAATCCTGTCATCCCATCAAACTCTTTACCTGTAAACCGATAACTGTCTTCAGTATTACCTTTACTTTTAATCAAATTACCAAAGGGACTGTACTTATATCTCATAACTTCATTTCCTTCTTCATCGGTAATTACAGAGGTACTACCTAATTGATCACTGATTATATACTTTAATTCTCCCTCTCCATTTACACTAGCAATCCTGCCATTCTGACCATAAATAAAGAACCTATTTAACTGATTAGTTCTATCTCTTTCTTCCAATACTTGCTGTCCTTTACCATACAAATAATAAGTTGTCCTAATTCCATTATCCTTTTTAATCCGCCAACCTTTAGTATTATACTTAAAGTTAATCTGATGATCATTGATATTTATCTGCCTTAGTTGATTCCGTAAGTCATACTTATAAGTAGTCTCTTGCAAAGGGTCTCCTGCAGATATTAATTCTCCATTATCACCAATCTTACCGTGGACTAATTTTTTACTTGTTACACTTCCATTTTCATTATAGGTGTAATTATAATGAGAGTATTTACTTAGTGAATAATTTTTTAGTTGATTATTATTTTTATTATAGGTATATTTGTATTGATAATAATCATCCTCACCAGAACCATGTTGGTAAATTAACTTCTTCCTAGCCTTTTTTACTAACTGCAACTACTTCATTAAAATCTTCTTTATCTCCATCAAGATTAATCAATAAAGGTGAAGTCACTGCATATCCTTTTAAATCTTTAGGAAAATTATTAACATTACTTCTATCTAAGTTCCAAAGATACAGTCTTCCATCTGGAGAACTAACTGCTACTTCCTTACCAGGTAATCCCCCTGTCTCACCAACAGCAGGTTTGAAATTCATTGCCATACCTACTAATGTAAGTAGGGGATTAAATATCATTAAGAATGATAACACTAATATTAGTAATTTGTTATTTATACCAGACATTTCTCTACCTCCTCTTTACAAACTAATCACTATTTTCATTCCCCCAATAGTAAGTTAATCCAATACTTGGTGCAAATTTTGCTTTTTCTATATACTCACCATTCTCTTTCTCCATTCTATTAACTAAACCATAAAAACCTCGTATTCCTACTTTACCCTAAATATATTCCATTCCTAATCCCAACCAATAGTTAGATAATTCTATTCCAAGAAAATTAGGTTTTTCACTATTTGTAAATACATAGCCACCAGTCAGTGAATAACGTGATTTACCATTATTAGTTTTCTTAAAGACATAACTTTCTCAAATAGGCATCATTATCTCTAAATCATCATAATAACCCGCCGAAATAAACCAACCATATTCCAAATTATCACTTTTCCAATTTCTAACCAAAAGTTTTCCTGGGCCAAAAACTTCTATACCATTCTTTCCAGTCATATCAACTGCTAAGGTAGTTGATGTACTCCATGTTATTACTGCTATAAATATAAGTCCATATATAAGTGTTTTTTTCATTTCAATTCCTCCCTGATTATGATTTGTCATTAGTTACTGAATTTCTAGTAACCATGCATCCAGCTATTACATTATGAAGAGCTTGTCCTTTAGAAGTAAAAACAATCATTAAATAACCTAAATCAAATATTACTCCAGTGATGAGTTTAGAAATATTACGTATAAACGCATGCCAAAAAGATAATCTATTATCATTAATATCTACAACCATTAAATTAAATATATTCTTACCAATCGTTCCCCTTAAAGGGCTACTCTCCATTATAAGGAAATAAAGAATGTTTGTAAGAAATACAACTATAAATGACTAGTAAATAATTTAAAAATTGATTACTAATTATTTTATGTAAAAAAATAATTTACTTATTTAATTAATAAAGTAGTAAACAGTCATAGCTATTCCTATTATAAGTAAAATTACATTTACAACTATAGCTTGTTTCTTTCTATTATATCCAGTTCTAAATAACATTCTATCAGCTAACAATCCTAAGCTTCCTCCAATTATAAGAAAAACTCCTGCTGCAGTAAATTTATAATTTAAAAAATAGCTTTCAACAATCTCAAAATAAAAAATGCAAAAAATACCAAGGAGAATTCTCTTTAACATTATTACTCCTCCTTGATTATAATTTATCATTCCTTGATATTACTCAATATTATTAATTATAGAAACTACAAGATGATTAAAATTTAACTCAACTCTTTTTTAATACGTTTAAAATCATCTAATGATGTAAAAAATCTAATGTAAAATCCAGTTGCTAAAACAATTGGAGAATCAACTATTTTAGAATTATGTTCTATTTCTAATTTATCAGCTATTCTCTCTTGCTTAATATTAATATTAGTTATCTCTTCTAAAAAGATAGGGATAGGTTGTTTAAATCCCATTACTTTAATAATTAATCCTCTTGGATAAATCATTACTTTGAATCCTGGACCATGATAGTTCATTCTAGAAATATTACCACTACATCTTCTAGACATTATTAATTGCCCCGATTTTTTTATAATTTTTTCTCTCTCCAAATACACTTCTTTATCAGTTTTATACATAAATATAGATAAAATCTTCATTCCAAGATATTGAAGGCTCAAAACAACCAATCCAAAATATAAAAACTCAATAATAGACATTGGATCTTCTGAAGAAACATTAATAAAAAAATTAATTATACCAACTATTATAAAAACCACACATAAAAAAACTACAACATACTGCTTCATATTTTCTTAGCTCCTTTTTAGATAATAGATTTAGTAGGAAATCACAAGAAATAATATATTTTCAAAATGTTTATTCCAATTATTTCTCATGATTTCCTTAGAAATAGTGTTATAATACTAGCCTTAAATTGATTCAGATTTTAAAAGCAATTCAAAGTTTATATTCAGTTTGATATTATTCATAGTCATAATTAACTGTCCAATCAGAAGGAGTTAATGAAGGTAAATCATTCTCAATCCAAAAGTTGGCCAGCATATTAGCTATTTTATCATCAAAAGCTCTAGCCATATCAAATATATTGAATTCTTGTCTAGTCTGAGTCCCAGAATAACCTGTAGAGGCTGAAATAGGAATCGGCATTCCTGCTAATGATTGAGCTGGAGGAGTTGGTCCCAAATCTATACCTCCAGTGAAGATAGAAGGAGCATTAGGGGGAGTTCCTTTTTCCCATCCACCTTCTAAATCCAAAAGTCCCATGTCAAATGCCCCATCACCATATATTGCTGTTCCCTTGAAATCTTCTACATCTCCAAATGGACTAAATTTGAAAGTCAAATCTACTTCTGCTCCTATTTCATTTCCCGCTCCTGCTGATTCTGCTGTATATGCTATAACATCTCCCTTAAGATCTATTACAAGTCCTAAACCTAATTGTCCCTCTGCAAATGCCTGACCAGCACCTGCTAATTCTACTGCAAATGCAGTTAACCCATCTAGATCAACATACCTCAAAGGATTATTTCTACAATACACATACCAATTCCATCCATCCTGAATCGGGTCTTCCGTAATAAATCTCCCAATCGTAGGATCATAATACCTCGCACCATAATAGTATAATCCTGTCATCCCATCAAACTCTTTACCTGTAAACCGATAACTATCTTCAGTATTACCTTTACTTTTAATTAAGTTACCAAAGGGACTATACTTATACCTCATCACTTCGTTCCCTTCTTCATCTGTAATTACAGAGGTACTACCTAACTGATCACTTACTACATAATTTATACTACCTTCCTTATCTAAAGTAGCCACTTTACCATTTGCTCCATAGATAAAGATTCTCTCTACTTCACTATTTTCATTTCTCTCTTCTAGAACTTGCTGTCCTTTACCATACAAATAATAGGTTGTCCTAATTTCATTATCCTTTTTAATCCGCCAACCTTTAGTATTATACTTAAAGTTAATCTGATGACCATTAATATTTATCTGCCTTAGTTGATTCCGTAAGTCATACTTATAAGTAGTCTCTTGCAAAGGGTCTCCTTCAGATATTAATCTTCCCTTGTCATCAATCTTACCGTAGACTAATTTTTTACTTGTTACACTTCCATTTTCATTATAGGTGTAATTATAATGAGAGTATTTACTTAGTGAATAATTTTTTAGTTGATTATTATTTTTATTATAGGTATATTTGTATTGATAATAATCATCTTCACCAGAACCATGTTGGTAAATTAACTTCTTCCTAGTCTTTTTTACTAACTACGACCACTTCATTAAAATCTTCCTTGTCTCCATCAAGATTAATCAATAAAGGTGAAGTTACTGCATATCCTTTTAAATCTTTAGGAAAATTCCGCACATTACTTTTATCTAAGTTCCAAATGTATAATCTCCCACCTGGAGAGCTAACTGCTATTTCTTCACCTGGTAATCCACCTGTTTCACCAACAGCAGGTTTGAAATTCATTGCCATACCTACTGAGGTAAGTAGGGGATTGAATATTAAAAAAATACTAATACCATTACTAAATATTTTTTAATCTTAGCACATTTACCCCTCCTAATCCATACATTAACCCTCAATAAGTATATACTTAATCACTAATTTCCTTATCTTCTTTTAATAATTCAATAATAACTCCAATTCCATAGTAAAAAATTCCCTTCATAACATAAGATAAAGTTGCACTTAACGTCTGAAATATTCTAAAAAATAAAGGAATTTCAAAAGAAGTTTTAGTCATAAAATATTTAGGAAACATAAACAAGATCCCAAAAAATGCAAATCCTATTCCTCCCCATTTAAGCCAATTTTCTATAGATAAATTAACATCATTATTTTTAGAATTCGACTTTAAAACTTTAGATTTACTATTTTCTTTCTTTTCAATTAACTCTGTTCCACAATCACTGCATACTTTAATTTCATCTCGATATTCGTACCCACATTTCGGACAATACATAATATTCCTCCCTCTATAAATTAAATTAGTAATACTTACTAATAATCTTTTTAAATTTTTTATCCAAATTTAAAATAACTAATTTTGAATCAAATTCAGATTCCAGTTCAAAAAAATCATCTAAAAATTCACCACTTTTGATTATTAATTGGTTTGTATTCAATAAATACTTAAATTCTATAGTACTCCACCTATTTTTAACCTCAAATCCTAATGAGTGAATTAATTTAGGATATTCTACAGATGCGATATCTTTAACTTCAGGTTTAGACTTTTAATTAAATTTAAAATACTATCAATTTTTCTTTATACTTTCTTTAAATTTACTGTCTAATTTAAATATAATCATCTTACCAAATAACCCTGACTTATCAATATCATCAGGAAATTCCTCATCAAGTATTAATAATTGATTTGTTTCTAGTGAATATCTAGCAAATATGGTATTCATTCTACCCTCAATAGTAAAATTTAACTGATGTGTAATTGGAGGATATGCTTTGAAGGTATGATTTTTTATTTCAATTTTAGCATGTCTAATAAACTTTAAAATATTTTCAATTTTTTTCTTATCTTTTATGGCATAATTTTTTTTCATTTTTTCATTATTTCTATAAAACAAATTTCCAATATAAATCCCATTACATTTGTCTAACTTTAACTTGCTATATATCTTTTTATTATTCATACTTGTAGTTTTGTTAATAGAATAATTTAAAGTTAAATAAATTGTTAAACTTATCATAACAATTAATACTAAAACTATTATTTGTTTTTTATTCATAAAATCATCCTTTCTCACTAGCGTTGCATCGTTTTTTATAAAAAGTTATTGAAAAAATAAAACTCCTTTGATTAAATGGATAAGTACCTGCACAGTACAAAATCCATGAAACCAAAGGAGCTGAAATCATGAATTATTGTACCATACTTTTAACTAAACTGCTAGATGTTATTGATAAAAATTTTCTAAAAGGTTTAATTAATAAATATAATGCAGATTATAAGGTTCATAAACTAACAACAGACAGAAGTTCATTTGTTATATTTACTTTACTTTCATCTTACTAAAAAAGAAAGTCTAGAAGATTTTGTTTCGGATCTAAAGAATAATAAGCAACTAAATAAAGTATTACCTAAGATAAGTAAGTCTCAGTTATCTCGAAAAAATAAAGATAGAACTTATAAAATTTTCTTTGAGATTTTTCAACACCTCTTTGATAAGCTTAAAGCTAATAAAGGGCTAAAAAAGCATTAAAAGAAATTGGTTCTGTAAAAATTTTAGATTCTTCAACAGTAAGCTTATGTTTATCATTATTTCCTTGGGCTAATTTTAGAAGTACTAAAGGTGGAATTAAGCTTCATACTCTATATGATTTAAATACTAATGCTCCAGAAAATATAATAATAAGTGATGCTGTAATTCATGATAAAGAAATATTTGATGAATTTATAGAAAATGATATTTACTTTGTAACTAGAGCAAAATCTAACACTAAAATTGAACTCATCAGATCGTTAGATCTAACTTCTAAGGATAAAGAAGCAGATGTTATATTAGACGCTGATGTAATGCTAGGCGACCATACTTCAGAGACTAGAATGAAACATGAGACAAGACTAGTTAGAGTAAAAACTACTGATCGAAATGGAAAAGATAAAATCATAGATATTCTAACTAATCGTTTTGATTTGGAAGCTCATGTAATAGCCTATTTGTATAAAAAGAGATGGCAAATAGAATTATTTTTTAAATGGATTAAGCAACATTTAAAGATAAAAAGATTTTTTGGGCAAAATAGAAATGCTGTCTTAACCCAAATTTATAGTGCTGTTATTTTATTTTTAATTCTAAAATTACTTAAGAAAGAGTCTAGATTCCAAGGAACATTACTTAAACTTACTAGAAAGATAAAATATTCTATTTTGTCAGTTGTAAAAAGCGATTTCCATTGGAATAAATGGATTAATAGTACTTGATAAAATTTATTGCTTAAAACCTAAGGTAAAATAGAATCTTGTTCAGAAATATATCCTATATTTTACTTTTAATACAAGATAAAAGTTTTATTTTGAAATGAAATTGTTTTTTAAAAATTTAACTATCATTAAGTTTTTGAGTACTAATTTAATTTCATTGAATTAGTCAATTTATAGTTTTTAACAATGCAACGATAGTGCAAAAGCATAAAAAAATCATCAAAAAACAATTGAGAGAAGAAAGCGACTAAATAGAAAATCTCATTACAAGCTGCTTAACTGGAGACTATGAAATTATTTTCAAAAAATACTTGATTGTTCAGAAACAATGCACTCTAACTTATATCTGAATAAATTATTTTGAATTTTTTATTTTATCTAATTTATTTTCATCCTCAATAAAAACCAAAAAATACTTTAAAAAACCAAAATTATCATTAATTAATATAATTACATCTTTATTAAAAAATTTAGTTAACTTTATTAAAGTATCACACTCTTTTAATTCATAAGTTTTAATTATGGATTTAAAAACAATATTTCCATTAATAAATTTTACTTTATCTGCTACTCGAGAAAATATAGAATAAAATATAGTTAATGAAAAGATAACCCCAACTATAATTAATGTAATCATTTTAAAGTAAAAGTTAACTATAAAATAAGGCAAACTAGCTATAAAATATAAAATTATTATCTTATAAGCCATTTTATTATTTAACTCTAAATCTAAACTTGATATATTTTTTAAATCATTGTTATTACTGTTTATAGTTTTGATGTTTTTCGTTAATTTAGTTATTTCCTCTTTAAGTTTCTTATAATTTTTTTCACTATAACATTTAACCAAAATTCTATATTTTATCATCTTTCCTTTTACCTTTATTAGAAACCTTATATCCTCACCTAAAAAATTCTTCGAAAAACTACATTTATGAATATCTTCTTTATCAAATTCCTTACCCCACCCAAATAAAAGATTAAACTTTATTTTATCTTCTTTGATTAAAATTGAAATTGGTACCTTAAAAATATAATAAAAACCAATAACATGAACAATAAATGATATTATCGCTCCTTCAATAAAAACAAAAATACTATTATCTAAATTAGGTTCTCCTGTCAGAACAATAAACCACACAACTGATAACACAAATAAAATCCATATCTTAAGAAAATAATGAAACAATTTATAAAAACGACCCATTTCATATTTTTTAAAACCCATTTTCTTCTCCCCCCATCTAATAATTATTGTAGCTACTATATTCATAATCATATCTAGAATTAGGATAGTTATATCTATATTCTGTATTTCCTTGTCTCTTTAAAAGAAAAAATTCTTTATCTTCTTACCTATATTTTTAGCTTCTTCCTTTAAATTTTTAGACCATAATATATGAGTTTTCCCAACAAATGTATGTGTTTCAAAAGATGCAGGTAATACTGTTGTATCTCCTCCAATACCGAGAGAAAAATTATGTGTAATACTACCATTCTTTGGTGAAATAGTAGTATCATATCCTCCCGAAAATTTAGTTACTCCTACTCCAAACCCAGTATTAATAGATGTTCCTTCATGGTCAAAAACCGTATCAGCATTGGCAGAAAAAGAACCTTGTAATCCTAGATTAAAAAATCCCCCAGTAGCTGCTGATGGACTAATAGAAGTTCCAGCACTTTTTTCATACATAAAAGCTAAATTCCAATTATCATCTACTGCAAACATAAAATCAAGGTTACCACCAGCTATCCTTCCATAAAACGCATTAAATCCTAATCTCATAGTCCACAACCCATCAGGATCAACATATTTCAACGGATTATTTCTACAATACACATACCAATTCCATCCATCTTGAATCGGATCCTCACTAATAAATCTCCCAATTGTCGGGTCATAATATCTTGCACCATAATAGTATAATCCTGTCATCCTATCAAACTCTTTACCTGTAAACCGATAACTGTCTTCAGTATTACCTTTACTTTTAATTAAATTACCAAAGGGACTGTACTTATATCTCATAACTTCATTTCCTTCTTCATCGGTAATTACAGAGGTACTACCTAATTGATCACTGATTATATACTTTAATTCTCCCTCTCCATTTACACTAGCAATCCTGCCATTCTGACCATAAATAAAGAGTCTATTTAACTGATTAGTTCTATCTCTTTCTTCCAATACTTGCTGTCCTTTACCATACAAATAATAAGTTGTCCTAATTCCATTATCCTTTTTAATCCGCCAACCTTTAGTATTATACTTAAAGTTAATCTGATGACCATTAATATTTATCTGTCGTAGTTGATTCCGTAAGTCATACTTATAAGTAGTCTCTTGCAAAGGGTCTCCTGCAGATATTAATTCTCCATTATCACCAATCTTACCGTGGACTAATTTTTTACTTGTTACACTTCCATTTTCATTATAGGTGTAATTATAATGAGAGTATTTACTTAGTGAATAATTTTTTAGTTGATTATTATTTTTATTATAGATATCTTTGTATTGGTAATAATCATCTTCACCAGAACCATGTTGGTAAATTAACTTCTTCCTATTACCTATCTTATCATAATCAAACAATTTTCTCTTGTTACCAGGATAATCAATTGCCTTCAATCGACCTACTTCATCATATTGGTACCCCATTTCTCCTCCATAAGTTCCAGTCTCCTTGGTAACATTACCTAAATTATCATAATTATAGGTCTGTTCAAAAATTTTCTGTCCAGTACTATTTTGTTTAGCATAAATATTAGTTAATCTTTGTCTATTATCATAAGTGAAATCATTTGTTATAGTTTCATGACCATAAGCTATACTATCAATCGCTCCATTTTTATTATAATCATAATTAGCAACCTCTGTTCCATTATAAATTACTTTGTCCATTAACCCTCTTAATGTATAAGTATAATCTACTACATTATCAGAAGGATAAATTATACTTTTTAATTCACCATAGTGATTATAATCATAATGAGTATTCCAAGCTTGTCCTACTTCATCTAAATTTCGAGTAATATCTACTACTCGATTCATTTCATCATAACTATAATTAACTGTAACATCTCCATCACTTACAGTAGTTTAACAATTATATCATTAATTTCATGTCGTAGAGTCAACCTTTGTAGCTCTATTTTTCAATAAGTGTACCAATTCAATAAATAAACTTACAATCTTCAACCAAAATCCAAATTTATCTATAAAAACAAAAATTACTATTCTAAAAATAGCGTAAAATTTTTATTTTTTAATTATTATTTAATTTATGATATAATTAAAATTGACTAATTAAAAGAAGGTGAATTATATGAAATCACTTTGCTCTATCTGTTCTATAGATATGGCGATCACTATTTCACAGCTTAATAAAACTTTAACTAGAGAAATAAAAAAAGAGTGCAAAAGAAATAAAATTGCTGACTTGCATCCTACTCAAGGAAAAGCTTTATTTCTATTAAAAGAAAAAGGGTGCCTGCGTTTGAGTGATCTAGCTAATGAATTGTCTCTAACTAAACCAACAGTAACTGTTTTAGTAAAAAAATTAGAGACAGAAGATTATATAACTAGAAAAACTTGCTCTGATGATAAAAGATGTAATCGCATTGAGTTGACTGATACAGGTAAGGAAATATTAAATACTTTTTTAGAGGTAGGAGATAAAATTAACCGTCAGTTATTCCAGGGATTAAGTAAAGAGGAAAAAATAAATTGTATTGATACTCTACAAAAAATGATAGATAATTATTAAAACCTTAGCTTAAAGATTAACTCCCTAAGCTAAGGTTTTTTCTTCTACTCATTATCTGTATAGCAAGTCACAATTTCACCAAAATAAAGAGTATGATAACCTTCCTGAGCATACCACTCTTCATCAACTACTTGATCTAAATTTTCTTTATCCATTGGTTGTTTGAATTTTATCTTACATTCATAATGTAGATCACAACCATCAATTACTGGAGTATCTACTTCTTTTCCTTCTAAAGCAGTTAAATCACACTCTGCGAATTTATCATAATCTCTACCGGATTTACTACCACAGAAACTTAGTTCTTCTTTCATCTTTCCTTGTAAAGGAATACTAACCGTAAATTCATCACTATTTTCAATTAATTGATAAGTATAGCGGGAACCTCTGACCATAACCATAAAAACAGGTTGGCCCCAAATATAGCCAATACTTCCCCAACCAATGGTCATTGTATTAACTTCATCATTTGCTTGCACAGTTAAAAAAGCACCCTTAGCTAAAGCTTCAGTAGCTTCTTGCATATACTGATCATAAGATACCTCTTTCATACTCTCCCTCCTTTTAATAATTTACAACTGCTAATTGACAATTTAAATCAAATAGTAGATATCTAACCACTTAGTTTAAGTCTAGCCTTAAGTAAACCATTACAATTATATGGTCTAGATATCAATTTTATAACTCACAACTCATAACTACTATACTTCAATTAAATTATATTCTCTAGTTCCTAAACCTATTTTTTCTCCATGCACCAATTGTGCTTCCCAATCAACATCTGGATGAACCCCTCTAAACTTATCTTCACCTGGTTCATAATTGCACTCTAAAGCACTATGTTTATTACCAGGCTGTTGATTAACTAAATCAGCACAAGCTTGATCTAAAGCAACAGGATCTTTAGAAGCTAAAATACCTATATCACTTACAATTGGTTGGTCAGACCATGGCGTACAATCACAAAGAGGAGATACATCCATTACAAAATTTATATATCCCATTTTTTCCTCTTTACCTTTAATTGCCCCTAAAGTAAACTCTGCCATTCTCTCTTGAACTCCAACAGGAGCATCCTTTTTACCTGCAGTAGAAATAACATTAACAGGACAACTAACCAAACATTCACCACAGCCAACACATTCGTCTAAGTTAATCTCACTAAATTCTTCAACAACAATAGCATCATGAGCACACCACTCTGCACACTTACCACAAGCAATACAATCTTCAATATTAACCTGCGGTTCTACTACCGTATGCATCATTTGTTTACCACTACGACTACCAAGTCCCATACCTACATTTTTAATAGCTCCACCAAAACCAGTTAATTCATGTCCTTTAAAGTGGGCCATACTAATCATTCCATCAGCCTGCATAGCTTCAGAGCCAATTTTAACAAAATCAAAATGTTCTCCATCAATCTCAACTTCAGTAAAGTTTTTACCATTAAGTCCATCAGCAATAACCAATGGGGCTAATACTGTAGAATAACCAAAGCCATTAGCAATAGCTGTATTTAAATGATCAACAGCATTAGATCGAGCTCCAGAATATAAAGTATTAGCATCAGTTAGAAATGGACTTCCTGCTTGCTCTTTAATTTCTTTAACCATCCTTCGGGCAAACATAGGACGAATAAAGGCATTGCCTCCTTTTTCACCAAAATGAATCTTAATTGCCCATAAATCATCCTTATCGATCATTCCCTCAAATCCAGCTTTCTTAAATAATCTTGATAACTTATTAACCAGATTATTCTTTTTATCTCTAGTCCTCATATTAGAATAATATACATCACTAGTCATTACTTAATCCCCCTTATATGGCTTAAAATTATTTATCAAGGTGAAGATTAAGACTAAGGCCTAGACCAAACTCTCTAGACTTTATAGTTGACCTTAGCCTCAACCTAAAAGTTACTTATCTTCTTTTTCTGATAATAGTTCTCCTCCGACTCCAACATTTTCAGGTGGCATCTCATTAATTTCAACTATAATAGCTTCTTCAGGAAGCTCTATTACTTCACTAGCTACCTCAGTGAACCTTTTGACTAGCTCCTTCTTTTTGGCTGTGCTTAACTTTGGCCCGTTAAGATTAATAATTGGCATTTAAACCCCTCCAGTTTTAATATAATTTAAAATTGACAATTCACAATGTACAATTAAAGTTCAAAACCTATTAATCCAGTAGTTTAAAACAAATTCTTACATAATTTTTAATCAATTTACTCATAACTCACACTCACTACTCAAAACTCAAAACTGATTTCTATGTACTTTCTCTTCTAAATATCTATCATTGACTTCTTTCTCTTCATTAGTATGCCCAATAACTACTAGAGAAATAGGTACAACCTTATCTGGTAAGTTTAGCAACTTCTTTACATCTTTTCGTCTCTTTTTTCGAGGATAAACTCCTAACCAAACAGAACCTAATCCCTGTTCTTCAGCAGCTAATAAAATATTTTGCGTAGCTGCCGAGCAATCTTGTAACATATAATTTTTAGCTGCTTCTGGATCATCAAACTTTAAATCTTCCTGATTACCACAGACAGCAATTACCACTGGAGCTTCTTTAACCATCTGGGCATAGTCATGAAACTCTGGGATTTGATCTAAAACTTCCCTATCATCAATTACTACAAACTCCCATGGTTGCTGATTCATAGCTGATGGAGCAGCCATTCCTGCTTGTAATAAATACTTTATCTCTTCTTCAGAAACTGGCTCTGAAGTATAACTTCTAATACTTCTTCTATCAAAGATAATACTCATTCTATACCTCCTTTGATTTAATTAGATATCTAATTAAATAATAACATATTTAGCTTTAAACTACAACATCAACCAATTAAAATCTTTACTTTTTTAATTTGCACAAAAAAACCCTTTGCTACTCAGCAAAAGGAAAAAATAATCTTTATTCTTCTGTCAATCCTAGATCATGAATCATCTGAATATCTTCTTCTACAGCTCTACCTTCAGTAGTTAAATAGTTACCAGTTAATAATCCATTGATCCCTGACAGTAGACTTAAGGATTGCAAGTCACGTAAGTTATCTTCTCTTCCCCCGCATAATTTAATTACCTTATTAGGTAAAGTAAATCTAAAAATAGCCGCTGTCTTTAGAACCTCCCTCGGCGGTACCGATTCATTATCCTCTACAGGAGTTCCTGCTACTGGATTTAGGATATTAATTGGTACTGAATCAACATCTAATTCTCGTAAAGTAAAAGCTAATTCTACTCTATCTGCAAAGTCTTCACCTAATCCTATAATTCCACCACAACAGACCTCTATATCTCTATCCTTTAAAAATCTAACAGTCTTAACTCTATCTTCATAACTATGTGTAGTACAGACCTCAGGAAAATGACTTTTGGAAGTTTCTAAATTATGATTATACCTCTTTAAACCTATGCCTGATAACTTTTCAACCCGCTTTTGATCTAAAGTTCCCAAAGAAGCACAGACTTCTAACTCTGTTTCTTCCTTAATTGTCTTCATAGTCTCTAAAATCTGCTCAAATTCTTGGTCACTAACTACTCCTCGACCACTAGTTACAATGCCAAAGTGCTCTGCTCCACTATCTCCTATTTCTTTGGCCCTAGCTAGAATATCTTTTCTATCTAACAAATCATAACTACTTACTCCTGTATCATAATGAATAGATTGAGCACAAAAGGTACAGTCTTCTGAACAGCTTCCTGATTTAGCATTTACAATTGAACATAAATCTACTTTCTTACCAATAAACTGGTTCTTAATCTGATTTGCTGCTGCTAATAACTCCATAGTTCTACTTTCCTCTAACTCAACTAACTTTATTGCTTCTTCTTTAGTAATCTTTTCACCTGCTAATACTTTTTTCTTTAATTTAGTTAACATAATCCGCCTCCATTCCTCTTTTTCTATTTATGTAAACGAATAAATATTAAGGTTTACAATAAATTGTAGTTTAAATTGTATAATACTCTTGGAGTACTGTCAACCTCTAACTTAAATTGTTAACAATTGTTTTATAAAAGTAAAATATTATTGATACATAGTTGCGCTTCTCAATCAGGCATTGTGTAGCTTTTTCCTTTAATAGTTTTTGTTCATTTCATTCCAGGTAAAATGAGATAAACCAAATCATAGATTTGCTTATTCATATCTATTTTACCTTTCATTCAAAGCATATGAACAAAAACTATAAGACAGTCCAAAAGCCCCACAATACCTTTAGTAATTGCTGGAGAGAGTTTCGCAACGACTCCTAAATTTTTCATTAATGAGTCTTATTGAACTGGAATAAAAATAAGGTTTGGGTTAGCTAATCACCTATTTTGATTAGCTTAACCTTATTTTTATGGAAGTAAGCTTAGACGAATTTTGAGAAATTTATTTAGTGAGAAATCCTCTCTCAGCAATCTAAAAGTACAACTATATATTAAAATTGATTAATAGCTTCTTGTACCTCCTCTTTTACCCTCTCCTCCTTTTCTTTAACTAAAACCTTTTTTAAATCATCTACTACGCTACCATCTCCTATCTCTGCCAAAGCCCAAGCAGCATGAGCACGTACAATTGGTTTTGGATCTTCTAAGGCTTCAATTAAATAGGGAACAGCTTCCTTATCACCTAGATTACCTAAGATAATAGCTGCATTACGTTGAATTGGTCTTTTTCCTCTCCAATTCATAGGAGTTGGCCCGAATTTATCTCTATACTCACTTTTAGTTAAACTTAATAATTGTGGTAACTTAGGATAAGCAGCCAATTTTTGAGGTCTAAATTCTTTATGATCTCCAATCTCTACTTCTTGATTAGAAGGACAGACTTCTTGGCACGTATCACAACCCCATAATCTAGTTCCAAACTTCTTACGATTATCTCGATCTATATAACCTCGCTTGAGAGTAAGATAGCCTAAGCACTTTCTACTATCTAATGTATAAGGAGCCTTTAAAGCACCTGTAGGACAAGCATCTAAGCATTTTCTACAATCACCACATTGATCTTCTATAGGTTGATCAATCTCTAAATCTAAATTAGTAATAATTCCACCTATAAAAATCCAAGAGCCATACTCAGGATTAATAATACTACAATTTTTACCCTGCCAGCCTATTCCAGCTCTCCTAGCTAAAGCACGATCTATTGTTGGCCCAGTATCAACAAAAGTTTTAGCTTTTAAATTTTCTTCTTCTCTTTGTAAAAATTGAACTAACTTATCTAGTTTTTTTCCTAATACATGGTGATAGTCTTGGCCCCAAGCAAATCTAGATAACTTCCCCCTTAATTCTTTTGTTGTTTTTTCTTTACTTTCAGTTATATAAACATCATCTACTTGATAAGAAATAGCACAGACTATTACTGATTTAGCATTTGATAGTACTTCTTTAGGATCAGTAATCAGTTCTAAATCTTTCTTTACAAATTTAGATAAAAACTCTTTCTCTCTCATCTTATATAAAAAATCTCTAAGTCTACTAAAATCATCAGTAGTTGTTATCCCTATCTTATCTATTCCTAATTTAGTAGCGTATTGGTTAATTTTAGATTTTAATTTCATTATACTACTCCTTTCTATCTTTAATACTAAAACAAAATACCAAAAATTTAGACAAACCTAATTAATTATGATACAATAATCTTGCTAAAATCAAGATATATGGAGGGAAAATTATGTCTAAAGTAGGTAGAAACGAACCATGTCCTTGTGGAAGTGAACAAAAGTATAAAAAATGTTGCTTGCCTCAAGAAAAAACTCAACGCTTATATAATAATGCTAAACAAAATGTTATTAATAAAGCAATTAATTTTTCTGAAAAATTCCGGTCAGAAACTAGAGAATTAAAAAAAGACTATCGTAAATTAATGAACTATGGTCATAGTAGGGAGTTGGCCCAAGGGGAAGCCGCCAATTTAACTAATATTATTTTATTTGACTATCCAATTAAAGAGAACCAAACATTAATCAAATTATTTGCAGAAAAATATAGTAATCAATTAAACAGAAGAGAAAAAAGAGTCCTTAAACGATTAATAGATTTAAATTTAGGAGTTTACGAAGTAAAAAAAATAGACAAAGAAGGTTATCATTTGAAAGATTTATGGGAAAATGAGACTTTTATAGTATCTAAAACAGATACTCTTACAGAAATGGCTAATGAACATGATATCCTTTTTACTCGTATAGCTAAAATAAAGAATACATATCAAATTATAGGTACTTTAGGAAAAGTAGTCAATGATTTAAAAGAGCAAGTTATAAATATTATTAATTATTTGCAAACTGCTTATGAATCAACAAATAAGACATCATATTGGAATAAATTTATACAAGAGTATAGTTTATTTATCTCCCTTATCCCAAGTAAAATTCAACAATTAAAATTAAGACAAAATGACGATAATTATGATCAAAAAATTATTGAATTGGTACAAGACCACCTTTCATTAGATAATATTACAGAAGAATTAATTTCAACAGAAGAATCAAACTTACATAATTCATTATTAGAATTAAAGAATAGATTTAAAATTACATTAGATGATAATATAGAACCAACAGATAAAATAGAAAAAATAGCTACCGAAAAGATGAAGCAAAAACTAACTCTTCCTGAAGTAAATGTTAGCTTAGAACTATGGCGCAAATTCAAGGAAAAATCTGATTCAATTAGAGGAAACGCAACAAGTTGGGCCGCCGGATTAGAATACCTAGTTAATCGCTTAGTAGATCTTAATTTAACTCAAGGCGATGTAGGAAAGAGATACGAAGTTAGTGCCTCTACTGTAGCTAGAACCTATAAAAAAATCAACAAACAATTAAAGATAGAATTATAACAAAAAGGCGCCTTAAGGCGCCTTTTTTTTATTCTACTTCTCCATAATAGCATCAGTAGGACAGCCTTCTACAGCTGCTGTAACATCTGCTTCTAAATCACTAGGAACATCTCCACTAATAGCTTTAGCTTTTTCATTATCATCCCAGCTAAATACTTCTCCTGCGCTATTAACACATAGCCCACAACTAATACATGCTCCCTTATCAACTTCAACTTTCATTATTATTACCTCCTTTTTTACCTGTGCTTAGTATTACCGATCCTCAATCTTTTATTCACCATTACACAATAACTTAGGTAATATCATATACTAAAAGTAATCACTTAATAAGGAGCATTCCTGTTAGGTTTAAATATGACATTCGACAAAAAAAGAACTCCTTGGTATAATTTTGGTTGCAGACACCAAATACCAAGGAGGCCGACAAATGAATTATACCCAAAATAAGAAGATTAAGCAAATTAAATCGACAACTTTAGTAATTGGAATTGATATTGCCAAGAAGCAACATGTAGCGAGAGCCCAAAACTATCGGGGGATTGAATATGATAAACCATTAAAATTTAAGAATACTCAGAATGGTTTAGAAAGACTTTTAAATTGGATTAAGAAAGTTAAAATAGAAAATGAGAAAGAAGAAGTAGTTATAGGAATGGAGCCAACAGGTCATTATTGGCTAAATATAGCTCAATTCATCACAGAAGAAGAAATAAAACTAGTACTAGTAAATCCTCATCATGTAAAGAAATCGAAAGAGTTAGATGATAATAATCCAACAAAGAATGATGTTAAAGATGCCAAAGTAATAGCTCAATTGGTTAAAGATGGTCGCTTTTCTGAACCAAATATTCCTGAAGGAATTTATGCGGAAATGAGAGTAGCTATGACGCATAAAGAAAAGCTAACGCAAGATTTAACCAGAGTGAAAAACAGAGTAATGCGTTGGTTAGATATATATTTTCCAGAATTTAATGAAGTATTTAAAGATTGGACTGGAAAAGCAGCGTTAGCTACTTTAAAATATTTTCCTTATCCAGATCAGATAGCTAAGATGGAAGCAGAAGAAATAGTAGCTAAATGGCGAGAAGAAGGTATTAAAAGAGGTGTGGGAATAAAGAGAGCTAAGAAGTTAAAAAAGGCAGCTGTGAGGTCAATAGGTGTAACCGAAGGATTTAAGATGGGGAAAGAAGAGATTAGCTATCATATAAAACAATATTGTTTTATAAACGAAGAGTTAGAAGTTTTAATGGAGAAAGTAGAAAAGTTGTTAGAAAAGATACCTGGGGTTGAAAAAATGCTGACAGTAGATGGAGTAGGAGTTAAAACAATAGCAGGTTTCATCTCAGAAGTAGGTGATTTGTGGGATTATGAACATCCAAAGCAAATTATAAGTTTGGCGGGTTTAAACTTAAAAGAAAATAGCTCAGGTAAGCATAAGGGGGAAACCAAAATAACAAAGCGAGGACGTCCCAAATTAAGAGCTTTATTGTATAGGGTAGCAATGCCTCTGGTGGCACAGAATGATGAATTTAGACAATTGCATAAATATTATACTACTCGTCGTGAAAACCCGCTTAAGAAAAAACAATCTCTGATAGTTTTGTGTTGTAAATTAATCCGAGTTCTTTTTACATTAGGTAGAAAGCAAGTAGAATACGATGGGAAAAAGATGTTGAATGATATTAAAAGACCTAATGTGAAGAATGCTGCTTAAAGGTAAGTAAATCAAATTTATATATTGGTTCTTTTAGCTTTATTCATTATAGGAATTGTACTTTAATAAACGAAGCCAGGAGAAGCTGGAAAGAATTTTTCCATAAGGGCATGACCCAGTTAAGGAGCATATCCAGCCTCCACCCATGGACAGGTAGAACGAAGGAATTTAGGGGCGTAGACCCTGCGAGATATGGGAGGTTAAACTGCCATGGTATTTGTGGAGATCTAATTTGGCGACCATATTTAAAAATGCTAAATTCTCTTTTAGGTATAGTTTATCAAAGATATTCCAAATATTTATTTATCTTCAATTAATATCTATTTGTCTAATGGAAAAATGTTTATTAAAAACTCAAATTCTAAGAATGAGTGAGTATAAGAGAGCTAGTTTAACTTACAAGAGGGAGGGAAAATATGTTTGAAAGATCATTTGCTTCTTTAATCAGAAAAGAAATAATTGGTTTGGATACACAAGTTCCTTTAATGAATAACGGTTTTACTAAATATGTAAATTTTGATAATGCTGCTAGCACTCCTGCTTTTAAAGTAAGTTATTATAAAGTAAAAAAATTCTTACATTGGTATTCTAATGTTCATCGCGGAGCTGGCTTTAAATCACAAATTGCTACTAAAATTTATGATGATGTACATAACATAGTGGCTAACTTCATAGGAGCAGATAAGGATAAAAATACTACTATCTTTGTTAAAAATACTACTGAAGCAATTAATAAATTATCTTATAGTCTAAATTTATCAGACGGTGATATTGTAATTACTACTTTAATGGAACATCATTCTAATATTCTACCTTGGCGCAATAAAGCTAAAGTTATCTATCTACAATTAAATGAAAATGGTAGACTAGATTTGACAGACTTAAAGTCTAAACTAGAAAAATACGGAAAAAGAGTTAAACTAGTAGCAATCTGTGGAGCTTCTAATGTAACAGGTTATATTAATCCAATCCATAAAATAGCTCGTGTAGTTCATAATTATAATAGTCAACTACTAGTCGATGCAGCCCAACTAATACCTCATCGCCCAATTGATATAAAATCAAATAATAATCCAGAACATATTGATTATTTAGCTTTTTCAGCTCACAAAATGTACGCTCCTTTTGGTACTGGAGTCTTAGTTGGCCCTAAAGATACTTTCTTACAACAAGGTCCCGATTATAGTGGAGGAGGAACTATTAAAGCAGTTACCTTAGATGATACAATTTGGGCCAACCTCCCAGACAAAGAAGAAGCAGGCACCCCTAATATAATTGGTGCTGTAGCTTTAGGTGCCACTATAAAATTCTTAGAAAAAATAGGTTTTAAAAAAATAGTTAAACATGAAAATAAACTTCTTAACTATACTCTAGACCAACTACAACAACTAGAAGAAGTTAAACTCTATGGAGCTATGAAGACTGGTAATGCTAAAAAACAAGTTGGCGTTATTCCATTTAATATTACATCAATTCCTCATTCTTTAGTAGCAGCTATCTTAGCTAATGAAGCTGGTATTGGAGTTAGAAATGGTTGCTTTTGTGCCCATCCTTATATTCATTATCTACTAGGATTAACAGATAAAGAGATCAATCAATCAAAAAAAGCTCTTGCTCAAGAAGATTATTCCCAAAAACCTGGCTTAGTTCGCATCAGCTTTGGTAGCTATAACACAACTAAAGAAATAGATCATTTAATTAATACTTTACAAAAAATTATCAAACGTCAACAATCCGGTTTTGACCTAACTAAAAATTATGAGTTTGATAGTACTAGTGGAGAATACATGCCTAAAAAAGACTTTAATTATGATCACTTCTTTAAGCTATAAACTTATTCTTAACTTATATCTCGAGGGTCATACACTTTAGTAAGCAATAAACCTGCTCCAATAGCAACCATTAAAAAAGATATACCAAAAACTATTTGATAATTAAATAAATCAGCTAATAATCCCCCTAATAAAGAAACACAAGCTATTGTTAATCCGGATACAGTATTGGTAATAGCTACATATGTAGGACGTTCTTCAGGGTTACAAAACTCAGGAATAATAGTTAAAAATGATACCTTCTGTGCCCCTAATGCTATACCAGTTATAATAAAAACAAAATAAAAAGCCATAATACTTTGAGCGAATAAAGCAATTAAAACTCCAATAGAGTTAAAAGCAGCACATAGAGTCATCACCAATTTATGACCATATCTATCACTAACATGCCCCCAAAATATATTTGTTAAACTCTGACTAACAATTAATAATATAGTAAAAGTACCCACTACATCACTAGCTATCTTATCAGTTAGTCCTAACCTTTCAATACCTGCTACAGTAAATAATCCATTAGACATACCAATAAACTGAATAAAAAAGACACATAACAAATAATTTCTGAAATTAACCTTCTCTTTTAAAATCATTGGTAATTTCTTAAAATATTCTCTAAATCCTTGTTTTTGATTAACTGTTGGATAAGCCGGTTCTTTAATTACTAATAAAAATAAGTAGGATATCATTAATGCAATAAAAGCTAAAGTAAATAGAACTGTAAAACTAAAAGGAAAATTAAAACTCTTAATAATATAACCAGCTCCTAATGCCCCTAGAACTTGTAAAATACTACTCAAAAAAGTTCTGTAACCAAAAAATCTACCTCTACGATCAACCGGTATAACCTTTGATACTAGGTCAAACCAAGCTGGGCCAACTAATCCTCCGGCTACACTATATAAACCCCAACAGACAAAAAAGATAACCAGTAGCCAATTTTGATATTCTGGGGTTAATACATAAGTCAGGATAGCTAAACATAACCAAGGTAATCTTTGCAACAATCCTAATAAAAGTACTACTTTTTTCTTACGATACAGACCTTCTATTTTCCTAGCTGCAAATAACTGGGGGATATTGGCCCCAAACATTAATGTTGCTGTAATTAAGCTAATTAAAAATTTAGAATCTGTCAACTGTTTAACAAATAAAGGCAAGATAGTGCTAAGTGAGACAAATCCCATCCCTAAGGCAAAAAAAGAACCATCAAAAATATTAGCATAAAAATTGACCTTATAGTTCTTTTCAATCTGATGACTAAACTTCTCCATTTTACAACTATTTTCCATTTTTAAACACCTTCTTTAACAATAAGTTTGGAACTGCTTCCAAAGTGATTAAACAAATATAATTTGCCATAGTATTATTATAAGTAAAAGAAATTACATCTGCAACAGGTAAATATAATTAAGATGATCCAAAAAAAGAGTTCCCTAATTAGGGAACTCTTTAAATAACCTCTTACTATTGCTTATTCAAATCTTTATTAGCTTCTACAACACGTTCAATTAACTCTATTTGTTCTTGAGCATTATTAACCTGATTATTTATCTTATGATATAAATCAGTATTCTTTATTGTGATTTGTTCCATTAATTCCTTCATCTGTTCAGTAGATGATACAGTTTCTTGTGTTTGAGCCGAAACTTCCTGACTAGAAGCAGAGATTTGTTGAGCCAACGCCCCCACTTGTTCACTAGCCGCTGCTTGAGTATCAGCATTATCTTTAACTTGTTTCATTTTAGTTGTAACTTTAGTAGACATTTGATTTATTTCATCAAAGATCTCCACAATACTATCATTTGTGCCATCATCAGATACCATTGCAGTAACTGCTTCCTCAGCTGCTGACTCTACTTCTTGGACAATTGCTTGAACTTCTTTAGTTGCTTCCATACTTTCATCTGCTAAATCCTTAATTTCCTCGGCTACAACTGTAAAGCCTTGTCCATGTTCACCAGCTCGAGCTGCTTCGATAGCTGCATTTAAAGCTAATAAATTAGTTTGATCAGTTATTTTAATAATCCTATTTGATATTTCGCTAATTTGGCTAACACTTTCTTGTAAACGATGCATTGTATCAGCAGTACTATGCACAAATTGATTTCCTCGTTCAATTCTTTTATCAGTCTTTTGTAATGCTTGATATGTTTCTTCTCCAATCTCTGAAATACTCTCTGCCTGATTAGATAGTTCTTCAACTCCTACTGATACTTCTTGGATTGCTACTGAAACTTCTTCTACTGCTTTAGCTACCTCATCATTACTATTCATTAAATCTTGAATAGAACCGAAAGCATTAGTTAATCTCTCATCTACTTGATCTGCTGTTTTCTTCATTTCATCAGCAATATTAGATACCGAATCAGCCTTATTAGATACTTGCTTAGTTTTATCTTTAACTTCATAAGTAACTTTACTAACTCTTCTTACAATAGCAAATCCTAAACCTAATAGAAGTAATAAAATAATTACCCCCATAATCATAATGCGATTTTTAATCTGTTGACTATAATTCATCACTTTTTTAACATTATTATTTAATCGCTTCATATTATAGCTACTTAAAGAGGCATTGGCTAATCTAATCTTGAAACTAGTCTGGTCTATTTTAGAACTAAGTAACCTTCTTTCATAAGAATTAGGCTCTGTCTTTTTTAGCTTAATTCCTTGGGCAGTTAACTGCTGATTTAACTTTTTTAATTTATCTAACTTTTTAATTCCTTTATTGCTTTTGATATAACTTCTAATTGCATCAATCTCACCACTAACCATGTTATTACGAGTGGGACTAAAAGAACCTATACCTGCCAACCACCGATAAACTCTAACTACTTTATTATCAACATCACGTAAGATACTTTCATTAATTCTAACTGCTGGTACAATCTCTTGTTGAATCGATTTGATTTCTTGATTAATCTGATAAGTATTATAAAAAACTATTCCTCCAGCTAATAAAATAATAATTAAAATCAAAGCAAAACCAAATTCTAAACCTCTAACAACACTAAGCTTAGATAGAATTTTGCTTAAACCAATTTTGTCCAAATTAACTTTTTTAGCCACTTTTTTAAATAAGTTAAGTACATTATTCAATCCCTTACTAAAAAAATCTTTTAATTTGTTCATTTTACCCCCCCGTTCTATTAAACTATCCTTACCTTTTGTAATTCTATAATTAGAAATAAAAACCTTCTTAATATTATAACTAATATAAAAAGCCCTCCACAGAATTGTAGAGGGCCAAGCTATTATTTATTCAGTAGGTTTACTAGGTGTAGAAATATAAGTTAAAGCGTTTCCAGCTTCCATTTCTAATTTATTACTAACAGCTAAGTCACCTAAAGCAACCATTCCTACTATTTCTTCATTTTCTACAATTGGTAATCTTCTAATCTGGTTGGCACCCATAATTTCAGCAGCTTTTTGTGCATCCATATCCGGAGTTCCACATACTAAATCTTTAGACATAACATCTTGAGCTCGAGCATTAGCATTCCTACCATCTGCAACGTTTCGAATAGTTATATCTCTATCTGTAACAATCCCTACAGGCTTCTTGCCTTGACAGACTGGGACTGAACCTATATTATGATCCCTCATTGCAGAAGCAACATCACTAACACTAGAGTCCGGTTTAACTGCTGAAATCTGATTAGTCATTATATCTCTAAGTTTCATAATTAACATCCTCCTCCTTTTAGGATTAGGATATGTAATTAGCTAAATTTTAAACATAATTTTAAAGTTTACTCCTCACTACATTCCTTTTTTAAAATATAATTTCTTCTTAAATAAAAAGTAGCACTAACTAAAATGGCTAAATAAATAACAAATACTCCAAGTCCCATACTCACTCCTACTAAATCATTAATAAGCCCTACAACCCAATTAGCAAATATTATATTACCAAACCCTCCTGCTGTCAGTGTTAATCCAACAACAGATGATGTATTATCCTCAAAAACTTCAAACATCGTAGCCTGTATAGTAGGAAAATTAACCGATAAAAATAGCCCAGTTAAAGAAAAGAAAAAAGCAAAAGAATCTGGGCCAAGCAAACCTAATAAAATAGTAACTGCTGCACTTACAGAACTAATTAATACTAAACGTAAATAGCCAATTTTCTCTACAATAACACTAGCTAGAAAACGTCCTAAAGTAAATAACCCAAAGAATAAAGACAGATAAAAACTTATCTCTGTTTGAGTTCTATTTTGAACATCATCTAAATAAACCCCCAACCAACTACTTAAACCTATCTCAGCTCCAACATGAAACAAAAACATTATAACAAAGATAATAACCTTAGAATCACTTAGTAATTCTGTAATTGTTATCTCTTTACTACTAACCTCCTTATCTTCTTGAGGAAAATCGCAAAACCAACTAAAAAGAAATAAAATAATAACCAGTACTACTCCTAGAAAATAGGTTGCTTCCCAACTGAAACCTAACTTAAAGACTTGATTAGCATACTGAGGAGCTATCATACCACCAATGCCAAAGAAAAGATGAAATAAATTCATCATCCGTCCTTTATTTTTAGTAAATACATGGGAAGCAAGAGTATTTCCAGAAACATTTAAAGTTCCTAAACCTACTCCCATAATTACCATAACTATTAATAATAGATAATAACTATCTATAAAACCAATAAATATTAATCCACAACTCTGAATTAATAATCCACTCCAAAATATAACCTTTAAATTATACTTTTGAATTAAAGTTCCACCAAAAAAAGTAGCTAAAATACTTCCCCCCGAGAAAAAACCTAAAACTAACCCCAACTGCGAATAATCAATCTTATAATCTTGCTGAATCAATGGATTTACTTGTCCTCTTAAGTTCGTAAAGATTCCAAAAACTAAAATCACCATAAAAGCTAAAATAACTAGTAACCTATGATTTAAATTCTGATTCATACCTTATCCTCCCAAAATATAATTTAATTAGAAATTACCAAATAACTACTGACTAAAATCAATCCGCCCCCTAATAAAGTTGTTACTGTAGGAATTTCCTTTAAAAATATAAAGGCTAATAGAATAGCACTTAAAGGGTCTAAATAGCTTAATACACCTACATCCTGTACTTTACTTAAGCTTAACCCTTTTAAGTATAATATTAACGCTAGAGCAGTATGTACAACCCCTAATAAAATTAATAATATCCAATAACTTCCCTCAGGTTGCTGATAATCCAAAACAAATGGAGCTAACATTAAAATAGCAATCCCTGTTTGGATTAAAGTTAGTAAATAAGATGATAAATCTATAATAAATTTATTAAATACTGTAAACAAAGCATAAAAAAAGGCTGCTATTAGCCCATAGCTAATCCCTTGCCAACCACTTAGCTTCAAACTAATATCTCCCTTAGAAAATATAATAACCGCTCCTATAAAACTTAATACTAAAGCAATTATCCCTTGTTTAGTCAAAGTTTCTTTAAGCCATAAGCTAGATAATAAAGTAGCTATCATAGGTGCAGTATAGTAAATTAAAGTAGCATTTGCAATTGTAGTGGCTTTGACTGCTTGAAAGAAGAAGATCCAATTTAAGGCTAAAGCAACTCCACTTCCTAGCAATAATAATTTATTCTCTTTTAGCTTTTCTAATTTAAAACTCTTTTTATTAATTACTGCTACAGATAACAAAAAAAGAAATGCAAAGAATACTCTATAAAAGACAATCAATTCTGCTGAATAAGGGATTAAACGCACTATTATCCCAATACTACCCCAAATTAACATTGCTAATATAATAAATAGATAACCTGATTTTTCCTTAAACATTAAAATCCCTCCTTAAAGCAAATAAACAATTAAAGGAATAGTAAATATTGATAGCAAAGTAGTTAAAAATACTCCTTCAGATGCTAATGCCTCATCCCCTCCAAATTCCTGAGCAAAAATAGCCGTATTAGCTGCAGCAGGCATAGCCGTTAAAATAACTACTACTCCTAAAATTAATCGATCTAGATTGAAATTCTGTAAAATTAATAAAGTGGTTAGTGGTAAGATTAATAATCTAATTAAAGTTATTAACCATAATTTGGAGTTGTAAATAATATCTTTTATCTGTACCTGGGCCAAAATAGAACCAACTACAATCATCGACAATGGGGTTGTTGTTTCCCCTAACATTTCTAACGAATAAGTAATAGGCTTAGGCAACTCAATTGAGAATATGAATAATAAAAAACCAACTGTTATAGAAATAACTCCTGGATTTAATAAACCCTGCAATGATAGGTTTTGTCCATTTTCTTGGCTACGACTCATAATCATTATACCTAACGTCCATAGCACAAGATGAAAGACTAAATTATAAATAGCAGCTAGAAAGATTCCCTCTGTTGAACCATAAACTACTTCAATCACTGGATACCCCATAAAACCTACATTACCAAAGATTAATATAAATTGATAGACATCCTTAAATCTTTGTTCTACAGATAAAAAATGAATCACTATATAAGAAATAATTATCATTAATAAATAGACTAACACAGCATTAATAAATACACTACCTAATTGTGTTAACCGCTCTAAACTAAATTGATAACTCATAGAATCAATTAATAGAGCTGGTAGAGTAACATAGATAATCAAATTAGTTAAATTCTGTTTCAGACTATCATCAACAATCTCTAGCCTTCTAATTGTAAATCCAACCATTAGTAATAGAAATAAAACCAATGTTTGATTAAAAACCATTATAAAGTTAATTATAATCATCCTTTCTAATAATCCTCCCTGACATCTACTAAAAAAACTATATAATTAAAGCAAAGTGTTTGCAGTTTCATTATTAATTGCTATAATAATCATAGAGGAGGGATTAATGTGAGTAAAAGTTTTTCTATTCAAGACTTAACTAATTTCTTTAATCTTCAATATGATGAATTACAAAATCACCTCCAGCAATTTACTGGGCAGAATAAAAATTTGGTTCATCAGCAAAATGAAGAATATTTTGTTACAGAAGTAGGCTTTGAACACTTACAAAAATCTTTAGAAGAAAGCATCCAAATCACTGATCATAATTTATTGGAGTTTATTATCTGTAAAAAAATTGAAGAGTTTAGTTTAAGTAAAGATAATAACTTTATCTTTCAGTATACTAAACGAACCAAACTAGAGCAACAGAGAGATTATAAAAAATTAGAAAATCTACCAACTACAGTTCAAAATAAGTATAGTGATTTTGGTGAAAAGATATTAACCTGGCTACAATCTGAATATGTATCATCTAAACTAACTAAATTAATTATTGACCGTTTACCAGAAATCAAACCCCAAGATAATCAAATTAATTTAAGAATTACCTTATATAAAGGAAATCACCCCTCAGATATCAATTTAAAGATAACAAATAACACTACTAGTTTACAACAAATAGATACTCAACAATTAAAAGATAATTTAAAAATGATTCCTGAACTAAATCACTATCTTAAAAATTCAGAAATTAAAATTAATCATGAACTACTTCTTAATTTACAACAAATTTTAAATAAAATCAAACGAAAAAGGACAGTCCAACAAATGTTCAAATGGCTAGTAGGCTTAAATCCTTATTATTTAATTATTCCTGAACCAGAAACAGTTATTGCAGATTTTACTAAATTAGAATTACCTACAAGTCTTAAGGTTACTTATCAACAAGAAAAACTAATCGCTAATTTTAATAATAATTGTAACTTAGTCGCCAAAATCATATCTAATGATAATCAACCTCAGTTAATCATTGACTTCCAAAACCTACCTAATCAAATAAACCTACTCTCCTTTTAATATATTCTCAACTATAAGCCTACAAGTTTATATTAAAATTCCCTCCTGCTTAAGCAAGAGGGAAGCAAAAAATTAAAATTTATTAACAATACATCTTAAAATATTCTTCTGCTGTTGGGATTCTACCTAAAATAGCTGCCATAGCTGCTACATAAGCACTCCCCAAATAAGTTTTAGAATCAGCTGGGCCAATTCTAGATTGATAATTACGAGTGGTTGTAGTTAAAGCAGTCGCCCCTGAACCAATTCTTCGTTTATTACCCATACATAAACCACATCCAGGCATAATTACTGTAGCCCCTGCAGCTGTCAATTTAGCTAAACTACCATCTTCAGCTAATTGATTATAAATATCTAAGGATGCAGGTGAAACAACAAAGTTAACATCTAGATTAACCTGTGCTCCTTCTACAATCCGGGCTGCTGCTCTAATGCTTTCTATATCTCCACCTACACAACTACCTACAAAAACTTCATCAAGTTCAACCCCACCAACTTCATCTAAATCTGCTACATTATCTGGATGATGTGGTTTAGCCACTAAAGGCTTATTTACTTCATCTAAAGGAACTTCAATCGTAGCAGCATAATTAGCATCTTCATCTGCTTTTAAAAGAGTAGGATCAGCTAAAAAGTCCTCTAAAGCTTTACTAGCCCTTTTAACTGAAGGATTACTATTAGAGTCTGGTCTAGATTTTAGATATTCTAAATTATCTGCAATAGCTTCTAATGTAACCTCATCTGCTGGTATAACTCCTGCCGAAGCACTTCTTTCTGCTACAGCATTAGTTAAAATATATCTTTCATCATGGTCTAAGAATTCTACACCTTCTATTTCAATAATCCGGCCATTAAAGACATCCTTACCTACTGTTTTTTCAGCATAAACAACTAAAGTTGAAATTAAATCCCTTGCTGTAATACCTTCCTTAGGCTCCCCCTTAAAAACGACTCTTACGGATTCATCCATGGTTAAATCTTGCTTACCATACTTCATTACCCCTGCTACAATATCTGAAGCAGCTGGGAATGAAATACCAGTTGGTGTTCTAGTATGAGAATCACCACCTACAATTACATCTGTTGGTAATACGAAGCGATTACCAATTGTATGAATAATTCCTTCTCCAGGCTTTAAACAGACTCCTCCCCGGTCAGTAACAAATTCTCGCATAAATTTATGCTTATCTCTAGCTTCACTAGATGGACATTCACCTGTATGACATAGAGATTGAACTACAAATTCAGCTCCAAAGTCTCCTCCTGCCATAGACTGATACTCATCTAAAGTCATTGGCCCTGTTGTATCTTGAGAGTAAGCTCCTCTAATTCTAACAGTAGCAGTTTCTCCTGGTAAAATAGTATCCTTACCATCAATTCTATTTTTCCCCACAATCTTTTGGGCCAAGGTTTGAGGTGGTTTCTCATCAGCTGGAGTTGCTTTAGCTGGTAATCTATCTTCATTAAATTCGATTCCTTGCTCTTGACAATACTCTACTGCCCATTGTTGTAGTTCATTTCCAGCATCAAAATAAGTCATACCACCAGCAGCTACTTTATCTAAATTATACTGGATAGGTAATTCAATCTCTATTTCTTCTCCATCAGCAATAAGTTTCTCTTTTCTTAGATCCAACTCTAAACTAGCACCTTCATCTATACCATCCGTATCACATTTTACAGGTAAAATACCAGAAGCAATTAAAGAATTCTCAAAAATAGGAGCCATACTTTTAGCAATTACAACGCCCCCTTCTTTCTTCTCTGGTTCACCTGCTACCGGCTTACCTAATATTTGTAGCATTGTATAGGTAGCTGATTTACGAGAAGAACCTTCACCTAAAGCTTCTCCAGCTACAAAAAAGATATCAGCACTTTCCTCTTTTAACTTAGCCAATCTTTCTAAAAAATCCGCCTCATCTTCTCGACCATCCATTATAAATTGAGCATGTAATGGTTGGTCAGTTCTACTATCAGCATTCTTAGATGGACTTAAATGTCCTGTAGTTAGATTATCTCCAACTTTAATTGATAAGCCTTGGTAGCTATTTTCTAACTCCCAATCCTTAGCAAACTCACGATTGGCCCAACTTTTTATTACTTGTTTAAATTCTTCTTCCTTTTTAGCTAACTTAGCTACTCGCTTAAATTCATTTTGATTAACTAAGACTGTATCCTTTAAAATATCAATGATCTCTTCTACAAAAAATCCTTTAGCAGCCAGTTCAATTAATTCCTTAGTTGCTGCGCCACCTCTCATTTTAGCTAATAAATCAAGAGCTTCTTGAGCAGTTAAATAATCACTTTCTAATTCCCCTGCTACAAACTTTGCTAGCCCCTTAGCTTTAGCATATGATGAAGGAAATGTACCCCTTCTTACTTCCTCAGATAATAACCTGATTAATAATTGATCAACTCTCTCAGTTGAAAAAATAGTAAATTCTTCTTCTCTAAGTCCTTCTAAAGTTAATCCTTTAACTACTGAATGTGTCTCTTCTTTAGTTAATGGTCGAGGTTCTAAATCATATTTTTCTTTACGTTCTACAGCTTTTACTTTATAATTTTTTAGCATATTAAATAAATCTTTCCGTTGCATACTCTACTCCTCCTAATAGTCTTTTATCAATGATTATATACTAATTATTATAATTTTACAAATTCAAATCTATAACAAAAAATCTTCCCAACTAGGGGAAGATTTGCGTAAACTAATTATTTTCTTTAGCAGCTTGCTCAATTTGTACTTGTTGTTCATCAGA